>NZ_JAQYWT010000343.1:0-81439 GCF_036322545.1 Streptomyces sp. SP18BB07
CGCCCTGGCCACCCGCGGCTTCACCGCCGAGGACTTCACCGAGGTCGCCGACGTCATCGCCGAGGCCCTCAAGCCGGCCTACGACGCCGAGGCCCTCAAGACCCGGGTCAAGGCACTCGCCGACAAGCACCCGCTGTACCCGGGGCTGGGGAAGTAACCCGGGGTTCACCGGTCCGTAGTCCCGCTTTTCCGGGGTACCGCGCACACTGGGGAGTGAGCGCGGTGCCCCACCCCCTGCACAACCCTCCCCCGTTCTGAGGAGTCACCGTGGCCATCTCGGTCTTCGACCTGTTCTCGATCGGCATCGGCCCGTCCAGCTCCCACACGGTCGGCCCGATGCGGGCCGCCCGGATGTTCGCCCGCCGCCTGCGCAACGAGGAACTGCTCCCGGGCGTCGCCTCGGTGCGCGTCGAGCTGTACGGCTCGCTGGGCGCGACCGGCCACGGCCACGGCACCCCCAAGGCGGTGCTACTGGGTCTGGAGGGCGCCTCACCGCGCACGGTGGACGTCGAGTCGGCCGACGGCCGGGTGGAGGCGATCAGGACATCGGGGCGCATCCGCCTCCTCGACGACCACGAGATCCCCTTCGCCTTCGACGAGGACCTGATCCTGCACCGGCGCGAGACGCTGCCCTACCACGCCAACGGCATGACGATGTGGGCCCACGACGCGGACGGCACCGAACTCCTGTCCAAGACCTACTACTCGGTGGGCGGCGGCTTCGTCGTCGACGAGGAGGCGGTCGGAGCGGACCGCATCAAACTCGACGACACGGTCCTGAAGTACCCCTTCCGCACGGGCGACGAACTGCTGCGCCTGACGCGGGAGACGGGCCTGTCCATCTCCGCGCTGATGCTGGAGAACGAGCGGGCCTGGCGCACGGAGGAAGAGATCCGCTCCGGACTCCTGGACATCTGGGGGGTGATGCAGGCCTGCGTCTCCCGGGGCATGACCCGTGAGGGCATCCTCCCCGGCGGTCTGAAGGTCCGCCGTCGGGCTGCCGTCTCTGCCCGTCAACTGCGCGCCGAGGGCGACCCGTTGGCCCACGCGATGGAGTGGATCACGCTCTACGCGATGGCCGTGAACGAGGAGAACGCCGCCGGCGGCCGCGTGGTCACCGCGCCGACGAACGGCGCGGCCGGCATCATCCCCGCCGTCCTGCACTACTACATCAACTTCGTGCCCGGCGCGGACGAGGACGGCGTCGTGCGGTTCCTGCTCGCGGCCGGCGCGATCGGCATGCTCTTCAAGGAGAACGCCTCCATCTCCGGCGCCGAGGTCGGCTGCCAGGGCGAGGTCGGCTCGGCCTGTTCCATGGCGGCGGGCGCGCTGGCGGAGGTGTTGGGCGGCTCCCCCGAACAGGTCGAGAACGCGGCCGAGATCGGCATGGAACACAACCTCGGCCTCACCTGCGACCCCGTCGGCGGCCTCGTCCAGATCCCCTGCATCGAACGCAACGGCATGGCGGCGGTGAAGGCCGTCACGGCGGCCCGGATGGCGATGCGCGGCGACGGCACCCACAAGGTGTCCCTCGACAAGGTCATCAAGACGATGAAGGACACCGGCGCCGACATGAGTGTCAAGTACAAGGAGACGGCACGGGGCGGCTTGGCTGTGAACATCATCGAGTGCTGAGGAAGTAAGCCCTGAACAGCACGTTCCTGTCTTTCAGTGCGGTCAGGGCCTTCCCTGCCTACACGGCGGAAAGTCCCCCGCCGACCGTCGCCAGAACGTATCAAATCGATCCCCTGATCTCACCTGAGGGGTACAGGTCGATACATGAGTGCTTCGGAGAACTCGCGTCTGGAGCAGCGGCCGGCCCTGCTCTCCCCTCGTGATCTGGCGTCCTTGGTGGCGGAGGGAGAGACGGACGAGCTGTCCCGTGGGGGTGTATCGGCGGGCAGACAGCGGTACGCATCGCCGTGCCGCGCCGGAACACGCCGCCCCACGATCTCGTACCCGCCGACCGTGGCGGCGCAGTACGCCTCGACGCCCTTCGCACTCGGCCGCTACCTGCGCCGAGACGGACGCAGCGGTGTCAGCGAACTCCAGCGCATCGCACGCGAGTTGGGCGCCCTCTCCGTCATCCGCCCCGCCGTAGAGGCGGTGCTCGTCTGATGGCCAACCCCACACGCGACACCACCGCCGGCCGCGTCCACAACGACCTGCGTAACCTGGCCCGCCGCACCGGCCGGTCCACGGACGAGATCATGGTCGGGTACGTCACCCGACCAGAGGCCACGTCGAAAACCCTCACTGAGTGGACCGTCAGCCGGGACCAGCGCTCCCCAGCCCGGCCACGGCCTGCTGGTCGGGGAAAGCCCTTTTCCTGGACTTCGACCAGGACCTCAGTGTTTTCCTCCACCAGCGTCGGCTCGCCCTCGACGAGGACGGCAGGGTCTCGGCGAGGGCGACGCGGAGTCCAGCTGCCTCATCCTTGCCGTTGGGTCAAGCCGACCATGGCGGCTGGATCGACGATGCGGTCGAATGCCTCGGCATCGATGTCACCGGAGGCCAATGCCGCCTCGCGCAGAGTGGTTCCCTCTTCGCTGGCCTTGTGGGCGATCGCGGAGGCTTTGTCGTAGCCGATGACGGGAGAGAGGGCGGTGACCAGCATGAGTGACCGGTCGACGTAGTCGTCGATCTGGCCGCGGCTGAGCTGGGTGCTCTCGATGCAGTACTCACGCAGCTTGGTGCACGCGTCAGCGAGGATGGTGGCTGCGTGCAGGAAGTTGTTGATGATCACCGGTCGCATGGCGTTGAGTTCGAAGTTGCCCTGAGAGCCGGCAAAGGCGATGGCGGTGTCCTCGCACAGCACCTGGATGCAGACCATGACCATCGCCTCGCACTGGGTCGGGTTGACCTTGCCCGGCATGATCGAGGAGCCTGGCTCGTTGGCAGGGAGGATCAGCTCACCCAGCCCGCAGCGGGGGCCGGAGGCCAGCCACCGGATGTCATTGGCGATCTTCATCAGTGGCACGGCAAGGGCCCGCAGCCCGGCGGAGGCGCCGGCCATGGCGTCCAGGCCACCCTGGGCGGCGAACTTGTTGGCGGCCGTGGTGAACGGGTAGCCGGTCGCGGAGGCGATCTCGGCAGCGACCTGTGCGCCGAAGCCGGACGGGGCGTTGAGTCCGGTGCCGACCGCTGTGCCGCCCGCGGCGAGCTCGCACAGACCCTGGGCGGAGTCGGTGACGCGGTCGATGGCTTGGGCCAACTGGTGGGCGTAGCCGGACCACTCCTGCCCGACGGTGAGCGGGACCGCATCCTCCAGGTGGGTGCGGCCGATCTTCACCACATCCTGCCACTGCTCGGCCTTGGCCTCGATGGCCTGTCGCAGCGCCTGCACACTGGGCAGCAGGTGCTCGTGGACCGCCTTGACCGCGGCGATGTGCATGGCGGTGGGGAAGGTGTCGTTGGAGGACTGGCCCATGTTGATGTGGTCGTTGGGGTGGATCGGGGACTTGCTGCCCAGCTCGCCACCTGCCAACTGGATCGCCCGGTTGCTGATCACCTCGTTGACGTTCATGTTGGACTGGGTTCCGGACCCTGTCTGCCACACGTAAAGCGGGAAGTGGTCGTCGAGCTTGCCCGCGATGACCTCGTCGGCGACTTTCTCGATCAGGTCGGCCTTCCAGGCCGGCAGCCGACCGCCACGCCCGTTGACGATCGCGGCAGCCTGCTTCACGTAGCCGTAGGCACGGTAGACGGCCTTGGGCATCCGGTCGTCCCCGATGGAGAAGTGAATCAGGGAACGCTGGGTCTGCGCCCCCCAATAGCGGTCGGCGGGAACGTCGATGGTGCCCATGGAATCGGTCTCTTGCCGGGTGCCGGTCGCGTCCAGGCCGACGGGGATGTCGAGGATCTTCGGGGCCTGGTCCTCTCCGGCCTGATCGCCGCCGTTGTGGTGCGCGGTCATGACGTCACTCCGTCCCCGTAAACCGGTTCCCACATGGCCTCCCGGACGGCCTGGCCGGGGTCGGTCGGCTTGACGGTGGCCACGCCCTCGTCGACCGCAGCCTCGACCACGGCCGTCGCGGTGAGCGCCGAGGACTCCCGGAGGTTTTCCACGGGCGGCAGCAGGCAGTCGCCCGGTCCGGTCGGGTGGACCTGGTCGGCGATGGCCTGCGCGGCGGCGAGCAGCATGCCCGCGGTCACCTCGGACGCCCCGGAGACGATGGTGCCCAGGCCCAGCCCCGGGTACAGCAGCGCGTTGTTGGCCTGCCCGATCTCGTAGGTCACGCCGTCGTGCTCCACGGGCGGGACGGGGATACCGGTGGTCACCAGCGCTTTGCCCCCGGACCAGGCGATGACGTCGGCGGGCATGGCCTCGATGCGGGAGGTGGGGTTGGAGAGCGGGAAGATGATCGGCCGCTCGGTGGCTGCGGTCATGGCCTCGACGACCTCGCGGGTGAACGCCCCGTGCACCGTGGATGTCCCCAGCAGGATGGTCGGCTCGGCCCGCCGGACGGTTTCCAACAGCGAGATGGCGCCGTCGTCTTTGGCCCAGTCCGCGACGTCCGCGGGATCGCGTGCGTACGGCTGCTGGTAGTCCCGCAGGTCGGTCATGTCCTGGGTGAGCAGCCCATGCTTGTCGATCAGCCACACCTGTGCGGTGGCCTGACCAGGATCCGCGCCGTCGCGGATCATCGCCTCGCGCAACTGGTCGGCGATGCCCACCCCCGCCGTGCCGGCACCGAAGACGACCAGCTTCTGGTCCCGCATCGGCACGCCACTGACCTTGATGGCCGACAACGCGGCAGCCAGGGTGATGGCACCGGTCCCTTGCATGTCGTCGTTGAAGATCCGGTAAGTGCCGCCGTAGGTGTCGAGGATCCGCCGGGCGTTACTGGGGCCGAAGTCCTCGAAGTGCAGCAACGCGCCAGGGAACATCGACGACACGGTCTCCAGGTACTTCTCGATGAACGCGTCGTAGTCGGCGCCGCGGACCCTGGGGTGCCGGGTGCCCAGGTAAAGCGGGTCGTTCAGCAGCGCCTCACGGTCCGTGCCGACGTCCAGTGACACGGGGATGACACGCCGCGGGTCGACACCGGCCGCCGCGGTGTAGACCGCGAGTTTGCCCACCGAGATCTGGATCCCGCCTACGCCCCAGTCCCCGATACCCAGGATCTCCTCGGCGTCGGTGCACACGATCAGGTCCACGTCCTGAGGCCCGAGCTGAAGCGTGGCGAAGGACTTCTCGATGTCATCCGGCCGGTCGATGGACAGGAAGACGCCTCGCGGGCGGCGGTACTCGGAGGAGTACTTCTCGATCGCCTCGCCGACCGTGGGGTCGTACACGATCGGCAACAGCTCCACGAGGTGATCAGTGAGCACCTTGTAGTACAAGGTCTCGTTACGGTCGTGCAACTGCTCCAAGTACACGTTCTTGGCCAGGTCGGTGTCTTGTGCCTGCAACTGCTGGTAAGCGCGCTTGGCCTGCTGCTCCAGCGTCAACACCCCAGACGGCAACCGCCCGGTCAAGCCCAACTCGTCCCGCTCCGCCTGCGTAAACGCCACGCCCCGGTTACGGAATGGATCCACCAGGCCGCCTGGAGTAGTAGGGGTCCGCACTTTCCTCTCGCTCACAGAGCTCTCCAATTTGCGTGTGCATGGAATTCTGTGTCGGGCCCGAACGGGCCGCCCCAGCCCTGTGCCGACGTGTCGGCGCACCGGTGAGCAGCCTGTGGCCGACCCGCCGGCCGGTTGTTGCTGGAAACCACAGCACCGAATGCCCCAGGCCGCTCCCGGCAAACCGATATAAGTTTCGTAATCGGAAACCGGCCGCACAGTAATTTACCGTGCAGGAGTTTCACGGGATCCTGCCGAATCGGTCTCAAAACTTTCATAATTGACAGTGAGGGTTTTCGACGCGGCCTCTGGTCGGGTGACGTCGGCGGTGTGGGTGAGGGGGTGCGCGACGCACAGGGCTCCCGCGCCGTCGAGGGAGGTGTTCGAAGTCTCAACCCAGCGGCGCAGGAGCCCTGTTGGTACCCTGTCCTGCCGCACTCGACCTGCCGCATGCGCTGGTCGCTCTTGTGTACCTGCGCCGCCACGACAGCCTGGCGCGGATCACGCAACAGCTTCGGGATATCCGCCGGCACCGCCCACGCCGACCACTCGGCCGAGCACCGCCGCCACGGGGTGAACGTTTAGGCCGTCACCGACCCGGCCGGCAAGGCGCCGTGGATCTCGCCCACGCCACCGGGACGCACCCCACGACCTTCATGCCCGGCGCCGGTAGGCGCGGCTTGGCCGCGATGGATGCATGGCTGGACCAAGATCAACTGAGGATTATCCCCGAGAAATCCCCAGGAGCCGAGTGGAACAAGAAAACCCCCTTGAATCCTCAGGTCAAGGACCTGGCAGCCGCTAGCGCCGACATGAGCGTCAAGTACAAGGAGACCGCGCGGGGCGGGCTCGCGGTGAACATCATCGAGTGCTGAGGGGGCGCGTGGTCCTCAGCAGCGCCAACTGCTGGAGGAGACGCGCTGCGTGCTCGGCGGATTCACGAGTGCCGACCCCAGGGACAGGGAGACCTTGGATCCGGTTGGCGGCGCCACGGCTTCGGTGTCGGCTGCGGCCGACCCGGTCGCCGGGCCGCCCAGCGAAACGAGCGCCCCAGGGCTTCCTCTCACTCGGTCAGCTTGCGGGCCTGTGTGGCAGCGGCCTTCCAAATGTCGGCGAGTTGGCGGAGATCGCGTTTGTCGGTGGCGGGCAGGGATTTCGCGTACTGCCTTCTGAGAGAAAGGACGGTGTTCGGGACGTGCGTCTGCCGGGCGCAGGTGCCGTCGTCCGTCGCCACCTCGATCTCCCGCTTTCGCATGTCCTGGGTGGCGCCCCGCTCCCCGTACTCGTCCCTGAGTTTCCGGTACGCGTCCTCGGGATCCTTGTAGGAGTATCCCTTCGCGGCCATGCACTCTTTCCATTTCCGCATGACGGCCGCGTACGCGGGATCCGCTGTCACACGGTCCGTGAGCGAGTTGTTGAGGATCTGCGGAACATGTTCGGAGGCCGCCCAGTCGTCCAGACTTCCGTACAGTTTCTCCCGGCTCACCGCCTCGCACCCTTTACCCGAAAAAGTGATCTTCTGGTCGTCCGGGAGCCGCATCTCACGGCGGTCGGAGGCATTTCCGCGCAGCGCGTGCACATACTTTTCCGCTTCCGCCTCGGGCAACCGGGCCACATAGGCGTCATTCTCCATCCCTGGCGGGAGGGGCTCGCCGCCCTCCCGCTGCTCTCCGGATCCCGGAGAATCCACAAACTGTGCGTAGAGGCCGTACCCTCGGCTCCGCCGCTCGTCCATGCCGAGCAGTTGATCCTCGAAGGACATGGGTGCGGACGCGGATGTCCCGGCCCGGTACGGGAAACCCTTGTCCGCCATGCAGACCGTGATGAGTTCCGATTCGGCCCTGCGCAGCGCGCGTTCGCCCTGGACGTAGGAGCCGGATCGGGTGAGCAGATCGAGCTCGGCCGAGGTGAGGCCGATCGTCCCGCCCTCGTCGTCCGTGGCGTCCGCGGCGTCCGGCGCGGACACTCCACATGCCGTGAGCAGGAGAAATCCCGCCAGCGCGCAGGAAATCGAAACGCCACCACCAGATCTCTGGCCGCGTGCCATCCGGGTGCCCCTCAGTAAGTGGTCGGTGCGGGCTCGCAGGTGAGCAGGGGCTGGTGTCCGTGAATCGGCGCTCCCGGACGCCAGCCCCTCGTGATCGACCGGCTCAGCAGCTCCAGTTGTTGGACGATATGGCGTTGTTCATCGTGGAGCTCAGAGCCGTCTGGCCCGCACCGCGGCCGAGCGTGAGCCGGGACCCGCCGTAGTTCGCGGTGGTCCACAGAACGGCGCTACAGCTGGTCCCGTTGTTGTAGACCGAGGAGGCGCAGTCGTTCCAGGTGCCGGTCGGACAGCTGGAGTGCGAGAACGCGGTCCAGTTCGCGTTCGACCCGGACAGTCTTCCCGGGCCGTCCGAGTAATTGGTGCCGTTCCAGAAGCACACGTTCGTCGCCGTGCATCCGGGCGGTGCCGCGGTGATCGCGTTCTCGCCGGCCGGTGCCGCGGTCGAGACGTAAGCGGTGCTCTTGACCGAATCGCTCGCCGAACTGGCCGTGGCCGTGCCCGCCAGCCCGCCCACCGGCAGAATCACTCCCGCCGCGATGGCCAGAATCCGCTTGGTCACCTTGTTCAATTGATCTTCCCCTCGCAGTGGGCCGATATCCGTGCGTGCCTGATCGAGCCACAATGCGCGTCCACGGCTCGATCCTCGTGTTCCACCATTGCGGAGAAGTTGACACCGAGCCATGCTGTTGCGGCTGACCGCAAAAGCTGAGCTCATCGGGGGAGAACGAGATGCTCCGCATACATTTCAGCGACGCCGATCTGGCCAGAACTCGCTTGTCCGCGACTCCTAATCCGTTCTGGGAGATCGTCGCCAGCCTGCACCGTTTCCAGACCCGGCGGGGCCGCTGGGCCTACGCGGAGTGGTTCCGCACCGTCCGCCACCGGCTGCGGGAGAAGAAACTCGATCGTGCTCTGCACACCGTGCTGCTGCCGCTGCTCCCGAGGGCCTCCTACTTCCCGGATTTCCTCACCCCGTTCGAGGCGTCCGACGGTTTCGACGCCGGGCTGGAGGCCGTTCTGGCCACGCCGGCGAGCCGTGTCCTGGAGGAAATGGACATGCTCGACCGCGTCGTCGGAGCCCCGTCATGGGCCCCGCGATTAGCCGAGGCACGGCCTCGCCAGGAGCTCGTGCGGGTGCTGCGCGCCTACTACGAGGTCGCCGTCGCCCCGTACGGGGAACAGATGCAGTCCCGCATCGAGACCGAGCGGGCGATGCGGTGCCGCGGGCTGCTGGACGGCGGTGTCGAGGGCATGCTGGCCGGTCTCGGCCCCACCATGTGCTGGGAGGCCCCCGTCCTGCGCGTCGACTACCACCCCGCCGTGGACCGCGATCTGCACCTGGACGGCCGCGGCATGCTCTTCGTCCCGTCGTACTTCTGCTGGCAACGCCCGGTCGGTCTCGCCGACCCCGAGCTGCCGCAGGTGCTGATGTACCCGCTGCTGCACGAGCAGCCGTCGGCCTCGTCACCGCAGGTACGGCGCGTCCTGGACGACTCCCCCGAGGCGTCCCTGACCACCCTGCTCGGGCAGACCCGTGCCACCGCCCTGTGGGCCTCGGCGGCCGGGGCCACGACCGGGGAGATCGCACGGGCCGCCGGGGTGTCCGCGTCGTCGGCCAGCCGACACGCCAGCGCGCTGCGGGACGCGGGCCTGATCACCAGCAGTCGGCACGCGACGACGGTGCTGCACACCCTCACCCCGGTCGGCGCGTCCGTGCTCCGCGCCTGTGCGCGCGGGGCGTCGGCGGCTCAGGGCGACTCACGGACAGGCGGGGGGCTCTGACGCGGGCAGGAGAGGCCCGCAGGGGTGTTCGGTCGGCTCGGTGGGGGCCGGCCGGGCGCGCAGGGCGGGGTCGAGCAGGGCGGGGGCGTCCGGGGCGGGGTTTCCGTCGTCGCCGGGGACGGTCGCCGCGAGGAAGTCGGTCTCGATCGGCGTCAGGGCCGCGATCAGGGTGTCGAGCGGGTAGGTGTCGACGAAGCGTGCCCCGGTCGGGGTGACGAGCATGACCGCGTGGGGCTCGTCGCCGGGCATCGGGAGGCCGGGGTGGACGTCGCCGCCCCAGTACAGGACCGGTGCCTCGGTGCCGGGCCGGGCGAGGCGGCCCGCCCCGGCCGGCATCAGCAGCGACGTCAGGGTGCCGGTCTCGTCGCCGTGGTGGTCATAGGGACAGACCTCCAGCGCTTCGTCACGGTGGCGCAGCAGTGTGAAGCCCTGGGCGGCGCGGGGTGCGAGCAGGGCCAGCGGGGTCTTCGTCCGGTCGGTGCGGAGGCCGGCCAGGGCCGACGGACAGTGGGCGGCGACCCCGGTCAGGTCCCAGTCCGGTTCGGCGCCGTCGAGCGCCCAACCCGCGTACATCGCCGACGGGTTCGCGATGACGTCGAGGTCCGGCAGCGGGGTGCGCAGCCAGGTGTCGAAGCCGTCGCGCGACATCGGTGTCCGGGTCGCGAGCATGAACGAACGAGCGCCCATCGGGTGCCTCCTCGCGGCGGCGGGGCAGTGGCGGCAGCGAGGGTCCGTCGCACGATAGCCCCGCTCGCGGGCCCTGTTGCGGGACGCGCCTGTGCGGCGAACGTGGGGGTCAGGGCGCCGTCGCCCGGGGTGGCTCGGCGGCGCGGTGGGTGGGCGCCTCGCGGTTGGTGAGGCCCGCAAGGGAGAGGGCGCCGGGGCCGGCGAAGACCAGGAGGAGGAAGCCCCAGCAGAACAGGACGGGGGCGAGGCCGCCGTTCTGGAGGGGGAAGAGGCCGTCCTTCTGGTGTTCGGTGAAGTAGGCGAAGGCCATGATGCCGGAGCTGAGGAACGCGGCGCCGCGCGTCGCCACGCCGAGGAGGACGAGGATGCCGCAGGCCAGCTCGATGACCCCGGCGTACCAGAAGGGCCAGTCGCCGACCGGGCTCGCCTTGCGGTCCAGGATTCCGAAGACCGTGGCCGCGCCCTCGCTGGCGAACAGCACGCCCAGGACGATGCGGAACAGGCCCAGGACGAGGGGCTGGCGTGACGTCAGCCAGTCGTTCAGGCGCGGCGGGCTGCTCATGGGTACTCCTCGGGTGTGTCGGCTACGCGTGGGTGCTCCCGGTTTTCCTACGCATCCGACGAGCCTCCGGTTCAGGGAACTCGGTGCCGATTTCGGCACGAACGACGGACGAACCCTCCCCGGGCGGTCAGGGGGTGTCCCCGCTGCCGGCGAGGGCCGCGCCGAGTTCTGATCTGCGGCGGATGCCGAGCTTGCGGTAGGTGCTGGTCAGGTGGGTCTCGACGGTGCGGCGGGCCAGGTGGAGGAGCTCTCCTATCTCGGTGTTCGTGCGGTTCTGGGCGGCGAGTTCGGCGATACGGCGCTCGCCGGCGGTCAGGGCGGCCGGGCCGGTGAGGGGAGTCGTGGCGCGGCGGGCCCCGCCCTCGCGCAGCGCCGACTCCGCGATCGCGCGCAGGCGGTGCGCGCCCAGGCGTTCGGCGCGTTCGGCCGCCTCCCGGAAGGCGTCACGGGCCCGCGCCCGTTCCCCGGCGGCGGCGAGCCCCCGCCCCTGGGCCAGGAGCGCCGGTATCAACTCCACCTCGACCGGCGCACCACCGCCCGACTCCGTCGCCGGGCCCTCGTCCGGCACCGCTGCCCCCGGGCCGCCGTCCGACGCCGTGCCCCGGCTTGCGCCAGGCGCGGACCCACCGCCGCCCGGCGCGTTCCGGCCGCCGACCGCCCGTACGGATCTGCCCGCGCCCGGCGTCACGCCCCGGCCTGTGGCCGGCCGTACGGACCAGCCGTCGACCGGCGGGGCGGGCCGGTCGCCGTCCGGCAGTGGAGAGCCGCCTCCGGCCGACGGAGCGGCCCGGCCTCCGATCGACGTGACCGCGGACGGTCCGCCCGGCGCCCAGGCGCCCACGGCTCGCGCGGGGCCCCCGCCCAGTGCCCAGCCCCGCATCGCCGTCACCCTCGCGGGCGGGCCGCCCGACGCCGCGGCACCCCACACCGCCGCACCAAGGCCCGACGGCTCGGCAGCCCACACCGTCGGCGTCGCGTGCGCGGCGGGTCGCCCCGTCACCGCGGACCTCCCCGGGGCTTCGGGCACCGCGCGGGCTTCGTCGTCGATGCCGTGGCGCAGGAGGTGGACCGCCCGGTCGGCCAACTGCAGGCCCCGGCGGCCTCGGGTGGCCGTGGCCAGGGTGGTGAGGGCGCGGCCGACGACGCGGGGGGTGTTCCAGACGGTGGCCAGGGAGAGTTCCCGTTCGGCCAGGGCGAGGGCCTCGTGGGGGCGGCCGAGGGCGAGGTGGCACTCGGCGGCGGCGGTGCGCCAAGGGGTGACGACGGGGCTCGCCACGTCCCGTGCCGTCTGGCGCCGGCCGCATTCCAGGAAGTCGTCGAGGGCGGCCGCCGGGTCGCCGGTGGCGGCGCGGAGGAGGCCACGGGCGTAGAGGAAGCGGTTCAACTCCCAGGTGTCGTGGGTGTTCTGGAGGTCGAAGCCGTCGGCCAGGCGGGCGGCCTCGTCGGCGCGGTCGGTCTCCACGAGGGCGATGACCGCGTGGGCCAGCGCGTTGGCGGACTCGGGGCGGCCGGCGACCGCGCGGGTGACCTCGGGGTCGGCGAGGACCTCCGCGTGGGCGCCGCGCGCGGCGATGATGTCGACGCGGACGTTGCGCAGGGCCAGGTGCATGGGGTGCAGCAGGGAGGTCCGCCGGCCGCCGAGGCCTCGGTGGACCAGCCGTTCGGCCTCGTCGAGCCGGTCGGCCCACTGGGCGACCGCGGCGGCCGTGCCCAGCAGGAAGACCTCGTCCGCCGGGTCGACCGGCTGGGAGAGCAGGGCCCGGACCCGGTCCATCGCGGTGGCCGCCGAGGTCAGCCCGGCGGTGGCCTCATAACGCACCAGAAGGGCCTGCCCGGCGGTGCCGACCAGGTGAGGGGTGGTCTTGGCGGTCTCGCGCAGCCAGCGGTAGACCTCCTGCCGTACGCCCTGGTCGTGGTCGGAGAGCAGCGCGGAGGCAGTCTGCACCGTGCGGATCAGGTCCGGGTGGTCCGTCAGGTGCTCGTCGCGCAGCCCGCGCAGCACGTCGACGGCGACGCGGGCCTCGCCGCGCCGCGCCAGGGCGGTGCCGAGGGCGACCGCCGCCTGGACGCGCTCGCGGGGCGGGCCCGGTCGGCGCATCGCCTCGACGAGCCGGGGGATGCCCGCGCCGGACCGTACGGTGGCGTACTCCAGGGAGCCCAGTTCGGTGAGGACCACGGTGCGGCGGGCGGCCGGCATCGGTTCGTCGAGGGCGCGGCGCAGCAGGGCGAGGGCGTCGTCGCTGCGGTCGGCGCGGACGGCGAGGTCGGCGGCGTCGAGCAGGGCACCGGTTGCCCAGGCCTCGCCCACGGGGCCGCAGCGCAGCAGTTGTCCGGCGACGGCCGCGGTGCTGTCGCCGCGGTGCAGCAGCGCCTCGGCGGCCCGGCGGTGGGCGGTCTGCCGGTCGGCGCCGGCCCAGCCGCCGAGCACGGCGTCCCGCAGCAGCGGGTGGGCGTAGCGCGGTCGGCCCTCGGCGTCGGGGCGCAGCAGACCGAGGCCGGTCATCGCGGTGAGCCAGCCGGGGACGCGGGCGGGGTCGACGTCGGCCGTGCGGGCGAGCAGGTCGGCGTCGACGGGCACGGGGGCGTCCGCGTCGTCCAGCGCGGCGAGTGCGCGGGCGACCTCGACGGTCGCGGGCCCGGCGCTGTCGAGCCACCAGGACACGGCGGCGGCGTAGTTGCCCGGGTAGAGCGCGGCGCAGGTGTCCGGAAGGGCACCCGGGACGGCCCCGGGGTCGGTGGTGCGGACGTCGGACAGCAGGGCGCGCAGCAACAGCGGGTTGCCCGCGCCCGCGCGTAAGCAGGCGTCGACCCATTCCGGCGGGGCACCGGCGTGGGCGGAACGGACCAGTCGTGCGGCGGCGTCCGGGCTCAGCGGGGCAAGGGTGCGGGTGTGCACGAGGGCAGGCGAGAGGGCGTGCGCGAGACCGTCCGCCGGGGGGTCGATGTCGTACTGGCCGCGTTCGGTGACCACCAGGAGGACCGGCAGACGGTCGATGCGGCGGACGGCCTCGACGAGCCAGCGGCGGGAGGCGGTGTCGGCGACGTGCACGTCGTCCACGGCGACGAGGAGGGGGGACTCGGCCGCGTAGGAACGCAGCAGGCGCCACAGCCGGGCGGGCCTGCCCCGGTGCGGCGGGGTGCCCGGCGGGTCCGGCGCCTCGCCCGCGACCTGGTCGAACTCCGGCCCCTGTGCCAGGAGTTGGAACACGGTGTCGAACGGTACGGAGCTGTGCTCGGGCGAGCAGCGGGCCCGCAGGACCCGCATGCCGTTCGCCGCCGCGTGGTCGGCGGCGGACTCCAGGAGCGCGGTGCGGCCGGTGCCGGTGGCGCCCCGGAGCAGCACCAGGCGGCCCGAGCCGGTCCGGGCGCGGGCTGCCTCCGCGGTCAGCAGCTCCATGGCCTCACGGCGTTCGAGAAGCGGTTCCGGCGGGCACATCGCTGTCTCCTTCGTGGAAGGTCGTTTTCCGCTTCCGTAGACGGGGCAGAGGCCGTCGAGGTGCACCGTTCGCGGACGCTCGGCGTGAAAACGCCGTGTCCGGTCCCGTGGTGAGTCCCGAGGCGGTCCCGTGGTCGGTCCCCCGGTGATCTCGTGGTGTATCTCGTGGTCCTCCACGATTGCGCAGCGCACACGACACACAGAAGTGTGAATCGAGCCCATCGGCCACTCCCCTCACAGGAGCGGCGATTTCGTGCATACGGGAGAAACGGTTGCGCAGCACATTCCGGACCACGGACACGGCGACGGCCCTGGCGACGGCCACGGCCGCGACCGCGACCGCGACCGCCGTCGCGTCGGAGCCCCAGGAGACCCGGCGCCGCATCCCGGTCGTGGTCCACACCCTCGACCCGCTCTCCCGCGCCGGCGTGCTCAGCCAGCTGCGGGGGCACCCGGTGATCGACCTCGTGGACGACACCGAGGTACGGCCGGGCACCGTGGCCGTGCTCGTCGGTGACACCCCGGACGAGCCGCTGCTCTCCGCGCTGCGCCGGCTGGTGCGCAGCGAGGGGGCGCGTGCCGTGCTGGTGGTGAGCATGATCCGCGAGACGGAGCTGCTCGACGTCATCGAGTGCGGGGTCGGGGCCATCGTGTGGCGCCACGAGGCGACCGCGCACCGGCTGGCGCAGGCGGTGCTCGCGGCCTCGCGCGGGGACGGCGACCTGCCCGCCGATCTGCTCGGCCGGCTGATCAACCAGGTGGGGACGTTGCAGCGCTCGGTGGCCGGGCGCACCGGGGCGCCGCTGTCCGGCCTGGTACCGAGGGAGATCGACGTCCTGCGGCTGGTGGCCGAGGGGATGGACACCGGCGAGATCGCGAGCAAGCTCTCCTACTCCGAACGCACCGTCAAGAACGTGATGCACGGGCTCACCACCCGGCTGCATCTCCGCAACCGGGCGCACGCGGTGGCCTATGCCCTCCGTGAAGGCTACATCTGATCGAACGGGCAGCCGAACCCGCCCACTTGGGCAGCGCACTCTGCCCGCCCGACGTCCCCGGCGCGTCTACAGGCGCGGTGCCCGCGCGGGGCACGATCGGTGCACAGGCATCATCCGACACCGCAGGAGAGCACGACCGTGATCCACGAGGTGGACGAGGTCCTCAAGGGACTGATCGGCGGTGGTGCCCTGGCCGGCTCCGGCATCGACGTCTCCTTCGAGGCCCCGACCCGCGACTGGGCGGCCCGGCGCAACGCGCCCGCCGTCAACACCTATCTGTACGACATCCGTGAGGACGTCTCGCGCCGCCAGCGCGGCCATATGCCGGTCCGCGACGAGCGCGACATCGTCGTACGCCGACGGCAGCCGCCCCGCTGGTTCCGGCTGTCGTACCTGGTGACGGCCTGGACCAAGCAGCCCCAGGACGAACACCGGCTGCTCTCCGCGGTGCTGGCCAACCTGCTGCCGCGCGAGCTGCTGCCCCCGAGCGAACTCCCGGGCGCGCTCGGCGCGCTGGGGCTGTCCGTGCCGCTCTCGGTGGCGGGGCTGCACACCGAGTCGCGGTCCCTCGCCGAGATCTGGTCCGCGCTGGGCGGCGAGCTGAAGCCGTCCCTCGACCTCGTGGTCACCGCGCCGTTCCCGGCCTTCCCCGAGTACGACGCCGGTCCGCCGGTCACCGAGGGGGCGGCGATCCGGGTGCGCGGCATCGACGGCTCCCTGGAGGGCTCGGAGGAACGCGCCCACCGTCCTGGGCAGTTGGCGTCCGCGCCGGTCACCGGGGAGGAGCGGCGGTGACCGTGCACGTCAGCGCGGACGCCGATGGGCTCCTGAGCCGGCTCGCCCGACTGCGGGAACGCGTGGCCGAGTTGGTGGCCGAGCGCGGTGTGGGTGATCCGACGGCGAACGACCCGCTGCGCGGGCTGTACCTGTCCGAGGAGGGCGTACGGCATCTGCTGGAGCCGTCGGCGGGGCCGCACCCGTCCGTCTTCGCCGACCCGGAACCCGGCCGGGGGGCCGCCGCGGACGATCCGTTGGAGGCGCTCGCGGGGCGGCTGGGGCTGACCGAGCTGGACGCGCGGATCCTGCTCATCGCCCTGGCACCCGATCTGGACCGCTCCTACGAGCAGTTGTACGGGTATCTCAACGACGACGTGAGCAGGCGTCGGGCCACCGTCGGGCTCGCGCTCGACCTGTGCGGGCTGCCCGTGCACCTGGCGCGGGCCCGGGCCCGGTTCATGCCCTCGGCACCGCTGAGCGCGCTCGGGCTGCTGACCGTGGAGGACCCCGAACGCCCCTTCCTCGGACGGGGGTTGCGGGTGCCGGACCGGCTGGTCGCCCATCTGCTCGGCGACGACACGCTGGACGCGTCGCTCGTCGGCCACGTCCGTCCGCTCGGGTCGCCGTCGCCGTCGCCGTCGCCGTCGGTGTCGGTGTCGGCGGTGGCGGTGGCGGTGGATCCGCCCGTGCCCGCGCCCGCGTCCGTGGAGGACGGCGGGTTCACGGCGCGGCTGGCCGCCCGGCTCGCCGCTGCTCCGGTGACCGTGCATCTGCGGGAGCACCGTGAGGGCGACGGCCTGCTGCGCGCGGGAGCCGCCCTGCGCGCGGCCGGGGTGGATGCGCTGCACTTCACGCCCCCGGCGGCCGAGGACGAGCTCGCCGCGCTGCTGCCCCGCCTGCTGCGCGAGGCCCGGCTGCGCGGGTGCGCGGTCGTGGTGTCGCCGTTGCCGGAGAAGCCGGGGCCGTTGTTCCGGGCGTTGACGGCGGCCGACGTGACCGTGCTGTTCGTGGGCCCGCAGCCGTACGACCCGCAGTGGTGCGACCGTGATCCGCTGGTCCTCGACGTGCCCCGGCCGCCCGCGGGCGCGGTGGACGCCTGGTCGGCGGCGCTCGGCGCCGGGGCGGACGGGCCGGGTTTCGACCTGGCGGCCACGGTGGCCCCGTACCGGCTCGGCGGTGACCGGATCGAGCGGGCGGCGCGTGCGGCCGTGGACCTCGCGGCGTTCGACGGCACCGAGGTGACCGCGGCCCATCTGCGGCTCGCGGCGCGCCTGCAGTCCGCCTCCGGGCTGGAGCGGCACGCCCGCCGGATCCGCCCCGACGTCGGCTGGGACGACCTCGTGCTGCCCGACAAGCCCCTCGCCCAGCTGCGCGAACTCGCCCTGCGCGCCCGGCATCGCGACCGGGTGCTCGGCGACTGGCGGCTGAGCGCCGGGGGCGGCCGGGGCCGTGGCGTGCTCGGGCTGTTCGCGGGCGAGTCGGGTACCGGCAAGACGCTGTCGGCGGAGGTCGTGGCGGCCGAACTCGGCCTGGACCTCTATGTCGTACAGCTCTCCTCGATCGTCGACAAGTTCGTGGGCGAGACCGAGAAGAACCTGGAGCGGATCTTCAGCGAGGCCGACCGCACCGACGCCGTGCTGCTCTTCGACGAGGCGGACGCGGTGTTCGGCAAGCGCTCGGAGGTCAAGGACGCGCACGACAAGTACGCCAACATGGAGAGCGCCTATCTGCTCCAGCGGCTGGAGTCCTTCGACGGGATCGCCCTGCTGACCACGAATCTGCGGGCCAACATCGACGAGGCGTTCACCCGGCGGCTGGATCTGGTGGTCGACTTCCCGTTCCCGGACGCCGCCCAGCGGCTGGCCCTGTGGCGGCACAGCCTGGCCGCCGTGCCCCGCGCGGACGACACGGATCCGGCGGCGGTCGCCCGCGACTTCGAGCTGGCCGGCGGTTCCATCCGCAGCGCGGTCGTCACCGCCGCCTACGCCGCGGCCGGACGCGGCGGGCCCGTCACCTCCGCCGATCTGCGGGAGGGCGCGGAGCGCGAGTACCGCAAGGCCGGCCGGCTGGTGCCGGGCGAGGGCAACTGGTAGGTGGCTACTTCACGCGCCACTTCTGGTTGGGGGTGCCCGCGCACGTCCACAGCTGGAGGTCCGCGCCGTTGCCGGTGCCGTTGTCCTTCACGTCGACGCACTTGTCGGCCTGCGGGTTGACCAGGTCGCCGTGGACACTGAGCACGAACTGCTGCGCGGGGTTGCCGCTGCACCTGGCCAGCTGGATGACCGCGCCGTCGTCCCGGGAGCCCCACGCCACGTCCATGCACAGGCCGAGGGAGCGGACGGTGCCGTCGCCCCGGAAGTCCCACTTCTGGTTGGCCGAGCCGGCGCAGTCCCAGATCTGGAGGGGGGTGCCGTCCTTGCCCTTGCCGTTCTGCGCGTCCTTGACGTCGACGCAGCGGTTCGAGCCCTGGCCGATGATCGCGAACCCCTTGGCGGCGGACGGCTTCTTCTTCGGCGTCTCCTTGGTGTCCGGTGCCTGGTCCGACCCGGAGCCCGATCCGCCGGAACCGGAACCGGAACCGGAACCGGAGCCGGAGCCCCCGCCCGAACCGGAGCCGGAACCCGGGTCCTCCTCCTCGGGCTGCTCCTCCCGCGCGGGCGCCTCGGGTGTCTCGGAGGGCAGCGGCGCCGCGGAGACGGTGGGCGCGGGGGCCATCGCGGACGGGCTGGCGCTCGGCAGGGCCGTCGTACCGGCCTGCTGGAGGTCGCTCGCGGCGCTGACGACCCTGGGCTGGTAGGCGAACCACAGGGTCACGAAGGTGATCGCCAGCGCCACGGCCACCCCGAGGCAGGTGGCGAGCCAGCCCGGCAGGAACCCCCGCTGGACATAGGTGCCGTCGACGGACTGCGGCGCCACACCCGCCCGTTGGACGGCGAGGGCGTACGGTCTCTCCTCCTTGGACCCGAACCAGATGATCTGCCGGGGCTTCAGCGTGGCCTTCACGAACGCCGCACGGCCGGGCTCGATCTGCACATTGCTCGGATGGATGTCGTACGACAGCTGATCGCCGTTGTCACTGCCGCTGACGGCGGCGGTGACCTTCGTGTTGCCGAGGTTGTCGATGGCGAGCTGCGGGCGGCCCCGCAGGCGTCCCTTCACGGTCGGCGGGACGAGTTCCGCCCGGACCTCCGTGAACGGCGTGATCGTCAGGTTCCCCTCGGGGACGGTCGTCGCCTCCGGGTGCTGCGTCGGGATGATCCGCACCGCGTACGGGTTGGGCCCGGCCGTCGCGTCCGGGGTGCGGGGCGGCGCGAACGTCAGCTCCACCGTGCCCGTCGTCCCCGGGTACAGCCGCAGCGTCTGCGGCTCCACGGTCGTCCACGGCGCCACGTCGCCGACCGGCTCGAACCGGTACTCGTCGACCACGTCACCGGTGTTGCGCAGCCGCAGCCGTACGGTCGTACTGCTCCCCGGGTCCACGGTCGCGGAGGCGGGTTCGAGCGAAGTCCAAAGGCTCACGGAGGGACGCTACGCGACCGCCCGCGTACGGTCAGGAGTCGCCGGGGCAGGACCGGCTGCCCCGACGGACACCCGGCCCCTTCCCCAACGGCCTTGTCACACCGTGAACTTGACGGCTTCCAGCCAGATGCCGTTGTCGAGGGTGCCGCCGAAGATGTAGTGCTCCCCCTCGCCGGGTTTGTCGCAGGCCAGGTTCTGCCAACCCCGGTCCTTCTGGTGGACCGACTGGCAGACCCCGCGGGCGCCCTCGTCGACGTTGATGGTGAAGCCCAGCATGGCGGGGGCGTCCTTCTTGGAGTCACCGATGTAGTTGTCCAGGCCGTCGGGCGCGCCCGACCAGGGCTCGACGTAATGCCCCTGGCCGTTGGTCGAGCCGGGGTTGTGGACGAAGGCCGCGCTGGCGGTGCCGCCCACGCCGGCCACCGCGATGTTGAGCGCGGTGAGCGGCGTGGCTTGGCCGACCGTGCCGGCCGTGTCTCCGTCGCACTCCGGGGCCGTCCAGCCCTTGCCCTTCACGAAGGCGCGGTAGCAGATGTGCCGGCCGCCCGGGTCCGAGGCGGCCAGCTGCCGTACGGCGGTCGCGGCCGTCGGCGCCTTCTTCGGCTTCTCCTCGCCCCCGCCGCCGGATCCGCCGCCCCCGTCGTCACCGCCGCCGCCCCCGCCGTCGGCCTTGGGCTCCTCCGTCTGCGGAGGCGCCGAGGAGACGGCCGGAGGCGAGGGCGTGGGCGGTGCGGGGGCGGACAGGCTCGGCGAGGGCGAGGGCGGCAGCGTGCTGACGGCGGCCTCCCGCAGCTCCGTGGTGGCGCTGACCACCCTGGGCTGGTAGGCGAGCCACAGCGTCAGGAAGGTGATCGCGAGCGCCAGGAAGATGCCGAGGCAGGTGGCGAGCCAGCCGGGCAGGAAGCTCCGCTGCACATAGGTGCCCTCGACGTCGAGCGGTGTCACCCCCGAGCGCTTCACCGCGAAGGTGTAGGGCCGCTCCTCCTTGGACCCGAACCAGATGATCTGCCGGGGCTTCAGCGTGGCCTTCACGAACGCGGCACGGCCGGGCTCGATCTGCACATTGCTCGGATGGATGTCGTACGACAGCTGGTCGCCGTTGTCGCTGCCGCTGACCGACGCGGTGACCTTCGTGTTGCCGAGGTTGTCCACGGCGAGTTTCGGGCGCCCCCGGAACCGCCCCTTGACCGTCGGCGGGACGAGCTCCGCCCGGACCTCCGTGAACGGCGTGATCGTCAGGTTCCCCTCGGGGACGGTCGTCGCCTCCGGGTGCTCGGTCGGCAGGATCCGCACGGCGTACGCGTTCGGTCCGGCCGTCGCGTCCGGCGTGCGCGGCGGCGCGAACGTCAGCTCCACCGATCCCGTCGTCCCCGGGTACAACCGGAGCGTCTGCGGCTCCACGGTCGTCCACGGCGCGATGTCACCGACCGGCTCGAAGCGGTACTCGTCGACCACGTCACCGGTGTTGCGCAGCCGCAGCCGTACGGTCGTACTGCTCCCCGGGTCCACGGTCGCGGAGGCGGGTTCGAGGGAAGTCCAAAGGCTCACCACCGGGACGCTACGGCAGCGCCCCGTGGGCGGGTCAGAGACGCCGGGGCAGCCTTCCCTGCCTCAAGGGGCAGCCTCGGCACCGTTTCACGGCGCGGCGGTCAGCCCTTGCCCTTGACCTTCGTGACGGTGGCGGCGGAGATGTCCACCGAGTTGGGCAGCATCGCCTGCGGGCGCAGCAGGTCGCGCAGCAGGAAGTCCATCAGCTGGGCGCCGCCCATGGCCTTGAGCCGCTGGGCCAACGGCGGGTTGGCCTGCTCGAACCGGATGATCTCCACGATCGCGCGCTCGACCAGCCCGGGGATGATGTCCGAGCCGGCGAGGATGTTCTTGTGGAGGAGTTCGGGCCGTTTGAGCTCCTTCTCCGGCCCGTAGACCATCTCGTCCCCCGGCACCGTGAGCGCGAGCTGCCGCGCGAACATGTGGGCCTGCTGCTCCTCGGGGTCCTGGAGGTGCGAGAAGGCGGTGACCATGTCCGTCAGGGCGTCGCCCTCGACCTGTCCCCGCTTGAACTCACGCACCGGCCGGTGGCCGGCCTGCTTCGCCGCCAACTCCCGCTGACCCGACTTCGCCTTGTGCTCCGGCAGGTCCGGCCGGTTCGCGGGGGCGACGAGCTTGGGGTAGTCGCGCTGGATGAAGTCGCTCAGCATGATCCAGCCCTCGCTCACCAGCCGGTCGATGCCGAGCTCCAACCGGATCTCGCCGAAGCGGGGGGCGCGGTCCGTCTTGCCCCGGGGCTCGATGTAGAAGAAGACGAAGCCGTCGTTGCCGAGGACCAGCTCGTCCACGTTCATGGTGTTGTTCTCGGCGTCGCCCAGCTCCGACTTGGGCTTGAGCTTCTTCTCCGAGGCGAGCATCGCATCGGCCCGCTCCTGCTGGGTGTAGTGGGCGAGGACGCTGTTGCCCAGCTCGTTCTCCAGCTTGGCCCTGACGTCCTTGACCCACGCCTTGCCGCCCGCGCCGCCGATCTCCTTCGTCAGCTCGGCCCGGTTCATCTCCGACATCTCCCGGACGTAACTGGATCCGGACATCCCGAAGTTCACGGTGCTCTGCGCGAACTGCGGGTCCTTCCACATGGTGCCCCGGTCGGTCATGGCCTTGTACGGCGCGGCCGCCGATTCCGGCATCTTCCCGTCGCGCGCGACCTGCCCGCCCACCACGTCCATCTCGGCGCGGACGGCCTCGAGTACCTGCTCCAGGTAGTTGAGGTCGCCGGGGAGCGCGCCCTCACGCAACGGCATGGCGAGCATCTGGAGGTCCGCCAGCTGGGTCAGGCACCGCATCGGGTCGCGGACCGTGGACCGGTCGTAGGCCAGCACGGCCTCCTTCACCGGTGCCACCGCCTCGGAGGCGGGCTTCACCTTGATCCAGCCGGCGAGGCGCCCGGCCAGCGTCTTCGCGGGGGCGTTCGCCACGCTCTCCAGCGTCTCGTGCCCCTTGCGCTGGACCGTGGGCCCGCACTGGACCGTGGGCCCGCGCTGGACCGTAGGCTCGGCCGACGCGCTCGGCGCTTCCGCGCGCGACGGGCCGTCGGTGGCCCGCTGCACGGAGGCGGGCCCGCCCATCACCCGCCGGGCGGTGGCCTCCGCCTCCTTCTCGGCCCAGTCGGAGGGGTCGGAGACGCGCAGGCCGGAACCGTCGTCGGTGCCGGGCACCGCGCCGCGCCGCTGCTGGCGGACGTGGTCCAGTTCATGGGCGAGGGTGTGCTTGTCCCGGCCGTCCCACACCACGTGGGAGCCGGAGGTGTACGCCCGCGCCCCGATCTCCGCCGCGGACCGTTGCGCCACGGTGTCGGTGTGGACGCGTACGCCGCTGAAGTCCTCGCCGTCGAACCGGCTCTCCATCTCGGTGCGCAGCGCGGTGTCCAGGGGCTGCCCGGAGGTGCTCAGAACCTGGTGCACGGCGGAGCGCTGCACCGGGGCGTCGTGGCCGCAGCCCGCGCCGTGCCGGTGGCGCTCCTCCTCGACGGCGCGGGCCACGGCCGCGTTGCCCGCGGCGCGTTGCAGGGCCAGGAGCGTCGCGGTGGGTCCCTGCGGCGGCACGCGGCCGGGCACGCGGGCGGCTCCCGCCCGGCCCCGCTCCCGCCCGGCTCGCTCCCTGTCGGCCGCTCCGTTCTGCGCGCGCACCGGTTCTCCTCGGCTCGACGACAGCTGCTCCGGTCGACCAGGCTCACCGGGCCGGGCCCCGCCCGGAAGGTACTCGGGGGCAGCCAAGGGGGCAGAGGGAGCCTCGATTGCCCCCGGGCGTGCCCCTGCGGGCAACGACACTGCCCCCGTCCCGGCCCTCCGGGACGTTTCGAGCGACGCGCTTCGCGCGTGAGGGTGAGAGGCGACCTGTCTCGTACCCCAAGGAGAGCAGAGCATGCCGTCCTACCTGTCGCCGGGCGTCTACGTCGAGGAGGTGGCCAGCGGCTCGCGTCCCATCGAGGGTGTGGGCACCTCGGTGGCCGCCTTCGTCGGCCTGGCCCCGACCGGTCCGCTGAACGAGCCGACCCTGGTGACCAACTGGTCCCAGTTCGTCGCGGCGTTCGGCGAGTTCACCGACGGTTACTACCTCGCGCACTCGGTGTACGGGTTCTTCAACAACGGCGGCAGCGCCGCGTACGTGGTCCGCGTCGGCGGCACGGCCCAGGACGGCGCGTCCGCCGGCTCTCCGGCCGCCGTGACGGGGTCCGCCGCGCCGGCCGCGCTCCCGCCGGGCGAGCCGAAGCAGCTGGGCACGTTCAGTGTGACCGCCATCGCGGGCGGTTCGCTGAGCGTCGAGGTCGCCGACCCCGAGGGCGAGGGTCCCGCCGAGCGCTTCAAGCTGATCGTCAAGGACGGCGACAAGCCGGTCGAGACCTTCGACGTGACCGCCAAGAAGGGCGGCCGCAACTACGTCGTCACCCAGGTCAAGGAGCGCTCCAAGCTCATCACGGTCACGGAGACGGCGCCGGCCGCGCAGCTCGTCCGCCCCGACAACCAGACCGTCGCCCTCGCGGCCCCCGCCGCCCCGGCCGCCGTCACGCCCACCGGCACCGACGACGCCCACCCCGGCCCGGCCGAGTACCTCGGCGACTCCGCCGACCGCACCGGCTTCGGCGGCCTGGAGGCCGTGGACGAGATCTCCATGGTCGCGGTGCCCGACCTGATGGCCGCCTACCAGCGCGGCGCGATCGACCTGGAGGCCGTCAAGGCCGTCCAGCTCGGTCTGATCGCGCACTGCGAGCTGATGGGCGACCGGGTCGCCGTCATCGACCCGCCGCCCGGCCTCAACGCCCGGCAGATCCGCGTCTGGCGCCAGGAGACCGCGGGCTACGACTCCAAGTACGCGGCCCTCTACTACCCCTGGATCAAGGTCTTCGACCCGGCCAGCGGCCAGTCCCGTGTCATCCCGCCGAGCGGCCACGTCGCCGGTGTCTGGGCCCGCAACGACTTCGAGCGCGGTGTACACAAGGCGCCCGCCAACGAGGTCGTACGCGGCGCGGTGGACCTGGAACTCCAGATCACCCGGGGCGAGCAGGACCTGCTCAACCCCATCGGCGTCAACTGCATCCGTGCCTTCCCGGGCCGCGGCATCCGCGTCTGGGGCGCCCGCACCATGTCGTCCGACCCGGCGTGGCGCTACCTGAACATCCGCCGGTACTTCAACTACCTGGAGGAGTCGATCCTGATCGGCACCCAGTGGGTGGTGTTCGAGCCGAACGACCACGCGCTGTGGGCCCGGATCCGGCGCAACGTCTCCGCGTTCCTCGTCAACGAGTGGCGCCAGGGCGCCCTGTTCGGCCAGCGGCCCGAGGACGCGTACTACGTCAAGTGCGACGAGGAGACCAACCCGCCGGAGTCGGTCGACCTCGGCCGGGTCATCTGCGAGATCGGTATCGCCCCGGTGAAGCCCGCCGAGTTCGTGATCTTCCGGCTGGCCCAGTTCTCCAGCGGCAGCGGGGAGCTGGAGGAGTAGGCCGTCGCCGGTCCGCGCCCCCGTTCTTTCGCTGAAGCCCCTTGCCCCCCTGCCCCCTTAGAAGGACACAGAACAGATGAGTCTCGCGCCGGGTGACGCCCTTACTTCACACAATTTCGGCCTGCAGATCGACGGGGTGATGGTCGAGTACCTCGCGGAGGTCAGCGGCCTCACCCTCGAACAGGACGTCATCACGTACCAGCAGAACTCCGCCCAGGGCCGGCCCGAGGTCAATCTTCTGCCCGGTGTGCAGAAGAACGGGCAGTGCACGGTGGTCCGCGGTATGACCCAGTCGGCCGCGTTCAACACGTGGATCAACGACTCGATCAACGGTCAGATGGGCTCGGCGCGGAAGAACGCGTCGATCATCATGATGGATTATCAGAACAATCCGGTGAAGCGGTACAACATGCGCAACGCCTGGTGCAGCAAGATCGACGCGAGCACCCTCAAGGCGGGTGAGGCGTCCGCGCTCACCGAGACCGTGACCATCGTCTTCGAAGAACTGGTCATCGAGTAATGCGGCGCACGGCTGGCAGGGCGGGCGCGGGCTCGATCGTGGACGTACCGGGTACGGGGGCGGCGGTTCCGGGTTCGGGAGCGGCGGTTCCGGAGCAGGTGGCGGGGCCGGGAGCGGCTGCGGCCGCTCCCGGTTTCGCCCCCATGCCCGCCTCCGCCGCCGCTCCCGCGCCGACCCCGGCCGTCGCGCCGGTGGCGCAGCGGCTGCGGACGGAGTTCCCGTTCGAGCTGCCGCGCGGCTACGTCGACGAGGCGGGGAACGTCCACCGGGAGGGCGTGATGCGTCTCGCCACCGCCCGGGACGAGTTGATCCCGCTCCGCGACGTCCGGGTGCAGGAGAACCCGGCGTATCTGTCGGTCGTGCTGCTCGGCCGGGTCATCACCCGGCTGGGCAATCTGCCGATGGTCCACGACGGGATCGTGGAGAACATGTTCGCCTCCGACCTCGCGTTCCTCCAGGACTTCTACCGGCAGGTCAACGCGGAGGGCCACACCCGTGCGGCCGTGGAGTGCCCCCACTGCTCCGAGCCCTTCGAGGTCGAACTCGGCGGGAGCCGCCTGGGGGAATCGTGACGTACGCGACCGACCGGCTGCACGAGGAGATCGCGTACGTCGCCTTCCACTTCCACTGGAGCTTCGAGGAGATCCTCGACCTCGAACACCACGACCGCCGCCGCTACACCGAACAGATCGCGTCCCTCGTGACACGGGGCGGGTCGGAGGGCTGAACACGTGGGCTTCATGGATCGCCTACGGGGCGCCGCCACGTCGGCGGCGCGCCGGGGCGGGGGTGCGTCGGGCGACGCGGGTGCCGGGGGTGCGTCGGGTGACGTGGGTGCCGTGGGCGCGCCGGGTGACGCGAGTGGCGGGACCGGTTTGGGAGTTGGGGGCGGCTCGGGGGTCGGGCGCGAGGCGAGCGCTGGGGCCGATGCGGGTGCCGGCGGCGGCTCGGGGGTCGGTGCGGCTTCGGTCGGTGTGGGTGTTTCCGGCGGTGGCTGGGAGGGGCTGGGTCCGATTCAGCGGGCCACCGGGGGGCGGGCCGCTGTCGCGGACGCCGGGTTCAGCGGTCGGTTGAGCACCTGGCAGAACCCGTCCTTCACCGGGACCCTGTCCCACGCCGTGCTACCCGGCGCGCCGGGCGGTCTGGTCAGGAACGTCCTCACCACGTCGGCGGTACCCGTCGCCGGCCTGGAACTGCCTTCGCGCACCCTGCCGGTGGCGAACGACGAGCCAGAGGCCCCGGCCTCCGGCTCCGCTTCTTCCCCGTCCACGTCCGCCGGCCCTCTGCCTGTACGGCGAGCCCCGTACGAGGTCACACCGTCGCGCCCGTCCGGCCCCCGGGTCACCCCCGCACCGCCCCACGCCACTCGTCGAACCCCGTTGACCAAGGCACCCGCCGCACCGGCCGTCCAGCGCCGGACACTTCCGACGTCACGACCACAGGTTTCCGGGCCCGCTGGGGCACCAGGGGGTACGAACTCGGGGCCGACGGCTGCGAGCGGTGCCTCGTCCGAACGTCCGGTGCCTGGGCCGACGGCCTCGGGGGCTACGCCGCCGGTGCGTATGGCAGCGGACGGCTCCTCGTCCGGGCACACGGCTTCCGGTGGCTCCGCGTCACCAGGTCCGGCGTCGGGTGCTGCGTCGGGGGGTACGGCATCCACGGGGAGCGGGGCGGACTCGGGTACGGGTCCGGTCGCCGCGTCGGGCAGCACGCCTCGGGCAACGGCGCCTGTCACTACGACTGTCGGGGGCGAGGGCCCTGCGGGCGGCTCAGCCGACACCGCCTCCTCCGTCAACACCACCGCCGCGCCCGGTCACTCGGCGCCCACCATCCAGCGGGCGACACGCGACACCGCCGCCGGTACGACACCGAACGCGGGCCGCGTGTCTGCGAACTCGGGCCGTACGGCGTCGAGTTCCGGTGGTACGGCGTCGAGCTCCGGCAGTACGACGTCGAGCTCCGGTCGTACGGCCTCGAACCCCGCCGACGCGACGACGAACCCCGGACGTACGGCATCGAACCCCACCAGCGCGACGACGAACCCCGGCCGTACGACCGCGGCCTCCGCCGGTACGGTGCCCAACTCCGCCGGCACGGTGCCCAACTCCGCCGGCACGTCAGCGAACCCCCGCCGCACAGCGGGCGACCGGGCCGGTATCGCGCCCCCGTCCAGCGCCACGGCCAACCTCCCCGGGGGAGGCCCCGCATCCCCCGGACGCGGAGAGGCCAGCGTCCAGCGAGCAGCGACCGGCTCCAAGGCCACGCCAGTCAACCCCACCGGCACGGGCACCGGCCCCGGCGCACCCGCACGCGGCAACGACAGCGTCCAACGGACAGTCACCGGCCCCACCACCACGCCAGCCACCCCCGCCAGCACGGGCACCGGAACCGGCGCACCCGCACGCGGCAAATCCAGCGTCCAACCGACAGTCACCAGCCCCACCACCACGCCAGCCACCCCCGCCAGCACGGGCACCGGAACCGGCGTCGCCGGGCGCGACAAAGACAGCCTCCAATCAACAGCGACCGGCCCCAAAGCCAAGCCAGCCAACCCCGCCAGCACAGGGACCGGGCCCGGCGCACCCGCACGCGGCAACGACAGCGTCCAACGGACAGTCACCGGCCCCACCACCACGCCAGCCACCCCCGCCAGCACAGGCGCCCACCCCGCCGCCCGCGCACTCGGCGAAGTCACCACCCAGCGGGCGGTGGCCGGGGACCGTGCCGGGTCTGGTGAGTCCAGCGGTACGGGGGCCGGGCCCGGCGTGCCCGGACGCTTCGAGGGCGCTGTCCAGCGTGCAGCGACCGAGGCCGGCACCACGGCTGCCAACGCCTCCGGTGCGACCACCGGGCCCACAGGCACCCGCACCGCCCCTGCCCACGCCCCGACGCCCCCCCGCCAACAACACACAGACGCCGACGTCCAACCGACAGCGACCGGCTCGCGCACCACCTCAGCCAACCCCACCGGCACCCGCACCACCCCTGCCCACACCCCGGCCACCCCCGGGCACTCCGAGCTCAACGTCCAACGGACAGCGACCGGGGCATCGGACGGCGCTCGCGGAGCAACCGTCCGCCCTGGTGGCACGTCGGCCGACGGCCGCCCGTCCAGTGCCGGTGTCGGTGTCGGTGTCGGTGTCGGCAACCCTGGGGCCACCGCACCCCGGACCACGACGGCTGACGGCATCACTCCCGGCGGCACGGGCACCCCGTCGGCCGACGTCCAGCGCTCAGCGATCCGCCCCAGCGCCACACCGGCCACGCCCGGCCCCGACAACCCCGTCAACTCCCGTACGGCCACCGACCCCTCCCCCGTGCAGCGAGCGACGGTCGCCCCCAGCCGTACCGCAGCCGCCCCGCCCACCCGCAGCGCGGCCGACACCAGCCAGCGAACGACGACCGACCCCCGTGCCACGGCCCCCACCTCCGGTACCGGTACGCCCGTTGGACCCGTCCAGCGGAGCACCCTCGCCCCCACACGGCGCATAGGCCTCGGCACCCCCACCTCGGGCCCCGTGCCGCCCACACCCCCGGCGCCCCCGACGCAGCCCACCGCCACTCCCCCTCCCACCCCCCGTCAGCGACCCCTGCTCGGCGCCCCCCTCACCACCCCTCCCGACGACGCGAAGCCCCTGGCCGGGCGCCCGACCCCCAGCACCCGCCCCTCGCCCGTACAGCGAGCGACGGCACCGCACGGGCCCACACCGGCGGCTCCACCCGTCCCCCTGACCACCCCCGGCCCCGCCCAGGCCCGCCCTGAAGGGGCGCGGGGAACTGCGCGACCAGCCACGTACGGCCCGCAGCCGCCCCACACCCCGACCCGGCACACACCCGAACGAACCAGCGCACCGACGGCCCCCGCGGAGCCGAAGGCCCCGTCCGCCCCATCCACGCCCTCGGCCCTGTCCGCGCCCTCCGCCCTTCCCGCACCCCTCACCGCCGTGCGCCCCCTCACCCCCACCCGTGCCCTCACCTCGGCCCTGCCCGCGCCCACCGCACCCCCCGCAGCCCAGCGTCAGGCCCCCCGGCCCGCCGTACCCCTGCGCCGCCCCGCGACCCCCGGTGCCGGCCCCGCCGTACAACGCCTCACCACGGGCAAGCCCGCCTCCCCCACGACACCCCCGCAGGCACAGCGAGCACCGCAGAAGCCGACCCCCCTCCCCGCCCGCCCGGTGGTACAACGCCAAGCCCCCACGCCACCCGCACCCCCCATCACCCCCCAGGCACCCACCCCGCCCCCTGCCGCACCCACACCCACACCCGCACCCGCACCCGCACCCGCACCCGCACCGATCCAGCGAGCCCCGGAGACCCCCCTCCGCCCCAGCCCCGCCACCACAACCACCGCCACGAGCACAGCCACAGCCACAGCCACCGCTCACCGCACCGCGTCGGCCGACCCCCCGCCCCCCTACTCGGCAGTGGACGGCGCAGCCCCGTTCGACCCCCGGTCCCTCACCGACTTCCAACTGGACGAGCTGACCCACAAACTCATCGGCCGCATCACCCGCCTCGTCCGCACCGAACTCCGCCTCGACCGCGAACGCATCGGCAAACTCCGCGACCCCCGCCACTGACCCCGCCCCTGCCACCACCACCGCAACAGACCCCCGTCCGCAGAAAGGCCCCCGATGCCCCGCGATCTCGACCCGGGCTCCACCATCTTCTTCACCCTGACGATCGACGGCGAGAGCCTCGGTTACTTCAACGGGTGCGAGGGGCTGTCCTCGACGGTGGAGATCGAGCACCGCCAGGAGGGCGGGAACAACGGGTTCGTCTGGCAGTTCCCGTCGCGCGTGACGTTCTCGAACATCCGGCTGACGAGGCCGCTCACCCCGGACACGGCGAAGGTCGCGGCGTGGATCTCGTCCGTGGCGACGGGCGTGAAGCGTCCGACCGCCCAGATCGCGGCGCTGCGCGCGGACGGCTCGGAGGTGGCGCACTGGGGCCTGATCGACGTCCTGCCGGTGAGCTGGCAGGGGCCGTCCCTGGACCCGGCGAACCCGAGCGTGGCGACCGAGGTCCTGGAGATCACGCACCACGGATTCACGGACTGAGGGCGGGGGACGGATCATGGCGAAAGGCAGCAAGGGCGGCGCGGGCAAGAGCCTCGTGCGGGCCACCCTGGCCATCCACGAGCCGCCAGTTGGGACGAGTACGACCCCCGGCGGTCTGATCAGGACGTTCAGCTTCGAGTTCAACCCGGCGGAGCTGACGCTGCGCCAGGGCGCCCAGTGGAAGACCACGATCAGCGCGGCCGTGCGCGACGGAGCCCTGCCGGAGTTCATGGGGCCCGAGGCCCGGCAGATGAACGTCGAGATCTTTCTCGACTCGTCGGCCAAGCCGAGCGGCACCACGGTGCTGAAGAAGGTGGAGTCGCTGCTGTCGTGCTGCGAGGTCACCGCCAAGAGCCTCGCGGCGAAGCAGCCGTCGCCGCCCTGGGTGGTGTTCCAGTGGGGGTCGTTCTCGACGGCCCGCTTCACGGCGTACGTCAGTTCCGTGGACGTCACGTACTCCCTGTTCGGGACGACCGGCGTGCCGATCCGGGCCACCTGCCGGCTGTCGCTGCACGAGATCCCCAGCAACACCAAGGGGCAGAACCCGACGTCGGGCGCGCTGACCGCGCGGAGTGTGCACCGGGTCGTCGCGGGCGACTCGCTGCAGTCGCTGGCGTGGCGGGAGTACGGCAACGCGTCCGCGTGGCGGGCGATCGCGGAGGCCAACGACATCGACGATCCCACCCGGCTGCCCACCGGCATCGAACTCGTCCTGCCGGCCGCCGAGGAGGTCGGTTTCTGATGGTGAAGCCGTCCTTCTCCAACGTCATCCACGTCACCCTCGACGGCGCGAAACTGCCGACGGAGTACGCCGATCTACTGGTCGGCGGCTGGGTCGACCTCGGGGCCGGGGTGCCGGGCGCGTTCCGGCTCACCTTCCGGGACCCGCACGGGCTGCTGCTGGGCAAACTGAACGTCAGGTTCGGCACCAAGGTCGTCATCGCGCCCGTCGCCGACGGACAGGGTGCGGGCACCCCGCTGCTCACCGGCGAGGTCACCGGCATGGAGACCGACTACGACGGCACCGGCACCTTCACCGTCGTGCGCGGCTACGACCCGGGGCACCGGCTGATGCGGGTGCGCAGGGTGGCGGCGTACCGCAATCAGACGGCCTCCGACATCGCCCGCAAGCTGGCCGGGATGAACGGCATCCCGGTCGGGCAGGTGCAGGGCACCAAGACGGTCTACGACTTCATCTCGCAGTCCAACGTGACGGACTGGGACTTCCTGGCGCGGCTCGCCGACGAGAACGAGATGGTGATGTCGCTGGACTCGGAGGGGAAGTTCCAGTTCGTCAAGCCGAAGCCGGCGTCCGGCGCGCCCCCGACGAGCACCCCCGGCGAGAAGAGCCCGTTCGTGCTCCAGGCCGGGGTGGACATCCTGCGCTGCCGGGCCGCCGTCACGGCCGCCGACCAGGTCGGCCGGGTCGAGGCGCGCGGCTGGAACGTCACGACGAAGAAGAAGCTCACGGCGACCACCCCGGCCAACGCCAACCCCGGTATCTCCATCGGCACCACCCCGCAGAAGGCGGCGGGCGCCTTCAAGGCCACGAAGCTGGTGGAGACCGACACGCCGTACGACCTCCAGACCGAGGTCACGCACGCCGCCGGCTCCCTCGCAGACGACATCACCTCGTCCTTCGCCGAGCTGGAGGTCACCGTGCGCGGCAACCCGAAGCTGCGGCCCGGGGTGCCGGTCACGCTCACCGAGGTGGGCACCCCGTTCGAGGGCAAGTACACCTGCACCTCCGTGCGGCACTCCTTCGGCGACGGCAGCCACTACGAGACCTGGGTGACCGTCAGCGGACGGCAGTGGCGCTCCCTGTTCGGCCTGACCTCGGGCGGCACCTCCGCCTCGCCCCGGCTGCCGAGTGTGGCCAACGCCCTGGTCACCGACGTACAGGATCCGCTGAAGCAGGGCCGGGTGAAGCTCCAGTTCCCGTGGCTGGACGACACGTACGTCAGCGACTGGACGCGGACCGTGCAGATGGGCGGCAAGGGCGGCGGCGGGATCTTCCCGCTCGACGTCGGCGACGAGGTGCTGGTCGCCTTCGACCGGGGCGCCCTCGACCACCCGTTCGTGATCGGCGGTCTCTACAACGGCGTCGACAAGCCGACGCCCGTGAAGGACGTGTGGCTGCACGACCCGGTGAAGAAGAAGGCGATCCGGCACACCCTGTCGGACCGCGAGGGCAACCGGGTCGACCTGCTCAGCCAGCAGACCGGCCTGCGCAAGCAGGGCGTACGGATCGCCAGCGGCAACGACCGGCTGATCATCAACCTGGACCGGACGAAGACCGAGATCACGGTGGACAGCAAGGGCGCCGTCAGCATCACGGGCGGCACCTCGGTGTCCGTGAAGGCGGGCACCGATCTGACGCTGAGCGCGCTGCGGTCCGTGACCATCCGCAGCGGCGGCCCCCTCAACCTCCAGGGGCAGGGCATGGTCGGCCTGAGGTCGCTGGGCGGCGCCGTCAACATCAACGCGGTCGGCGCCCTCTCCATGAACGCGGCGGGCGCCGCGACGCTCAGCGCGGCCGGGACCGTGCAGATCAACGCCGTCGGCCAGGCGGCGCTGCGCGCGGCCAACGTCGACATCACGGGCATCGTGCTGGTCAACAAGAAGCCGTACCCGATCCCGTGACGGCCGTCGTCCGCACCTCCCCACGTCCACACATCCACACGTCCGCCGAGCAGTCGTACGTTCCAGAAAGAGGGGTGGCCCGCTGATGGCCGAGCAGTTCGTCGGATCCGGCTGGGCGTTCCCGCTGCGCATCGGGCCCACCGGGGGCATCGCCCTGGTCAGCGGAGAGCGCGAGGTCGAGGAGGCCATCCGGCTCGTCCTGGCCACCGCGCCGGGCGAGCGGCCGATGCGCCCGGAGTTCGGCTGCGCCATCCACGACCTGGTGTTCGCGCCGGTCAACGAGGCCACCGCCGGCCGGATCCAGCACGAGGTGTACGCGAGCCTCGACCGCTGGGAGCCGCGGATCGAGGTGACCGACGTCGAGGTGACGGCGGGCGCCGACCAGGGCGTCCTCTTCATCGACGTCCGCTACTCGATCCGGGGCACCAACAACCCGCGCAGCCTGGTCTTCCCGTTCTACGTCATCCCCTCCCACGACGAGCCGGACCTGGCCCCCGGAGGTTCCGAGGGCTCCGACCGTCCCGACTTTCCCGACCGTCCCGAAAGCGACCGCTGATGGCCCTGCCCTCCCCGAACCTCGACGACCGCCGCTTCCAGCAGTTCGTCGACGACGCCAAGCGCTACATCCAGCAGCGGGCCCCGGAGTGGACCGACCACAACGTCTCCGACCCCGGCGTCACCCTGGTGGAGACGGTCGCCCACATGGCGGACCAGATCGTCTACCGGCTCAACCGGGTGCCGGAGAAGAACCATCTGGCGTTCCTGGACCTGGTGGGCATCACCCTGTTCCCGCCGTCGGCCGCCCGCACGGACGTGACGTTCTGGCTGTCGGCGCCGCAGGAGGAGCCGGTGCCGCTGCCGGTGGGCACCGAGGTCGCGACGGTGCGCACCGAGAGCGAGGAGGCGGTGGTCTTCACCACCGAGCGCGAACTGGACGTCGTGCCCTGCGCGTTGCGGCATCTGGTGACCCAGCGCCCGGGTGAGCCGGTGGCCGACCGGACCTCCGACCTCGCCGAGGGCAAGGACCTGATGTGCTTCGCCGAGTCCCCGCGGCCCGGCGACTGCATGCTGTTCGGGCTGACGGCCGCCGTGCCGCACTGCGCGGTCGTGCTGGAACTGGACAGCGTGGTCGACGGTGTCGGCGTGGACCCCCGCCAGCCGCCGCTGGTCTGGGAGGCGTGGACCGAGGACGGCTGGACGGAGTGCGAGGTCGACCGCGACGGCACGGGCGGCCTGAACCGTCCGGGCGAGGTCGTCCTGCACATGCCCGGCGGGCACACCCTGTCCCGCACCGGCGGCCAGGAGGCCGGCTGGCTGCGCTGCCGGGTCACCGACCCCCTGCCCGGCCAGCCCTTCTACACCACCTCGCCGACCGTCCGCGCCGCCGAGGCCTTCACCATCGGGGGCACCACCAGCGTCGTCCACGCCGAGACCGTGTACGACGAGGCGCTCGGCGAGTCCACCGGCCTGCCCGGACAGCGGCTGCGCCTCGCGCACTTCCCCGTGGTCGGCGACACCCCGCCCGTGCTGCTCCAGACCGCCGAGCACGACGGCTGGACCGACTGGGATGTCGTCCCGTCGTTCGCCGCGTCCACCTCCTACGACCGCCACATCACCCTGGATCCGGCCACCGGCGAGATCGCCTTCGGCCCGGCGGTACGGGAACCCGACGGCAGCCTGCGCCAGTACGGGGCCGTCGCGCCCAAGGGGTCCGTCATCCGCGCGGTGCGCTACCGCACCGGCGGGGGCCGGGCCGGCAACGTGGCCCGGGGCGCCATCCGGGTTTTGCGCACCTCCGTGCCGTACGTCTCCGAGGTCGTCAACCGGGAGGCCGCGCGCGGCGGTGTCGACGCGGAGACCGTGGAGGAGGCGAAGGTCCGGGCGCCGATCACCCTGCGCGCCCAGGAACGCGCGGTGACCCTGCGCGACTACGAGGAGCTCGCCCGCCGCGCGGCCCCCGAGACCGCCCGCATCACCTGCCTGGAGGGCGAGGAGGGTGAGCACGGGGCGTACGCGGTACGGGTGTTGGTGGTGCCCCAGGCGGTGCCGGACCCGGGCGGCCGCCTGCGCTTCGAGCAACTCGTCCCCGGAGACGCCCTGTTGCGCCGTATCACCCGCCACCTGGACGAACGCCGCCTGATCGGCACGCGGTTGGCCGTCGGCCCGCCCTTCTACCAGGGCGTCACGGTCGTCGCCACGCTGCACGCCTTCCGGGGCGTGGACACCGACCGGGTCCGCCGCCAGGCCCACGACGCGCTCTACCGCCACCTCGACCCGCTGACCGGCGGCGCCGACGGCCGGGGCTGGCCCTTCGGCCGCCCCGTCCAGTCCGGCGAGGTCTTCGCCGTCCTCCAGCGCGTCCCCGGCGTCGAACTCGTCGACGACGTCCAGCTCCACCCCGCCGACCCCCTCACCGGCAAACGCGGCGACCCCACCAACCGCATCGACCTCTCACCCCCGTCCCTGGTGTTCTCGTTCGACCACCGGGTCCGCGTGATCGGGGACAAGCAGTGAGGGCCCTCTATCGCGCCGCGCAGCCCCGCATCGGGGCGCAGCCCCGAAAGGGGCGCGGGGAACTGCGCGACCAGCCACGCACAACCCGCAGCCGCCCGACAACAGCAGCCCCCGAGCTACTGGGCGGCCGGATATGAGGGGCTCCATAGACGGCCTCGGCTCCTCGCACCCCATCGGCACCATGCTCCCCGCCGTGTTCGCCGACGACGACCTCGCCCAACGCTTCGTCGGCGGCCTCGACGACGTCCTCGCCCCCATCCTCTCCGTCCTCGACTGCCTGGACTCCTACTTCACGCCGTCCCTGGCCCCCGTGGACTTCACCCGCTGGCTCGCCGGCTGGGTCGGCGCCGAGACGGACGGCACGGAACCGGAGGACCGCCTGCGCGCCGCGGTCGCCGCCGCCGCGTACCTGCACCGGGTACGCGGCACCCGGCGCGGCCTGTCCGAGGCCGTGCGCCTGGTCTTCGGCGTGACCCCGGAGATCACCGAGAGCGGCGCCGCCACCTGGGACGCCCGCCCCCTCGGACCGGTCCCGGGCGAGCCCCGCCCGCGCCTGCACGTGGCCCTGCGCCTGCCCGACCCCACCCCGGCGGACGAACACCGGCTGGACAGCCTCGTCGCCGCCGCCCGCCCCGCCCACATGCCGTACACGGTCCAGGTGACCGCCGCCGAAAGGATCCCCGAGAGATGACCAGCCCGACCCCCGGCACCGGCCGCGCCCAGAGCTGCGCCGAATGCGGAACCCGCGGGGAGCCCGGCCAGTCCTTCTGCGACGCCTGCGGCGCGGTACTCGGCTGGTCCGGCACCGGCGCCGCCAGGAGCGAGGCCGCACCCGCGACGAGCGAGGCTCCGGCCGACGGCACCCGCACGCCGGACGCGCCCCCGAACCACCCCGCCCCCGCCCCCGCGGCCGCCGCCCCGACCCCGGCGGGCGCCGACCGCCCCACCACCGGCGGCGAACCCGGCTGGGACGCCTTCGCCCACCCGGGCGCCGGAACCGGCACGGCCCGCACCGCGCACGACCCGGCCCAGGCGGGAACGGCCCCGGCGGTGACGACCCCGGCCGCCGCCACCGGCGTACGCGACCCGGACCCCGGCACGCCGGCCGGCACGGACGCACCCGCCGCCCCCCACCCGACGACCGCCCCGGCAGCCCCCGCCGCCCCCGAGGCCCGAACCCAGCCCCAACCCCAGGTCCAGGCCCAGCCCCAGGCCCCGGCGGCCCCCCATCCCCACCCCGGCGACGAGGACCCCACCACCCCCCTGCCGACGCACACCTCCCCCGCCCCGGCGGCTGCTCCCTCCCCCTCCCCCTCCCCCTCCGCCGCCGACCGCGCCCGATCCCTCCTGGTCCCGGTGGCCGACCCCGAGCCCCGCGCGCCCGCGGAGCCGGCCGTCGCCCCCGTGCTGCCGGGCCGCCCCGATGTGCAGCGCCCCCAAGTGCGCGCCCCGCAGCCGGAGTTCGGCACCGAGGGCGGTGTGCCCTGCCCGTGGTGCGGGACCCCCACCCGGCCGGACCGGCACTTCTGCGCCCGCTGCGCGATGCCGATGGCCGGCCGTACGGAGGCACCGGCCCGGCTGCCGTGGTGGCGCCGGGTGCTGACCGGCCGCAACACCGAGACCCCGTGGGCCGGCGACCGCCCCCGGCTGCGGCGCGGCTTCGGCCAGATCCTCAGCTGGCTGGTCGGCGCCCTCGTCCTCACCCTGATCGTCACCCTCGCCTTCCAGGCCGACGACGCCTACCAGGCGACCCGTGACCACTTCGCCAAGCGCGCGTCGGTCGTCCCGGACAGCTTCAAGGCGTCCCGCTCGTTCCCCGGCCACAAGCCGCAGCTGGCCTTCGACACGTACAGCAACACGTGGTGGGGCCCGGGTGTCACCCAGTCCGGCGAGGGTGAGTGGATCGAGGCCCGCTTCGAGGAGCCGACGCGGCTGCTCGACGTGGTCATCACCCCGGGCGTCTCCAAGAACGCGGACCAGCGCTCGGAGTCGGCCCGGCCGCACCGTATCGAGGCGAAGATCACCGCCGCCGACGGCTCCGTCTCCACCAAGACCCTCACCCTCGACCAGAGCGCCGGCGGCCAGCGCCGCAAGTTCCGGGTCGGCGCGGCGGAGACCGTCCGGTTCACCCTGCTCTCCGCCTACGGCGCCGACGCCAAGAAGCAGGTCGCGATAGCCGAGATCGAGTTCTTCGGCCGCTCCAGCGGCACCAGCTGAAACCGGCCCGGCCACCGCGCCGACCCGCCCCCGTCACGTGACGAGCGCCAAGGCCCCTCCTAGGGTGGGCACTTCGAACGTGAGAGGGGCGGGCGGTGGGCATGGGAGCGGACCAGCCGGTGGGTGCCGAGGTCGCGGCGGAGGTACGGCGCGTCTTCCATGACGGGCTGCTGAGCGGGAAGTCGGCGTTCGCGCCGGAGACGGACGCCTGGACCGAGGCGACGGCGTCCGATCTGCGCGCCCGTTTCGTGGACCGGCCGGACGAGTCGTCGGACACGTTCCTGGTCAAGCTGAGCCGCCAGCTCGACGGCGCTCCGGCCGCCACCGTCGTCCTGGCGGCCGAACTGCTCTTCGTGAACATGGCCCCGCTCAAGCCCGAGCAGATCGGCCTCAGGAAGAAGCTCCAGATCCTCGGCGAGGTCCTCTCCTGGGCCGGCCTCGCCCACCTGGCGACGCCGGAGCGCATGGAGCGGGGCCTGACGGGGTTCCTGAACGGCGGCCAGGGCTTCCTCAACTACCGCTGGGCGCAGTTCCAGATCCTGGTCCTGCTGGTGGAACGGCTCGCGGGCCTGCCCCTCGCCGAGCGGGACGCCGTACTGCGCGACCCGTGGCGGTTCCGCGAGGAGTGCCTGGACGTCCAGCGCTCCGTCGGCCACAAGAAGGGCCGCGCGCAGATCCACGTCCTGCTCTACTGCCTCTTCCCCGACGTCTTCCAGCCGATCGCCAGCGCCCACCACAAGCAGGAGATCGTCAGGGCGTTCGCCGACGAACTGCCGGAGGTCACCGGCGACGACGACCGCGACCTGCTGGAGCTGCGGAGGATCCTGGACGCGCGCAGCGGGGAGCGGGTGTGGTTCTACGCCGACCCCTGGGTGGGCCGGTGGCGGCACACCGCCGTCGAGCACGAGCAGCGGGGCTGGCTGGTGCGCGGCTTCAACGTCGACGGACGCAACGTTGTGCCGGACTGGCTGGAACGGGGCTACTGCTCGGTGTCCTGGAAGGAGCTGCCGGACATCCCGGCGGGCACGGCCAAGCAGGAGATCCAGCGGACCGTGCTGGAAGGACTCCCCGACGACAGCACCCAGTCGCGCGGACAGTCCGTGTACCAACTGCACGCCTTCCTCACGCTGATACAACCCGGCGACCTGGTGGCCACCGTCACCGCGGACGAGGTCCACGTCGGTACGGTCGAGGGCCCGGCGGTGTACGACACCTCGGACGGCCTCGACAACGCGCGGCGGCTGCCGGTGCGCTGGGCCACCGCCGAGCGGCCGTTGAAGCGCGCGGAGCTGCCCCAGGCTGTGCAGAGCCGTCTGACGCGGCCCCCCACGGTGTACGACATCAGCAGCGTGGCGGCCGAGCTCGCGGAACGCGCCGGCCTGGAGGACAGCGTGGCCGAGCCGCTGATCACGGCCGACGTCACCAAGCCCCTCGAACTGCCGCCCGTGACCGAGGAGTTGGCGGAGCAGCTGCTCATGCCCCTGCCCTGGCTGGCGGAGACCGCCCAGCAGCTCCAGGAGCAGCGCCAGCTCGTGTTCCACGGGCCGCCCGGCACCGGGAAGACCTATCTGGCCCGGGCCCTGGCCCGGCACCTGGCGGGACCGGACCGGGTGGAGCTCGTCCAGTTCCACCCGTCCTACACCTACGAGGACTTCTTCGAGGGCTTCCGCCCGGTACCCGGTGAGGGCGCGGCGGGCGGCTCGGGCTCGGTGGTGTTCGACGTCGTCCCGGGCCCGTTGAAACTGCTGGCCGAGCGGGCGCGGAAGGACCCGGCCAACCCGTACGTCCTGATCGTCGACGAGATCAACCGGGCCAACCTGGCGAAGGTCTTCGGTGAGCTGTACTTTCTGCTGGAGTACCGCGACGAGCCGGTCACCACCCAGTACAGCCCGCACGACCCGTTCCACCTGCCGGGCAATCTGTTCCTCGTCGGCACGATGAACACGGCGGACCGTTCGATCGCCCTCGTCGACGCGGCGATGCGCCGCCGCTTCGCCTTCCGCCGGCTCTCCCCGGAGCGGCAGCCGGTGCACGGTCTCCTCGACCGCTGGCTGCGCCGGCACGGTCTGCCGGAGCTGCCCGCGCGCCTCCTGGACGAGCTCAACCGCCGCCTCGGTGACGCGGACCGTGCCATCGGCCCGTCGTATCTGATGAAGCCCGGCGCGGCCCGCCCCGAGGGTCTCGACCTCATCTGGCGTACGCAGATCCTGCCCCTGCTGGAGGACCAGGAGTACGGCACGGGGGTGGATGTCGAGGAGGAGTACGGTCTGGCCTCCCTGCGCGCGGCGCTGGGCTCATGACGACCGCGCTCCCAGGAGCCGGAAGGTCCGTGGCTCCCTCGCTCCGGCTCACCGTCGACGAGACCGGGCCGGGCACCGTACGGGAGCTGACGGCCGACCAGGTCGCGGGGCTGCTCTCGGCCCCCGGTGCCGTACGGCTGACCCCGGCGGCCGGCGGTCGCTGGCGGGTGGCGGGGAAGCAGAAGGTGGGCCTGGTCCGGCTGCGCACCCCGGCGGGCGAGGCGATCGAACTGCTGCTGCGGCCCAAACTCCCGGTCCGCGACCTGCTGTTCCTGCTCTCCCACTCCCCCACCGACCCCTGGCACGCCGAACCGGAGCAGGTCACCGCGGCCACGGCGGACGAGCTGCTGCCCGCCCTCGCGGACCTCCTCGCCCGTGTCGCGCGCCGCACCCTGCGGTCCGGGGTCCTGCACGGCTATCGCACGGTCGAGGAGGACCTCCCGCTGATCAGGGGCCGGGTCCGGACGGCGGACCAGCTCCGCCGCGTGGGCCTGCCCCTCCCGGTGGCCGTCCGCTACGACGACCACACCCCGGACATCGCGGAGAACCGCGTCCTCCTGGCCGCCCTGCACCTGGCCGCCCGGCTGCCCGGCGTGCCCGCCCGCACCCGCTTCGCCCTGCGCCACCTCTCCGATCACCTGCGCGGGGTCCGTCTCCTCCACCCGGGCGCACCGCTCCCCAGCTGGACCCCGACCCGGCTCAACGCCCGCTACGCCCCGGCGCTCCGCCTCGCGGAACTGCTCCTCGCCCACCGTTCGGTCCAGCCGGAGGGCGGGGCCGCACTCCCCACCGACGGCTTCCTGCTGGACATGCCGGCCGTCTTCGAACGGTTCCTGACCGTGACCCTCACCGCGGCCCTCGCCCGCCACGGCGTGCGCTGCGCCGCGCAGGAGACGCACCACCGGCTGGACGAGGCCGCCCGCGTCCCGTTCCGCCCGGACCTGGTGCTCTACCGGGACGGTCGGCCCGTCTCGGTGGCGGACGCGAAATACGCGTACGTCACCCCCAGCACCCCACCCACGTCCCACCTCTACCAACTGCTCGCCTACTGCACCGCCCTCGGCCTCCCCCACGGCCACCTGGTCTACGCGGCCGCGACCTCCGCCGCCGGCGCCGACCCCGCGCCCCACGCCGTCCGCCGGTCCGGCATCACCGTCACCGCCCACACCCTCGACCTCGCCGTGCCACCCGCCGTGCTCCTCGCGGACGTCACGACCCTGGCCGACCGGATCGCCACCGGGCGGATCACCACCGGCCCCCCACCCGACTGACTCCCCCACCCCTCCCGGAGACCCCATGCTGCGCGGCATCGACGTCAGCTCCTACCAGTCCTCCTCGTACGACACCACCGGCCTCTCCTTCGTCTTCGTCAAGGCCACCGAGGGGCGCACGTACACCAACCCCAAGCTCGCCGCCCAGACCAGGACCGCGCGCGAGGCGGGCCTGGTCGTCGGCTTCTACCACTTCCTCTGGCCGGGCAACCTGACGGCCCAGGCCGAGTACTTCGTCGCCAAGGCTCCGGAGCGGGCGGGCGACATCCTCGCCGTCGACTGGGAGACGACCGGCGAGGGCACCCACGCCACGAACGCCGAGAAGGACCGCTTCCTCCGCACGCTGAAGAAACTCCGCCCGAACCACCGGGTGATCCTCTACTGCAACCGCCACTACTGGCTGACCGTCGACTCCACGTCCTACGCCGCCGACGGCCTCTGGATCGCCGACTACGTCACCGCGGGCAAGCCCCGCATCAAGGCCAAGTGGCGCTTCCACCAGTACACGGACAACCCCCTCGACAAGAACGTGGCGGACTTCCCGACCAGGGCCGCGCTCATGTCATGGGCCACGGGGAGCTGAGCGGCCACCACACGCGAGAATGCCCGCATGAACGTGTGGGACGAAGAGCCGGACTGCGTACGGGAGTTCTATCGCAGGGCGGTCGGGCGAGCGCTCCGGCACGAGGACATCCGGGCCTATCTTTCCCTGAACCGGCCGGAGATCAGCGGCCCGGCATTGCGCGCCGCCATGCTCGGGGACGCCGTCACGGACGCCGTCCTGGACGAGGACGAGCAGTACGAGGGGCTGTGGCGGCTCGGGCAGCGGCTGGACCGAAGCCGTGTCGAGTTCCGTACCGCGGCAGCTCGTTGCTCCGCGCAGAAGTTCACCTTTCTGGGCGTGCTCTGCTTCGTCGCGCTGCTGCGCTCTCTGCTGTCCCACACCATGGGGGTGGCCTGGTGGGGCGACGCGCTTCTGCTCTCCGTCGTGTCGCTCGCCGCGCTCGCGGAATTCCGTGCGGAAGCGCGCAGGGACAACTTCACACGTCAACTGTGGGCGGCGTACCTGTATGTCCGGTGGTGCCTTCGGGCGGCGCGGACGTATCCGTATCTGAACCTGTGGAGTCGCTCCAGGCTGAGCCGTCGCATGGTGCCGCATCTGAGGCGTGAGATCACCAACCTCCTGGGTCCGGAACACGACAGCCTGCTGGTCACCCGGCACCACCGAGGTCTGGTGCACGCCCACGACCCCGGTTTCTGGGTGTCGGGCCGGGCCGAGGAATCGTTGCGTCACAAGCTCAACCAGATGAACGGTGGGGCCATCGCGCTCTGCGGCCCTCGGGGAGTGGGAAAGTCGACGCTGCTGAGAAAAGCCTGCGAGGGCCGCCTCGAAGGCGCGCCGACAATGAACCAGTTTCACGTGATCGTGCAGACTCCGGCCAACTACCGCCCGGAGGAATTCCTGCTCAGCCTGTTCCAGCAGGTCTGCCGCGACTTCCTCGATCGTTTCGGTCAGGGCGCTCACGCACCCTTTCTGCTGCGGATACGCCCCACCGGCGTCGTCCGACGTCTCGTACGGTTCCTGTGGAGTCTCAGCATGGTCTCGGCGGGGCTGTTCCTGCTCGCCATCGGCCTCGAGAGCTGGGCCAGAGGCACGTATCGCTGGGCCGAGTCCGAGGGAAGGGCCGCGACGGTCCACTGGCTGGACCGGCTTCAGGGCGCCTACCACTTCGCCTGGCAGGAGCATCCGGGAATCACCCGTGCGGTTCTCGTGGGCCTGGGAGTTCTGATCATCGCGCGGAGCCTGCCGCGCCCCCTGTTCGCGAGCCAGGAGCGAAAGCATCTCGTGCGCGCCTGCCACAACTACCTTCATCTGTTGCGGCACATGCAGACGTCGGGAACGACCCACACTGCCGGGCTCACCGCCATGAGCGCTCTCACTCTCGGTCTGGCCCGCACCAATGGTGCCGCGTCCCGGGCTCTGACCTATCCGGAACTCGTCATGGAGTTCCGTGAACTGCTCACCCAGATCAGCGAGTACACCCTCCGCGAGAACAGCCACGAGGTCTTCATCGGCATAGACGAACTGGATCGGCTCGGCTCGACGGAACAGGCCCGGGCCTTCCTCGCCGAGATCAAGGCGATCTTCGCGATACCCAACGTGTATTTCCTGCTGTCCGTGTCGGAGGACGTCGGAGCGGCCTTCATCCGCCGGGGCCTGCCCGTCCGAGACGTCACCGACAGTTCTCTGGAAGACGTCCTCCATCTTGAGCCGCGCAGCCTGGAGGAAGCGAGGGAACTGCTCCAGACACGGGTCGCGGGTTTCACGGATCCGTTCGTCGCCCTCGCGTACGCCCTTTCCGGCGGGCTTCCCCGCGAACTGATCCGCTTCACTCGCAAGGTCGTCGAGATCCGGCACCGCACGGACAGGACGGATCTCCGCGGCGTCGCCGGAAGTCTTCTCCTGGAAGAGGTCACCGAGACCCTCTCCAGCTTCCGTTTCGTCCTCGGGTCCCAGCCCCATGACGCCGCCTGGGGAGAACTCCTGCACGATCTGCGCGGAACCGTGGACAGACTGCGTCTGATTCCCCCCGGCGCGGACGTACGGCGAACACTCCACCGGGAACTGCACCGCCTCGCGTCGCAGGACGCGCCGGCGGACGACAGCCTGCGGGCACAGTGGGCTGAACTCTCCGCGTACATGCTCTTCGCCATGACCATGGTCGACGTGTTCGTCCCGCGACGCTCGGACGACGAGACCGGCCCCAACCGTCTGCTGACCGACACCGAACGCCTGCAACAACTCGGCGCCGCTCGGCTTGAACTGGGTGTCTCGGCCGGCAGCGCGCGGCTCGCCCTGGAACGCCTCCGCACGGCCTGGCAGCTCCACCGCGTCCGGCCCCATGGCACGAGCACGGCGGCGGGTCACCCTGAAGCACTCACGCCGGACGACGGCGAGAGGCCGCCCGCCCGGCAGGGCCCTCCGCCCATGAGCGACCGGCAATACCGCAGGATGCGTCACGCTCAGCACCTCGGCCGGAGAGAACTCCGCCAGCTCCTCGGTCACCAGGCATTCACCGTGCGCGGACTGAGCCGACGGTACGAGAACTTTCCCCAGCCCGACGGCCGGCACGGCGACCGGGACAGACCCGGCAGCCTCCTGTGGCGCGCCTCGGAGGTCTACGTCTGGGCAGCGCGGACCCCGGCCTTCACCCACCGGGGCGCCCTTCTCCGCAGGCCCCTGCGCGACGCTCCCCAGCCCGGTCACTGGCACGGCAGCACGCGGACCCCGTACGGCCCGGCCATCGACTGGGTGACCGATCTCGGAATCATCCGCATCGTGCACACCACCGAGCGGGGGGCCGCCTCGGCCGTGGCCGCTTCCCTCTCCAAGGAGCGGGACACCCACGGCATCGTCGCCGTGTGCTCCCTGTACGGGGACCTGGGCCTCACCGGCCCGGCCCTCTGGGCCGCCGACACGGCCCAGCCCTACATCGAGTACGAGGCGGACTGGGGCGTCGTCAGCACCCTGGCGGGGCAGCCCCTCCCCTGGTGGCCCTCCCTGCTGCGGCTGCCCGAACTGGTCACCGAGTGGCGGCCGGGCGCGGAGCCCGTCGTCGTCCGCGTCCCCGCCGACGAGGACGAGACGACACTGCGGCGAGCCGCGCGGAACACCTCGCTCCCCGCCGAAGCCCGCGCGGCGCTCGACGACCTGGCCAACGCCATGCGCAACCAACGCGTCAGCAGCGTCGAAGGGACCGTCAGCCTCTACGGCCGGAACAGCGACGCCGAGCGCACGGTCGTCGCCGCGCACCCCGACGTCACAGGTCACCCCCTCCCCGAGACCGAGGACCGAGCGCTCCTCTCAGCGGGCTGGAAGGCGGTCGGCGACAGCTACGAGCCCGATGCGGCCGCCGCTCTGCAGGCGGCCCGTGCCTACGATCCGGAGCTGCTGCCGTACGGTACCGTCACCGAGGTCGAGCGGCCCGATCCGACGGTCGAACGGTGGATCGAGCGCCTTGTCGAGTGCGACCCGACCGCGGCACACGTCACGCTCGCTCATGCCCGCAGCACGGAAGCGGAGGCCTTCTTCGTCGACCCGTTGACCGGCATGCCCGCCCTTCGAACCGGCGGCGACGCGTCCGAGCGAGGCAGATGGCGGTTCTACGCCCCGCTGTCGCTGCCCGCGAGCGGACAACTGGCCTCCGTCGTGCTGCGGGACACCGCCTGGATCACGACCGACGCAGGACTTGTCCTTCCCGCGCCCTGCACCGCGCCCCACAACTTCTGGTGGGGCGACGGATGGGGCGACCGCCCCACCGAGCTCGCGTACGTGACGTCCCTGCTCCTCGACGACCTGCGGGCCGTCCCGGACTTCCACGAACAGTGGGCGGCCCCGCGCGGCCTCGTCACCCTGTTCAACGAGGAACACGCTCCGGGCACCGAACTCAGCCGGGCGACCTTGCTGCACGCCCGGCTGACCTCGGAGTGACGGCGCCGCGCCGGTCCATGGAGCTGGGCTAGCCCCGGAAGTCCGCCGTCCGCTCCGGTGACGCCTCGGCCAGGGCCTTGGTCACGGCCTCCGCTCCGGCCTGGAGGCCGTAGACGGGGGTGTCGGGCTGCTGGCGCCAGGAGTCGTCGATGCCGCCCGCGTCGACGGTGTCGAAGCCGAGGTCGTCGATGAGGGAGCGCACCTTCTTCTTGGCCGCCTCGTCGTCGCCTGCGACGGGGAGGGCCATGCGGTCGGGGGCGCCGGCGGGGCGGTGTCGGTCGAGGATGTCCTGGGCGTAGGTGCCGTTGAAGGCCTTGATGACGGGGTGGCCCAGGTGCTGTTCGGTCCAGCGGCTCTCGGTGAGGCCGTCGTCCTCGATGGCGGCGATCCTGCCGTCGCGCTGCCTCGGGTAGTAGTTGCCGGTGTCGATGACGGCGACCCCGTCGGCCGCCTCGTCGAACAGGCCGGACGGCAGGTCGGGGACCGCCTTCAGGGGGACCGTGACCACGACGACCTCGGCGCCGCGTGCCGCCTCCGCCACCGGGACCGGGGTCGCGCCCGTCTCCTCGGCCAGCGCGGTGAGGGTGTGCGGTCCCCGGGAGTTGGCGACGGAGACGTTGTGGCCGAGGGCGGTGAGCCGCCGGGTGAGGTTGCCGCCGATGTTGCCCGCGCCGATGATGCCGATCTTCATGTCAGGCCGCCCTTGTGTGCGAGGAGAGTGGAGATCTTCGGGGTTGCATGTTTCATGCACGTGCATGCATTACCCGGGCCAACCTCGGCCCGTCCTCCGCTATTCCCGCCCCGGCACGACGAAGGGGCGCCCTCCGTCGTGTGTGACGGAGAACGCCCCTCGGCCGCTCGGCTCACTTGCTCAGGTGGGCCCAGAACTCGTCGAACGACAGGAGCTTGTCGCCGTTGAGGTCGCGGGTGCGGATGATGACCTCCGCCACGGACTCGGTGACGTTCCAGTCTCCCTGCTGGGCCAGGGCGGTCTTGAACTCGGCGGCGGTGATGAACCCGTCACCGTCCGCGTCGATCCGCTGGAACTCCTTGCGCGCTGCCTCGATGTCCGCCACCGATCCGCCCCTTCTTGGTGCCCTGCCCGGTCCGGGCAGTCCTGCCGACAGTCCTACTGACGCAGGTCAGATTAACCGGCCTCCCGAGCGCGCGGTGCGGCGACCACCCACGCGACGGCTCGGCATGGGCCGTCGGCGAGCTGCCCGATGCTGAAAGGTTCGGTGCCGTTCTCGATCACGTCTGCGAGTGTGGGCCTTCCAGTGGGTGGAGACTCAAGGACAGGGGCGGAAGCACGGAGATGGAGAGTCTGCGGGACATTCTTGACGCGGCGGCCGAGGGGGTTTTCCCGCCTGCGGACGGCGGTACGACGGTCGTCGCCCAGCACTCTCCCCGGGACGCGGGGGTCCTGTGTTTCACGGCGCACTCCGTGGTGTTCACGGACGAGGATCCGGAGTGGGTGCGCGAGAGTCTCGCCGCGACGGAGTGCGACGCGCTGTCCGCGAGCATGAACCCGCGGTTCCTGGCGGCCCTCATGGAACGGACGGGCCGTACGTCCGAGACCATCGACGCGATGCTGGTCGCCTCGCCCCTGCCCGGCGAACCGCCGCTCCCGCTGCGGGAGATCATGGACGCCGGCCACCCGCGCGTCGTGTACGCGCGCCGGCGCCGTGACGACGTACGGGTCTGGACGGTGGACGGCGGTGTCCTGACGACGGGCCGGGGGATCGCCGGGCGGCTGGAGGTCTCGGTCGAGGTGGACGAGGGCGAACGGCAGCGGGGGCTGGGCCGGGCGCTGGTGCGTGCCGCACGCCATCTCGTCGCCGAGCCGCTGTGGGCGCAGATCGCGCCGGGGAACGCCCGCAGCGTGCGGGCGTTCCAGTGGGCGGGCTACCGGCCGGTGGGCTCGGAGATCCTGCTCATCCCCCGACAGTCGCGCGGGGACCGGTGACCGCGCGGGGCCGGTGGGGCGGCGGTGTCAGTGCCAGGGCTCGTAGTGCGGGTTGCTCTCGCACTCGCTCATCTTCTCCGTCTTGGTCTTCTTGTCGACCGGGCAGACGCCGATGATGAACTCCGTGCGGATGCCGCCGGGGAAGGCGACCTCGACCTGGTCGGCCCACTTGTGCCGGTCGCCGATGGTCTTGTTGACGTCGACGCCGCCGGGGGCGTCGATGTAGTAGTTGTAGCCGGACTTGTACCAGGTCTTGTAGAGGTCGTGGTCGTAGGTCGTGGAGACGTACGGCGAGGGCTGGTTGACCAGGACGTACTGTTCGATGTCGTACTGCCCGTCGATGACGTCCTTGGGGTGGAAGCCCTGCTCGAAGACGACGGCCGGGCCCCGGCTGTCGCTGCGGTAGAGGGTGCCGCAGCTCTTGCGCCAGACCGGCTCGGGGGTGATGCGGTCGACGTCCACGCGGCGGTCGGCGGCGGCGTGCGCCGGGTCCTCGAACTGGGGGCAGGTGGGGGCGGCGGCCTTGGCCGAGGTGAGGTCCACGGCGGGGCTCTGTGCCGGAGCGGTCGCGGCGGAGGTCGCGAGGACGGCAGAGAGGGACAGGACGACGGCGGCGGCCCGGCGCCGCGCACGAGAAGTGATCATGCCGATCACGATCTCGGCTGCGCGGCGCCGGGCCGGGGACCCTCACTCGTATGGAGGCGTGTCAGCCCACCCGGTTGTCATGTGTCACCGGAAGGTACCGGGGTGAGACCGCGGGACCGCCAGACCGCGGGTCGCCTGCGTCACCGGAAGATCCCCGTGTGACCGAGGGAGTAGCGGCCGGGCTGCGGGTAGACCGCGAGACCGTGCGGGCCGCTGCCGACGGGGATGCGGGCGAGCTGTTCCCCGGTGCGGGTGTCGATGGCGTACACCTCGGAGTCGTAGCGGCCGGAGAGCCACAGGACCTTGCCGTCGGCGGAGACACCGCCCATGTCGGGGCTGCCGCCGTCGGGCAGGTGCCACTTCTTGGTCAGCTTGTCCTGCGTGAAGTCGAAGACCGACACCGTGCCCTCGCCACGGTTGGAGACGTACATCTCGCGGGAGTCGCGGCCGACGTAGAGGCCGTGGGTGCCCTTGCCGGTGGGCAGCAGTTCCGGCTCGTCGAAGGTGTCGCCGTCCAGGACCCACATGCCGTGGGCCATCATGTCGGCGATGTAGAACCGCTTGCCGTCCGGTGAGATCTTCACGTCCTGCGGCATGGCCCCCTCGAACGGCAGCTTCTGCTGCCCGATCACCTTCATCTTCGCGGTGTCGACCTTGAGCAGTTCGCCGCTGAACTCGCAGGACACGATGAAGTAGGTGCCGTCGAGGGAGAAGTCGGCGTGATTGACGCCGTAGCAGGAGACCGGTTCGGTCCTGATCCGCTTCATGGTGTGCGGGTCGCGGAAGACGAGTTCGCGGTCGAGGGAGGCCATGACCACGGCGTACTCGCCGTTGGGGGTGAAGTACAGGTTGTACGGGTCGTGCACCTCGACCGGCTTGCCCGCCTTGCCCGTTCTCGGGTCGATGGGGGTGAGGGTGTGGCCCCGGTTGTTGTTGACCCACAGGGTCTTCAGGTCCCAGGACGGGACGACGTGCTGGGGCTGGCGGCCCACCGGGATCGTCTCGATGATCTCGTAGGTCTTCGGGTCGATGACGGAGACGGTGTCGGACTCGCTGTTGGGCACGTACACCCGGGACGGGAAGTCCTTGACCACCGGGGAGAGCCGGTTCGGGCGGTCGGCGGCGTAGACGTCCCGGGGGTCCAGCACGGGCGGCATGCCGCGCAGTCCCCGGACCGCCGTCCGCTGCTTCTTCTTCCGCTCGGCGGCCTCGGCTTCAGCGGCGGCCCGGTCGGCCCGGACGCGCTGCTCCTGCTCGGTGGTCCCGGTCCCGGAGCCGCACGCGGCCACGGCGGCGAGGACGGCGGCCGCGAGAAGGGCGCGCTGCACGAGGTTGTGCTGCTTGAGGGGGGTGCGGGGCGTGGTCACGCGACCTTTATAGGGAGGTTCACCATGAATCCGGGCTATTCGTCCGATCGGCGGAGGTGCGCGTGGCGACGGGGCGGGAGTCCGTCAGGTGGGCCCTAGCGGTCCGCGACCCTCATCTCGAACCAGGTCGTCTTGCCTCGCGGCAGCAGGTCCACGCCCCACCGGTCCGAGAGTTTGTCCACCAGGAACAGGCCCCGTCCACTGATGTCCATCTCCTGCACCGGCATCAGACAGGGCAGCCCGCGCGAGGGATCGCGGACCTCGACGCGGATCCAGCCCGGGCGGCGGCGCATGCGGAGTCCGAAGACGCGGGCGCCGGTGTGCCGTACGGCGTTGCCCACGAGTTCGGAGACGAGTAAGACCGCGTCCTCGGTCATCTTCGGCGACAGTCGCCACTGGCGCAGGACGACGACCTGGGCGAGCCGCCGCGCGGTGGCCGCGGACTCGGGACGGGACGGGAGCGGAACCTCTGCCTCGGTGGGATTGCCGAACAACTCCAGTGCCTTCTGCGCCCGTTCGTCCTCGATCGCAGGTGACCAACGCGCCGCGGTCGCACTCCCGTGCCGCCGCGGCTGTTCGATACCCTCCAGCCCCGCCATGCCCCCATCATGGCCGTCCCGGGCGCCCCGCGGGGCCGTTCCGCAGGAATACAACCCCCGGAACCAACCATTCCGGGGGTTTCGTTCGGCATATGCCAGCGGCAGTAGGCCGCCCCTCACAGCCCGCCTGACCTGCGTGAACCGGCTGAACTTCGGTCAGCGGCAGGTTGCTTGGGCACACCTCTCTTAAGGCTGGCTTAAGGCTCGGACAATCCGCCCCTTCGGGGGACGCGGGTAAGACACCGCGTCAACTGCAAGCCCATCAGCGGAACTTGTGGACCGGATTCGGCACGCGCCGACCGTGACCGCGTGGCCGTCAGACGAACTTGGCCTTGCCCGGCCCCTCCTCCACGAAGCTCCGCATCCCGCGCTCGCGGTCCTCCGTGGCGAACAGCCCCGCGAACCAGTTCCGCTCGATCGCGAGCCCGGTCTCCAGGTCGGTCTCCAGGCCCGCGTCGATCGACTCCTTGGCGGCCCGCAGCGCGATCGCCGGCCCCCGCGCCAGCCGCGCGGCCCACTCGTGCGCGGCGCTGTAGACCTCGTCGGCCGGGACGACCCGGTCCACCAGGCCGAGCGCGAGAGCCTCGTCCGCCTTGACCATCCGGCCGGTGAAGATCAGGTCCTTGGCCTTGGAGGGGCCGATGAGGCGGGACAGCCGCTGGGTGCCGCCCGCGCCCGGGATCACCCCGAGCAGGATCTCCGGCTGGCCGAGCTTCGCGTTCTCCCCGGCGATCCGGTAGTCCGCGCACAGCGCCAGCTCGCAACCGCCGCCCAGCGCATAGCCCGTGACGGCCGCGACGACTGGCTTGGGGATACGGGCGACGGCGCTGAAGGAGTCCTGCAGGGGCCGGGCCCGCGCGACCATCGCCGCGTGGTCCATGGCCTGCATCTCCTTGATGTCCGCGCCGGCCGCGAACACCTTCTCCCCTCCGTAGAGGACGACGGCGCGGACGTCGTCCCGGTCCGTCGCCTCCTCGGCGAGTTCCTTGAGGCGGTCCTGGGTGGCGATGTCCAGGGCGTTCATCGGGGGGCGGTCCAGACGGATGGTGCCCACGCCTTCGGCGACTTCGAGATGCACGGTCATGCAGGCAGGTTAACGGGGCCTAACGACAACGGCTCCGGTGTGCTGTGTCACAGCGCACCGGAGCCGTACGTCGAGCGGAGAGGGCTACGCCTTCCACTTGTCCCAGGACATGTTCCAGCCGTTGTAGCCGTTGTCCGGGTCGACGATCCGGTCGTTGGAGTTCTTGACGACCACGACGTCACCGATCATCGAGTTGTCGAAGAACCAGGCGCCCGGCGCCTTGCGGTCCCAGCCGCCGCGGGTGTCGCGCAGGCCGATGCAGCCATGGCTGGCGTTGTAGTTGCCGAAGGCGTCGCCGCCCCAGTAGTTGCCGTGGATGAAGGTGCCGGAGTTGGTCAGCCGCATGGCGTCCGGCACGTCCTTGATGTCGTACTCGCCGCCGTAGCCGACGGTCTCGCCGTTCATCCGGGTCACGCTCAGGCGCTCGCTGATGACCATCTGGCCGTTCCACGTCTCCATGCCGGGCTTGCCGGTGGTGACCGGGATGGTCTTGATGACCTTGCCGTCGCGCTCGACCTTCATGGTGAGCTTCTTGACGTCGACCGTGGAGACCTGGCTGCGGCCGATGGTGAAGGAGATCTTCTTGTTCTGCTCGCCGTAGACGCCGTCACGGCCCTCGACGCCGTCGAGGTTGAGGTCGACGGTGACCTTGGTGCCGGCCTTCCAGTACTTCTCCGGGCGGAAGTCGATGCGGTCGTTGCCGAACCAGTGGCCCTCGACGTCGACGGCCGGCTCGGTCTTGATGGTGATGGCCTTCTCGACGTCCTTCGGCGCGGTGATGCCCCGGGTGAAGCGGACCGAGAACGGCATCCCGACGCCGACCTTCGAGCCGTCCTCGGGGGTGAAGATGCCGACGAAGGTGTTCTTCGGGGTCAGTGTGGTGAAGGAGGAGTCCTCGGCGGCCTCACGCCCCTCGGAGTCCTTCGCGACGGCGTGCACCTTGTACTCGGTGGCCGAGTTGAGGTGGATGGACGGCTTCCAGCTGGAGCCGTCCTCGGCTATCTCCCCGGCGATCTTCTCGCCCTTGTCGTTCTCGACCGTGACCTCGGACAGCTTGCCCTTGGTGGCGGTCACCTCGAGGGCGCCGCTGGTGGCCACGGAATCGGCGCCGTTCTTCGGGGCGATGGAGACCACCGCCTCCGAGGCCCCGGTGGCCGCCGCCTTGTCGGAGGCGGTCTTGTCGGAGCCCTTGCCCTTGTCGCCGCCGGAGCCGGAGCCCGAGTCCCCGCCCCCGCCGCACGCGGTGACGGCGAGCAGCATCAGGACCGGCAGCATGGCCAGGGCCCCCTTGCGCCGCCGAGTCCGCGCGCCAACCGACGCCCCCGATATCGGTCGCCCGTTCAACTCTCTGTTCTCCCCTCGCACGGCCTGATCAGGCCCGCACCCCTACGCGCAGCGTGCGCGTACGCACGTACATTAACCAGATGATCGGGATGATTTGGCCTCGGTGAATGTCACCGTTCAGTCCCAACTCGGATCATCACGCGCGATCCCCCTGCCGGTGCCGGGCGAGGTGTCATGTCGCCGCTATGTCGGTCTACTTCACCGCGGCACCCGCTTTCCATTCCTTCCACCCCATGTTCCACCCTCCGAGGCCATTGTCCGGAGCGACCTTTTTGTCGTTGCTGTTGACGACCTCGACGACGTCCCCGACGAGGCTGCGGTCGAAGAACCAGCCCGCGGGGGTGCCGGAATCGCCGCCCTTCACATCGCGCAGGCCGACACAGCCGTGGCTGACGTTGGCGCGGCCGAAGGCGTCCGGGGCCCAGTAGTTGCCGTGCAGGAACGTGCCGGAGGTGGTCAGGCGCATGGCGTGCGGGACGTCCGGGATGTCGTACTCGCTCTTGCCGTTCGCCTTCCTGAAGCCCACGGTGGCCCCGTTCATCCGGGTCACCTCCAGCATCTCAGTGACGACCATCTTCCCGTTGTACGTCGTGGTCCTGGGCGCCCCGGCGGTGATGGGCAGCGTGGCGAGCACGCCGTCGCCGCGTTCCACGCGCATGGTGTGCCGGGCCGCGTCGACCACGCTGACCTGGTGGCGTCCGACGGTGAACGAGAACGTCCGGTCCTGCTGGCCGTAGACGCCGGGCGCGCCCTCCACGTCCCGCAGCCGCAGGGCGACGGTGACCCGGGTGCCGGGCCTCCAGTACGTCTCGGGGCGGAAGTCGACGCGTCCCGCGCCGAACCAGTGCGGGCGGACCTCGACGGCGGGCTCGGCGGTCACCTCGACCGCGCGTTCCACGGCCGCACGGTTCTCGATGACCCGGTTGAACTCCAGGGAGACGATCATCCCGGTGCCGACGGTGGCCCGGTTCTCGGGCTTGGCGTACGCGATGAAGCGCTCGTCGGGGACGTGCGTGGTGAAGGTGACGTGGCGTGCCGAGCGCCGGCCGTGGCCGTCGAGGGCGACGGCGTCGACGGTGTACCGGGCGGCCAGCGCGAGCTTCGGTGAGCCGGTGGGGCGCCAGGTGAGCCCGTCGGCGGAGAGCCGGCCCGGCACGGGTGACTCCTGCGCGTCCTGGGACTTCACCACCTTGACGGACTCCAGGCGCCCACTGGGCACCCGTACTTCGAAGCGCTGCTCCGGGCGCACGCCCTTGCTGCCGTCCTCCGGTGTGACCCGGATCGTGTCGTCGGGTGCCTTTCCGCTGGTGAGCGGCGGTCCGGCGGTGCATCCGGCGACCCCGGCGAGCAGTCCGGCCCAGGTGAGCGCGGCGGCCAGGGCGGCCCCGGCGCGGCGCGCGTGCGTCTGTGCGTGGTTCACGTGCGGCCCAACGACGGCGCACGCCCCCGGGAAACGTGAGTGCGAGGCGTGCTCTGGGCAGAACCCTTGGGAGGACGACGCGATGGGGAGCGGTGACGGGACATCTCGCTCCCCTTCTCCGTCGCCCCACCGAGCCGCGGGAGGCCTGAGGTGTCGAGCGCAGCCGAGCAGGAGGAAGTACAGGGGACGCGGGGAGTGCCGGCCGCGCGGCCCGCCACCGTGCTGAACGGCGGCCGGCGTGACGGGGCCGCGCCGGAGATCCGGCCCGTGTGGCCGGGTGCCTCGACACCGCTGGGGGCCCGGTTCCGGGTGGGCCCCGACGGGGTCGCCGGCACCAACTTCGCGCTGTGGGCGGGCGGGGCGGAGTCCGTCGAGCTGTGTCTGTTCTCGGAGGCGGGCGAGGAGACCCGGCTGAGGCTGACCGAGCTGACCCACGAGATCTGGCACGGTTTCGTGCCGGGCGTCCTGCCGGGGCAGCGGTACGGCTACCGCGTGCACGGCCGCTGGGACCCGTGGACCGGCGCCCGCTGGAACCCGGCGAAGCTGCTCCTCGACCCGTACGCGCGTGCCGTGGACGGCGAGTTCGGGCTGCCGCCGGAGGTGTACGGGCACGTCCGGGACTGGCCCGAGCAGCATGTCGCCGACACCGTGCGCGACGAACGGGACTCGGCGCCGCACGTCCCCAAGGGAGTCGTGGTCCACGATGACGACGACTGGGCGGACGACCGCCGCCCGAAGACCCCGTGGGCGGACTCCGTCATCTACGAGCTGCACGTCCGCGGCTTCACGATGACCCATCCCGGCATCCCGGAGGAGCTGCGCGGCACCTACGCCGGTCTGGCGCACCCCGCCGCGATCGAGCACCTGGTGAAGCTGGGCGTGACGGCGGTGGAGCTGCTGCCCGTGCACCAGTTCGCCCACGAGGACCATCTGCTGCGCCGGGGCATGCGCAACTACTGGGGCTACAACTCGATCGGCTACTTCGCCCCGCACGCGGCGTACGCCTCGTCGGGCACGACCGGGCAGCAGGTCGGGGAGTTCAAGCGGATGGTGCGGGCGCTGCACGCGGCCGGTATCGAGGTCGTGCTCGACGTGGTCTACAACCACACCGCCGAGGCCGACGAGCGCGGCCCGAGCCTGTCGCTGCGCGGCATCGACAACCGGGGCTACTACCGCCTGCAGGGCGACGCGCGCCGCTACGCGGACTACTCGGGCTGCGGCAACACCCTGCACGTGGTCCAGCCGCATGTCCTGCGCCTGATCACGGACTCGCTGCGCTACTGGGTGACGGAGATGGGCGTCGACGGTTTCCGCTTCGACCTGGCGGCGGCCCTCGCCCGCTCGATGCACGACGTCGACATGCTCTCGCCGTTCCTCGCGGTCATCGCGCAGGACCCGGTGCTGCGGCGGGTGAAGCTGATCGCGGAGCCGTGGGACGTGGGCTCCGGCGGCTACCAGGTCGGGGCGTTCCCGCCGCTGTGGACGGAGTGGAACGACCGCTACCGGGGCGCGGTCCGGGACTTCTGGCGGGGCGCGCTGCCGGATGTACGGGACCTCGGCTACCGCCTGTCGGGGTCGAGCGACCTGTACGCCTGGGGCGGCCGCAGGCCCTACGCCTCGGTCAACTTCATCACCGCGCACGACGGTTTCACGCTGCGCGACCTGGTGTCGTACGAGCGCAAGCACAACGAGGCGAACGGGGAGGGGAACCGGGACGGCTCGGACGACAACCGGTCCTGGAACTGCGGCACCGAGGGCGAGACGGACGACGAACGCGTACGGGCGCTGCGGCGACGCCAGTTGCGGAACCTGGTGACGACGCTGCTGCTGTCCACGGGCGTGCCGATGCTGGTCGCCGGCGACGAACTGGGCCGCACGCAGGGGGGCAACAACAACGCGTACTGCCAGGACAACGAGATCAGCTGGCTCGACTGGAGCCTGCTGGAGGACCCCGCCTGGAAGGCGCTGTTCGACCTCACGTCCCGGCTGATCGCGCTCCGCCACGCCCACCCGGTGCTGCGCCGCCGGGCCTTCTTCTCCGGCCGCGCCCACTCGGCCGACGGCCTGCGTGACCTCGCCTGGTTCACGGCACGCGGCACCGAGATGACCGAACGGGACTGGTACGCGCCCACCGCGACGCTGGGCATGTATCTGTCCGGACGGGACATCCCCGGCCGGGACGCCCGGGGCGCCGCCGTCCTGGACGACAGCTTCCTCACCGTCCTGCACGCCGGCGACCGCCCGGTGAGCTTCGTCCTGCCGGGAACGCCGTGGGCCGGCCGCTACGAGGTGGTCGTCGACACGTCCCGGGAGGAACAGCGGGAGGGTCCGGGGGCGGTCCACCGGGCGGGCGAGACGGTGACGGTACCGGCGCGGTGCGTACTGCTGCTGCGGGTGATGGGCTGAGGACGCCCCCGCCGCTCCCGGGTCCCGAGCGCGGCGGGGGTGTTTCGCGGGCGCCTGCCTACTGGTGGGCGGGCACGGCCCAGGTGGCCTTGTAGCGCCGGTCGGCGGTGGAGACCGACTTCACCGACTGCGGCCCGGTCGTGGGGACGAAGCGGATGTACGCGGTGTCCCAGCTGTTGCCCGTCGTCTGGGTCTCGGGACACCCGCCCGCGCAGGTCGAGATCACGGTGCCCGTGGCGGGGTCGTTCCCGACGCTCTTGATGAGCGTGCGTCCGGTGATCTCCACCCGGTTCGCGTAGTCGGTGCACCAGTGCTTTGCGGCGTCGCCGGTGACGTACCGCGGCAGAGGCCAGGTGCCCTGGGAATCGGCGTAGCAGTCGGCGGCGCCGCTCTTGGAGAACTGGACGATGCCGGCGTTGGCGCCGACCCAGAGCCGGTCGGGGTTGCCGTGGACCGGGGTGAGCTCGTGGCCGTACGCCTTGTGGTCACCGGTCTGCCGCGGGAGCGGCCAGGCCTCTCCCAGGCCGTCGCCCCGGACCAGGCGGCCGTCGACGTAGTCGTAGCGCACCAGGAGTTCGTCGCCGACGGCCCACACCGACTTGGTCGCGGACGACGGCTCGGCCCCCTGACAACCCGTTGCCCCCACAACGGCACCGCACCCGCGGGTCCTAGGACTCACGACCGAACGCGGTCCGGCCAAAACTCGGTGGGCGTTGTCGGTGGCTGTCCGTAGGCTCGCTGCTGATGCCCACGACACGTGCAACCGCAGAGGAACCCGACCGGACCGAGGAATCGGGCGCGGCCTCCGAGCCCGTGGAACCCGAGCGGATCGAGCCGCCCGGGAAGGCTGCGGGGCGGTCCGCCGTACGTACGCTGCTGCGGCTGTGGCCGTATGTGCGGCCCGTGCGGGTACGGCTGTCCTTCGCCGCGTTCGTCGCGATCGTCGCCTCCCTCGTGGGCCTGTTCATCCCGCTCGTCCTGAAGTGGATGGTGGACGGCCCGGTCGCCGACCGGGACCCGGCGGGCGTGTGGCTCGGCGCGCTGTACCTGCTGCTGCTCGGGCTCGCCGAGGCGTTGCTGTTCGGCCTGCGGCGCTGGCTCGTGGCACGGCCCCTCGCGGGGGTCGAGGCGTCGATGCGCGCGGATCTCTACCGGCATCTGCAGCGCCTACCCGTCGCCTTCCACGACCGCTGGGCCTCCGGTCAGCTCCTGTCGCGCGGGACGACCGATCTGATGCTGCTGCGGATGTTCCTCGCCTTCCCGCTGACGTTCCTGCTGGTCAACGCGGTGACCATTGTCGTCGGCGTGATCATCATGCTGGCCCAGGACTGGACGCTGGGGCTGGTGATCCTGGGGCCCGTCGTACCGGTGATCGTGACCTGCGTCGTCTTCGAGCGGAAGTACAACGCCGTCGCGCGCCTCGCGCAGGACCAGGTCGGCGACCTGACGACGGTCGTCGAGGAGAGCGTGCTCGGGATCCGCATCATCAAGGGGTTCGGGCGGCACCGCAGCCAGGCGCGCGCGTTCCGTGAGCTGTCCCGGACACTGCGCGGCACCGAGCTGCGCAAGGCCCGCCTGCTGTCGGCGATCTGGGGCGTCATCGTCACGCTCCCCGAGATCGCGATCGGCGCGGCGCTCGTCCTCGGCGTCGTCCAGGTCGCCGACGGCGTGCTGTCGGCCGGCACCCTGGTCGCCTTCCTGTCCACCGCGCTCGCGCTCCGCTGGCCCGTCGACTCGATCGGCTTCCTCCTGGCGATGAGCCAGGAGGCGGCGACAGCGACGGAACGGTACTTCGAGGTGATGGACGAGGCCCCGGAGTCATCGACGGATGCCGTCGTACCCACCGCCGGGACGGCCGTCACAGCGGCGGGCAGTCGTGCCGCTGGGACAGCCGCCACAGCCGCGGGCAGCCCTGCCGCCCGGACCGCCGCCACAGCCGCGGGCAGCCCTGCCGCCCGGACCGCCGCCATAGCTGCGGGCAGTCGTGCCGCTGGGGCGGCACGGGTGGGCGCAGCGGCACCTCCCAGCGAGCAGCGCCCCCTCCACGACAGCGGCACCGGTACGGGCACGGGCACCGGCACCCGCACCGGCACCGGCACCGGCACCGGCACCGGCACCGAGCAACTCGGCGGGCTTCGGTTCCACGACGTCACCTTCCGCTACCCCGACGCCGGCCCCGACACGCCCCCCACCCTCGACCGCATCGATCTCCACATCCGCCCGGGCGAATCGATGGCCCTGGTCGGCGCGACCGGCTCCGGCAAGACCACCCTCACCGCCCTCGTCCCCCGGCTGCACGAGGTGACCTCCGGCCGTATCACCCTGGACGGCCACGACATCACCGAGATGCCCCGGGACGCGCTGCGCGCCCTGGTCGCCGTGGCCTTCGAGGAACCCACCCTGTTCTCGGCCACCGTCGGCGAGAACGTCCTGATGGGCGCCCCACCGGACGCGGGCGAACGAGAGCTGGACCGCGCCCTGGCCATCGCCCAGGCGGAGTTCGCGCACGCGCTCCCGCAGGGCACCGCCACCCAGGTCGGCGAGCAGGGCCTCAGCCTCTCGGGCGGCCAGCGGCAGCGCCTGGCGCTCGCACGGGCGGTGGTAGGCAGGCCCCGCTTCCTCGTCCTCGACGACCCGCTGTCGGCGCTGGACGTGCACACGGAGGCCGCGGTGGAGGCCGCGCTGCGCCGCGTGCTCGCGGAGACCACCGCGCTGATCGTGGCCCACCGCCCGTCGACCGTGCTGCTCGCCGACCGGGTCGCCCTGCTCTCCGGCGGCCGCGTCACGGCCGTGGGCACCCACCAGGAACTGCTGCGCACGAACACCGAGTACGCCCATCTGATGTCCGGCACCGAGGAGGACGAGCGATGACGGCGCCCCTGACCACCGCGCCGGACAAGGAACCGAACGAGGGGTCGAACGAGGAGTCGAACGGCATGTCGAACGGGCAGTCGGCGGGCCGGGCGGGCGGGACGACGTCCCTGGAGAAGGCGCCCGGCGGCGACCGTTCCGCCACCGCGCCCGCCTCCGCGGCCCCCACACACCAGGCCCCCGCGGGCGACCCCTTCGACCACGACGACCTCCCCACTCCCCCGGGCGCCACCCTCGCGCTGCTGCGCTCCCTGCTCGCGCCGATGCGCGCCCGGGTGGTCGTGGCGAGCGTGCTGCTCCTGCTCCAGCAGGCCGCGGTGCAGGCGGGCCCGCTGCTGGTGGCGTACGCCATCGACAGCGCCGTACCGGCGCTCCGGGACGGTCGGCACGGCCCGCTGATCGCGGTGGCGGTCGGCTATCTGGCGTGCGCGCTGGCGGCCGGCGGACTGCAGTTCCTGTTCATCGGGGCGTCCGCGCGGGTGAACCAGGACGTGCTGCTGGATCTGCGCGGCCGGATCTTCCGGCACGCGCAGGCACTGAGCATCGACTTCCACGAGCGGTACACCTCGGGCCGGCTGATCTCCCGGTCCACCACGGACGTCGAGTCGCTGCGCGAACTGCTCAACGAGGGCCTGCAGGAACTCATCGGCGTGATCCTCGCCTTCGTCTACATCTCGGCGATGCTGCTCTGGCTGGACCTGGGGCTCGGCGCGGCGGCGCTGGCGTCGTTCGTGCCGCTGTACGGGTTCGTGCGGATGTACCAGCGGCGGGCGGCGAGCGTCTACACGGCCCGGTCCAGCGCGATCGCCGCGGTGATCGTGAAGTTCGCGGAGACGATGAACGGGATCCGTCCGGTGCGGGCGTTCCGCCGGGAGGCCGCGAACGACGCCGAGTTCAGCGCCCTGAACCGGCACCACGAGCGCACGAACGGCGACGCGATCCTGGAGATGGCCCGCTATGTGGTCTGCTCCCGGGTGGTCGCCAACATCACGGTCGCGGCGATCGTGCTGTGGGGCGCGTACCGGGTGGCGTCGGAGTCGCTGGCGCTGGGTGTGCTGGCGGCGGCGGTGCTGTATCTGCGGCGGCTGTACGACCCGATCGACCGGCTCGGCATGTTCCTCAACTCGTACCAGTCGGCGGCGGCCTCGCTGGAGAAGATCGCCGGCCTGCTGGCCCAGACCCCGTCGGTCCCGGAGCCCGCCGAGCCGAGGGAGCTGCCGGTGACGGACCGTGAACTCCCGGGCCGCGAGGTCGTGTTCGACGGCGTACGGTTCGCGTACCGCACCGGCGGCGAGGTCCTGCCCCGGTTCGACCTCACCCTCGCGGCGGGCAGCACGGTGGCGGTGGTCGGCTCCACCGGCGCCGGCAAGTCGACCCTCGCCAAGCTGGTGGCCCGCTTCTACGACCCCTCCTCCGGGCGGGTCCTGCTCGACGGCGTCGACCTGCGCGACCTCTCGGTGTCCGAACTGCGGCGCGGGGTGATCATGGTGACGCAGGAGTCGTTCCTGTTCTCCGGCACGGTCGCCGAGAACATCGCCATCGGCCGCCCCGACGCCGGCCGCGAGGAGATCGAGCGTGCCGCGAAGGCCATCGGCGCGCATGACTTCATCAGCGCGCTGCCCGACGGCTACGACACCGACGTACGCAAGCGGGGTGGCCGTATCTCCGCCGGTCAGCGCCAACTCGTGGCGTTCGCGCGGGCGTTGCTGGCCGACCCGGCCGTCCTCATCCTGGACGAGGCGACCAGCTCCCTCGACATCCCGGGCGAACGGGCGGTCCAGCGCGCCATGACGACGGTGCTGCGCGGGCGGACGGCCGTGGTGATCGCCCACCGCCTCTCCACGGTCGAGATCGCCGACCGCGTCCTGGTGATGGAACACGGCCGCATCGTCGAGGACGGCACCCCGGCGGACCTGATCGCGGGCACGGGCCGCTTCGCGGACCTGCACCGTGCCTGGCGGGACAGCCTGGCGTGACGCCCACGATCCGACGGGGCACCTCATCGGGGAAACCCGGTTGCTCCCGCCCGAACGCCGCTGACAGGCTCTTGACCATGCCTACCTTCTCCGCGCACGACGGAACCAAGCTCGCCTACCACGTGTCCGGAGACGGCCCTGCGGTGGTCTGCCTGCCCGGAGGGCCGACAGACTCCGCGTACCTCGGCGACCTCGGCGGGCTTTCCGCGCACCGGCAGTTGATCAGGCTGGATCTCCGGGGCACCGGCGAGTCCGCGACTCCCGAGGACACCGCCTCCTACCGCTGCGACCGACTCGTCGGCGACGTCGAAGCCCTGCGCGAGCACCTCGGCCTCGACCGGATGGACCTGCTCGCGCACTGCGCCGGCGCCAATCTCGCCGCGCTCTACGTGAGCCGTCACCCGGAGAACGTCAGCAGACTCGCGCTGATCACACCGAGTACCAGGGCCGTGGGCCTCACGATCACCGGAGACCTCCGGCTGGAGACCGCACAGCTCCGCCGGGACGAACCGTGGTTCCCCGAGGCGTTCGCGGCCCTGCAGGCGATCGTGACGGGCAAGGCCACCGCCGACAGCTGGCAGGCCGTCGCACCGTTCTCCTACGGCCGCTGGGACGAGGCGGCCCAGGCGCATCAGGCCGCCGGGGACGAACGGATGAACCCGGAGATCGTCGCTGCCTTCGGCGCCGAAGGCGCCTTCACCCCGGACACCACCCGCACCGCACTCGCCCGGTTCACCGCGCCGGTCCTCCTCCTGGCCGGTGAAGCCGACCTCGGAGCCCCTCCCCCCACCATGGCCGAGTTCGCGGCCCTCTTCCCGAACGCCGAACTCGTCGTCCAACCCGGCGCCGGACACCACCCCTGGCTCGACGACGCCGACCAGTTCGTGGCAACCACCAGAGCGTTCCTGGAAACCACGACCGCCTCGTCGTCATAACCCCAGCAGCGACGGAGCGGCACCTGCAGGAGACCGGAGAACCGGCCCGCAGGGCCGTATCTCCAGGGGCGCGGGGAACTGCGCGACCAGCCCCCACCCGCCCGCACCGATATCGCACCCGACATCGCACCCACCCACTCATCCGCATCCAAGTCCACACAGAAACCGGGGGCCGATGATCAACGCGTACGAGGACCCCGGCACCCCTGACCGCCGTGGCGGTGCCCGTTACCTGTGGTGGCTGGTCAAGCAGCAGGCCGGCCGTTCCGCCCTCGGCTCCCTCATCTCCTGCGTATGGATGGTGCTGCTCGCCGCCACCCCGTACCTGCTCTCCCGCGCGATCGACGAGGGCCTGGCACCCGGCGACCACCGGGCCCTGGTCGGCTGGACGGCCGCCCTCTTCGGCGTCGGTGCGTTCAACGCCTGGCTGAGCATCATGCGCCACCGCACGATGACGCGGGTCCGGATGGACGCCAACTTCCGCACGGTGAAGGTCGTGATGGCGCACGCCGTCCGGCTGGGAGGGGCGCTGCGCCGCCGTGTCGGCACCGGCGAGGTCGTCACGATCGGCGTGGGGGACGTCCAGACGATCGCCGGCTCGCTGACGGTCATCGGGCCTGGGGCGGGGGCACTCGCCGCCTACCTGGTGGTCGCCGGACTGCTGGTGTCGGTCTCGCTCCCCATCGCGGCGGTCGTGCTGCTCGGGATGCCGCTGATCGCGGTGATCGTGGGGCCGTTGATGCGGCGGTTGCAGGGCACGGAGACGGAGTACCGGGAGCGGCGGGGCGTGTTGACCGCGCGGATCGCCGACCTCGCGGGCGGGCTGCGGGTCCTGGGCGGGCTGGGCGGCAAGGGGTTGGTCGCCGACGCGTTTTATCGGGACTCGCAGCGGCTGCGGGCGCAGGGGTACCGGGTGGGGGCGGTGACCAGTTGGATGCAGGCGCTCGGGGTGGGGCTGCCGACGGTGTTCCTCGCGGTGGTGACCTGGCTGGCGGCCCGGCTCGCCGCCCAGGGGGCCATCAGCGTGGGCGAGTTGGTGTCGGTGTACGGCTACGTCACCGTGCTGGTGCGGCCGGTGTCGTACTTCGTCGACTGGGGGTACGAGGTCAGCCGCGGGGTGGTGGCCGCGCGGCGCGTCATCCGGTTCCTGGACCTGGAGCCGCTGCCGGACCACGGCACGACGGACGCCCCCGCCGAGCCGTCGACGTTGCACGACCCCGAGTCGGGGGTGCGGGTGCCGCCGGGCCGGCTGGTCGCGCTGGCCGCCGACCGGCCGGGCGACGCGGTGGCGGTGGTGGACCGGCTCGGCCGGTACGCGCCGACCGCGGTGACCTGGGGCGGGATCCCGCTGGACGCGATCCCGTTGGCGCAGGTCCGGGCGCGGATCCTGGTCGCCGATCACGAGGCCGACCTGTTCGCCGGTCGGCTGCGTGAACTGCTCGGCGGGCAGGGGGACGTCGACGACGAGACGGCCGGGCGGGCGTTGCGGGCGGCGGTGGCCGAGGACATCGTGCAGGGCCTGTCGGACGGCCTCGACTCGGCGATCGACGCGCAGGGCCGCAATCTCTCCGGCGGTCAGCGGCAGCGGGTGCGGCTGGCGCGGGCGCTGGTGGCCGACCCCGAGATCCTGCTCGCCATCGAGCCGACCTCGGCGCTCGACGCGCACACCGAGGCTCGCGTCGCCGACCGGCTCCGTTCCGCCCGCGCGGGCCGCACGACCCTGGTCACCACCACGTCACCCCTCGTCCTCGCCCACGCCGACACCGTCCTCCACCTGGTCGACGGCAAGGTCACGGCCACCGGCTCCCACCACGAACTCCTCACCACGGAACGGGGTTACCGGGCTCTGGTGGCCCGGGACGCGGAAGAGCCACGGGAGCCGCGAGGCGGGGGCGACGGGGAGGCCGCCGGGGACACGGAGAGTACGGACGACGCGGAGAGTACGGACGCGGAGGTCTTGCGGTGACGGCGACGGCGGCAGACGCAACGGCATCCGGTACCGGCGGCCCCACCCCCGACCCCTCCGGGCGGCTGCCCATCGCCGACGCGCGGGCCGTGCGGCGGGCGACCGTGCGGCTGGTGCGGGCGGACGGGCGGGCCTTCCTGGCCGTACTGGCGCTGAACGGCGCGGCGGCCGCGACGGGACTGGCCGGGCCGTGGCTGGTGGGCCGGATCATCGACGAGGTGCGCGGCGGGGCCGGCGTCGGGGTCGTGGACCGGCTGGCGGCGGCGATCCTGCTGTGCGCGGTGGCGCAGTTGCTGCTGGCGCGCTGGGCACGGTACGTGGGGCACCGGTTCGGGGAGCGGACGCTGGCGCGGGTGCGTGAGGAGTTCGTGGACCGGACACTGTCGCTGCCGGCGTCGGTCGTGGAGCGGGCGGGCACCGGTGATCTGACGGCGCGCGGCACGGCCGACGTGGACGCGGTGGGCAAGACCCTGCGCGACGTGGGCCCCGAGCTGCTGATCAGCTCGGTTCAGGCGCTGTTCCTGATCGGCGCGGTGTTCGCGCTGGACCCGTTGCTCGGGGTGTGCGCGCTGGTCGGGCTGAGCGGCATCGGGGTGGTGCTGCGCTGGTATCTGCGCCGGGCGCGCACCGGTTATCTCGCGGAGGGCGCGGCCGGTTCGGAGGTCGCGGAGATCGTCGCGGCGACCGCGTCGGGCGCCCGTACGGTCGAGGCGCTGCGGCTGGAACGGCGGCGGATCACCGCGAGCCACGACGCCCTGGAGGAGTCCCGGCGCCGCCGTTTCCACACCCTGTTCCTGCGCACGGTGTTCTTCCCCGGGGTCGAGGTCTCGTACTTCGTGCCCCAGGTGCTCGTCCTCCTCCTCGGCGGTGTACTGCTCGCGCGCGGCTCGGTCACGCTGGGCGTGGTGGTGTCGGCGGCCCTGTATCTGCAGCAGCTGAGCGGCCCGCTCGACGAGATCCTGATGCGGGTAGAACTACTGCAGAGCAGTGGCGCCTCCTTCGCCCGGGTGGAGGGTCTGGCGGGGGCGCCGCGCACCGGCTCCGCCGACACCCCGGAGCCCGTGGACGACCGGATCGACGTACGGGGGGTGCGGTACGCGTACGAGCGGGGCGGCGAGGTGCTGCGGGGCGTGGACCTGACGGTCCGCCCGGGCGAACGTCTCGCGGTGGTCGGCCCGTCCGGCGCCGGGAAGACGACGTTGAGCCGCCTGCTGGCCGGCATCGACGCGCCGACCGCCGGCACCGTGACGGTCGGTGGTGTGCCCGTCGTGGACCTCGGCCCGGAACGCCTGCGCCGCCAGGTGGTGCTGGTCACCCAGGAGCACCATGTCTTCCTGGGCACGGTCCGCGACAACCTCCTCATCGCCGAACCGGCGGCCACGGACGAGGAGTTGTGGGCGGCGCTGGCGGCGGTGGGCGCGGACGGCTGGGTCCGCGACCTCCCCGACGGCCTCGGCACCCGCCTCGGCGAGGGCGGGCGCCGTACGGACGGCTCCCAGGCCCAGCAGCTCGCCCTCGCCCGGGTGGTCCTGGCCGACCCGCACACCCTCATCCTCGACGAGGCCACCGCCCTCCTCGATCCCACCACCGCCCGCCACACCGAGCGCGCCCTCGCCGCCGTGCTCCACGGCCGTACGGTCATCGCCATCGCCCACCGCCTCCACACCGCCCACGACGCGGACCGCGTAGCGGTGATGGAGGACGGCCGCCTCACCGAACTCGGCACCCACGAGGACCTGGTGGCGGCGGAGGGCGCGTACGCGGCACTGTGGCGGCGGTGGCACGGCGGCGAGAGGACGGAGTGCGCGACCCCGCCAGGTGAACGGTCCGTATAGCGAACATGATCAACCGGGCAACGGAACATTTCCGGCCAACTTGTTGACGCGCTCCTGACAGGAAGCGCAATCTCCTGCCACTCTGCCCACAACCGCGGCACAGCAACCTCACAAGAAGCGCTCTCACGTGCCGCGCGGCACCCCCACGCATGTGGTTTCGCGTTCATCAGTTCACACCTTGTTCTGCCCGGACGACCACCAGCCGTCCGGTCTCCCCTGGCCGTGCGAACCGCGGCCACGCAGAAGGAGTCAGTGTTGAGACGCCAGTCCCACAGACGCACCTCCCACACCGGTAACACCTTCGGCCACACCGCCCGTCGGCGCACGGCCGCCGGCGCGCTCGTCGCCGTCACCGCCCTGTTGGCCGCGGCCGTCCAGTCGGGCGCCGCCACCGCCGCCCCGGAGAAGGCACCGTCGGCAGCGGGCAAGGCCACCGGCACCGCCTCGGTCAAGCTCACCCCCGCCCAGCGGGCCGAGCTGATACGCGAGGCCGACGCGACGAAGGCGGCGACGGCCGAGGAGCTGAACCTCGGCGCCAAGGAGAAGCTCGTCGTCCGCGACGTGGTCAAGGACCGCGACGGCACCGTGCACACCCGGTACGAGCGGACGTACGACGGCCTCCCGGTCCTCGGCGGCGACCTGGTCGTCGAGACCTCGAAGGCGGGCGAGACCGAGGACATCGTCAAGGCCACCAAGGCGAAGATCGCCGTCCCGTCGCTGACGCCGACCGTCAGCAGGGCCAAGGCCGAGAAGCAGGCGCTCGGCGCCGCGAAGGCCGAGGACGCCAAGAGCCCGGACATCAACCGCGCGCCCCGCAAGGTCGTCTGGGCCGCGAGCGGCAAGCCGGTCCTGGCGTACGAGACGGTCGTCGGCGGCTTCCAGCACGACGGCACCCCGCAGGAGCTGCACGTCATCACCGACGCCACCAGCGGCGCCAAGCTGTACGAGTGGGAGGCCGTCGAGACCGGCACCGGCAACACGGTCTACAGCGGCCAGGTGACCCTCGGCACCACGCAGTCCGGTTCGACGTACAACCTCACCGACGGCGCACGCGGCGGCCACAAGACGTACAACCTGAACCGCGGCACCTCCGGCACCGGGACCCTGTTCTCCGGCCCCGACGACGTGTGGGGCAACGGCACCCCGTCGAACCTGGAGTCGGCCGCCGCCGACGCCCACTACGGCGCGGCACTGACCTGGGACTACTACAAGAACGTGCACGGCCGCAGCGGCATCCGCGGGGACGGCGTCGGCGCCTACTCGCGCGTGCACTACGGCAACAACTACGTCAACGCGTTCTGGCAGGACACCTGCTTCTGCATGACGTACGGCGACGGCTCCGGCAACGCCAACCCGCTCACGTCGATCGACGTGGCCGCCCACGAGATGACCCACGGCCTCACGGCCAACACCGCCGGTCTGAACTACAGCGGCGAGTCCGGCGGCCTGAACGAGGCCACCTCGGACATCTTCGGCTCCACGGTCGAGTTCTTCGCGGCGAACTCCTCCGACGTCGGTGACTACCTCATCGGCGAGGAGATCAACATCAACGGCGACGGCACGCCGCTGCGTTACATGGACCGGCCGAGCAAGGACGGCTCGTCCAGGGACGCCTGGTACTCGGGCATCGGCTCGATCGACGTGCACTACTCCTCGGGCCCCGCGAACCACTTCTTCTACCTGCTCTCCGAGGGCAGCGGCGCCAAGACCATCAACGGCGTCAGCTACAACTCGCCCACCTCGGACAACCTGCCGGTGACCGGCATCGGCCGGGACAAGGCGGAGAAGATCTGGTTCCGCGCGCTGACCACCAAGTTCACCTCGACCACCAACTACGCGGGCGCCCGCACCGGGACCCTGGCGGCGGCCGGTGAGCTGTACGGCACCACGTCCGCCGAGTACACGGCGGTGGCCAACGCGTGGGCGGGCGTCAACGTGGGCACCCGGCCCGGCGGTGGCGGGGGCGGCGGTACCTCGTTCGAGTCCACGACCGACGTATCGATTCCGGACAACGGGGCGGCCGTCACCTCGCCGGTCACCGTCTCCGGCCGGACCGGAAACGCACCCTCCAACCTCGCGGTCGCCGTGGACATCGTCCACACCTACATCGGTGACCTCCAGGTCCAGCTGGTCGCCCCCGACGGCACGGCGTACACGCTGAAGGCGTACGGCACCGGTGGCAGCACGGACAACATCAACACCACGTACACCGTGAACGCCTCCTCCGAAGTCGCCAACGGAGTCTGGCAGTTGAGGGTCCAGGACAACGCGGCCCAGGACACCGGGTACATCAACAGCTGGAAGCTGACGTTCCCGTAGGTCGGCTCGGGCGTGCGTGCGGGTCACCCCCGCGCACGCGCCTCCCGTTCCCGAAAGGCGCCGCCCCGGTGGGTCGATTCCCGCCGGGGCGGCGCCCGTTCATGTTCCCGCAACATTCACCGGACAGTTGACTTTCGGCCAACATCATCACCCCCTCCTGACATGAACACGACTCAGGTGTCACTCTTCCTCCACCCGCCGCACCAGCACCACAGCAACTCCCCCACATAAGGAGCTCGTGTGACTCCCCGACGTCCTCTCTACGCGCGTCACAAGCGCACCACGCTCGCCATCGCGACCGCCGTCGCCGCCGGCGCGCTCCTCACCACCGGCCTGACCTCCGGTGCCACCGCCCAGCCCGCGCCGGTCGCCGACAAGGCCAAGCCGGCCGGTGCCCCGGTCCTGCTGACCCCCGCCGCGCGCACCGCCCTGATCAAGGAGGCGGACGCGGCCACGGCCGAGACCGCCGACGAGATAGGCCTGGGTGCCAAGGAGGAACTGGTCGTCCGTGACGTCCTCAAGGACGCGGACGGCACGGTCCACACGCGCTACGAGCGCACCTACGGCGGCCTCCCGGTCCTCGGCGGCGACCTCGTCGTCCACGAGTCCAAGGCCGGCGACATCAAGAGCGTCAGCAAGGCGACCACCGCCTCCGTCAAGGTCACCGACCTGACCGCGGACGTCACCAAGGCCACCGCCGAGAAGCAGGCGCTGAAGGCCGCCAAGGCCGAGGGCTCCACCAAGACCGCGGCCGACAAGGCCCCGCGCAAGGTCGTCTGGGCCGCGAGCGGCAAGCCCGCCCTCGCCTACGAGACGGTCGTCGGCGGCTTCCAGCACGACGGCACCCCGCAGGAGCTGCACGTCGTCACCGACGCGGAGACCGGCAAGAAGCTGTACGAGTGGGAGGCCGTCCAGACCGGCAGCGGCAACAGCCAGTACAACGGCCAGGTCACCATCGGCACCTCGCTGTCCGGCTCGACGTACCAGCTGAACGACGCCTCGCGCGGCGCCCACAAGACGTACAACAAGGCCCGCGCCACGTCCTCCTCGGCCGGCACGCTCTTCACCGACGCGGACGACGTCTGGGGCACCGGCACCGCCACCAGCTCCTCCACCGACCAGAACGCCGCCGTGGACGCCCACTACGGCGCCCAGGTCACCTGGGACTTCTACAAGAACGTCCTCGGCCGCAACGGCATCAGGAACAACGGCGTCGCCGCGTACTCCCGGGTCCACTACGGCAACGCGTACGTCAACGCCTTCTGGTCCGACAGCTGCTTCTGCATGACGTACGGCGACGGCGCGGGCAACACCAAGCCGCTCACCTCGCTGGACGTGGCGGGCCACGAGATGACCCACGGTCTCACCTCGAACACCGCGGGTCTCACCTACTCGGGCGAGTCCGGCGGCCTGAACGAGGCCACCTCCGACATCCTCGGCACGGCGGTCGAGTTCTACGCCGCCAACGCCAAGGACCCGGGCGACTACCTGATCGGCGAGAAGGTCGACATCCGCGGCAACGGCACCCCGCTGCGTTACATGGACCAGCCGAGCAAGGACGGCTCGTCGGCCAACTACTGGTCGTCGTCGCTCGGCAGCCTGGACGTGCACTACTCCTCGGGCCCGGCGAACCACTTCTTCTACCTCCTCTCGGAGGGCAGCGGCGCCAAGACGATCAACGGGGTCTCGTACAACTCCCCGACCTCCAACGGCTCCACGCTCACGGGCATCGGCCGAGCCAAGGCCGTCCAGATCTGGTACAAGGCCCTCACGACGTACATGACGTCGACCACGAACTACAAGGGCGCCCGCACGGCGACCCTGAACGCGGCCTCCTCGCTCTACGGCGCGAGCAGCGCGGAGTACGCGGCGGTGAACGCGGCGTGGGCGGCGGTCAACGTCACCGCGTGACGCACGGCTGACCCAGGGGCGGTACCCGGCGAGAAGGCGACTCCGGGTGCCGCCCTAGTCTGTGCGCCATGCCCGAAACCACCGGCCCGCTCCCCGAGGGCCCCTTCACCTACGAGGCCGTCGGCGCGACCCGCGAGGGCCACTGCCCGCCCGACTTCAGCCCTCTCCACGTCCGCTCGCGCATAGGCGAGGGCACGGACGTGTTCGAGCGCGCGGCGCACGCCGTCCACACCTGGGAGATGCACCGCGCGCTGGGCGTCGGCATACGCGCCTCGGCCCCCGAGGCGGCCCCCGGCGTCGACGTGACGGTCACTCTGGGCGGCGTGATCAAGGCCCCCTGCCGCGTGGTGTGGACGGTCGACGAGCCCCGCCGCAAGGGCTGGGCCTACGGCACCCTCCCGGGCCACCCCGAATGCGGCGAGGAGTCCTTCGTCGTCGACCGCACGGGAGACGGCACGGTCTGGCTCACGATCACGGCCTTCAGCCGCGGCGCGAAGTGGTACGCCCGCGCGGGCGGCGCGGCGACGCGGGGGTTGCAGCACGCGTACGCACGACGGTGCGGGGTGGTGCTGCGGAGGCTGGCGGGGAACCCCAAGGACTGAGGCGGGCGTCTCAGGCACCGGGGCGCGACCGCGTCGCCCTGAACTCCGCTGGACAGCGTACGTACGGGGGTGTCGTGAGTCAGGTGCGGTACGGCGAACGGTCGAGGAATCCGCTGGCGCGGACCGTGGAGTTGACCGAGGAACATCTGCGCAGGGGCGGCAGGACCACGCCGCTGAGCGAGCTGAACCTCGGCGCCATGGCCGAGGCGTTCCAGCGCGGGTACTGGGTCGGGGGCGGCGGGACGGAACGCCCGCTGACGCGGCTGCCGAACGGCCCCGGAGTCGTCCCGGTGACCCGTGTCACCGGCACCTCCACGCCGGTGAAGGTGCGGCAGGCCGCCGAGTTCGCCCACCGGCTGGGGGAGTTGGCGGTACGGCGATGCGGTGGACCGGCGCAGGTGGCCGCCCTGGCGGACCGGGCCCGGGCCGAGGGCGTACCCCTGTGGATCGCGCGGCGGTACGCGGCGGGCCCCGCCGGTCCGGTGACCGTCGCCGTGGACCGGCGTCTGGTACGGGTCGACGTGTGGGGGCCGCACGCTCCCGTCGTACGGATCCGGGCCCCACGCGGCTTCCACAGCCAAGCCCCGGAACCGTCCAAGGGCCTGCTGCTGACCGTCGGCGACGTCACGGCCCGACTCGTCCTCACGAAGCGGCTGCGCAAGTCGAAGAGCTCCGTGGAAGTGCTGCTGCCCGAAGGCCACTGGGCGCTGCGCCGGGAGAGCGGGAAGAGTTCATGGCTGCTGCGCGACGAACGCCGCGTCGCCCTGCTGACCCGTCCACCGCGCCGCCAGGTACTCGACCCGGGCGCGGTGCTGCTGCCGCTGGCACCCGTGCACCACGAGAGCACCGACCCCCTGGACGCCGTCATGGCCCATGTCTTCTCCGTCGCCTTCGGGCTCGGCGACACGACGGGCCTGGCCCGCTTCCCGGCGAACCGCAAGCGCCCGGCGCGCGAGAGCGAACCGATCGCCCTCGACGAATGGTGGGACCGCACCTGGTTCAGCAACCTCGGCAACAGCGGCGACGACAACGAGCCCGGCGGCGGCGACGGCTGGGGCTCGGACGGCGGAGACGGCGGCGACTCGGGCGGCGGCGACGGCGGGGGTGGCGGAGACGGCGGTGGGGGTGGTGGCGGCGACTAGGGCCGCGACGCCGCGGAGATCCATCAGAAGGGCCCCTCGACGGCCTGGGCCTGGGCCTGGACCGGCCGACCGCCACTGACACGCTCCGCTGACACGAAGCCGACACATCGCAGCCACGCAGCCGGTTCGGCATCGGACACCGTCGGTAACCACGGTCACCATGGGCGTGCCCGCGACGGGCCCGGCACCCCAGGCCAGGCCATGGAGGTCGGGTCACCCGGCGCGCTGGGTTGTCTCCCCGGTCTGAGCGGGTAGGGCGGGCAGGGAGACGGTGCAGGAGGCGCAGCGTCGGGCCTGGGCGGGTACGGGGCTGAGGCATTCGGGGCAGTCCCGTTTGGGGGCCTGGACGTCCTGGTGCGGGGCGAGGCGTTCGTGGAGCTTGTTGATCGGGAGCACGACCAGGAAGTACAGGGCGCCGGCGAGGAGGAGGAAGCTGATCGCCGCGTTGATGAAGGCGCCGTAGGGGAACTCGGTGGCGCCCAGGGTGAAGGTCTTGCGGCTCATGTCGCCGGTGGCGCCGGTGGCCAGCCCGACGAGTGGTGTCAGGAAGGCGCTGACGAAGCCGTTCACCACGGCGGTGAACGCTGCCCCGATGACGATGCCGACGGCCAGGTCGACCACGTTGCCGCGCAGGATGAAGCTGCGGAAGCCCTTCACCTTCTCACCCCTAAGAGGCTCTTGACGTCGACGGGCGGCACCGAAGGCGCGGTCAGCCCACCCCCTTCCCCTCGGATGCCCTGCCACCCGTCACCCATGCCGGCACTGTCACGTTGGCCGACCGGTGGGATGATCTTCTGGTTGATCAGCCTGGGAAGGGTCGTCCGTGGGGAGCGCGTCGCCAGCCTGAGCACAGGCCCGGCTCCCAAGCCCACCTGCCCCGACGTGCCGTCAGGCAGTCACTGCCAACAACCTGACAACGCTCATCCGGGCCCGTCCCGAAACGGGGTGGGCCCGGATGCACGGTCGTCGGTCTCTCTGTGCGCCGGGCTCGGTCAGCAGACCGCAGGCATGCGATCCCATCGCTGCTTGTCGTCCAGGGCGTTGCTCCCCGCACGCGCGGTGACCGTGTTGTCGTTCCAGCCGGTGAGGACCGTGTTCCAGGCCGCGGCCATAATGGAGCCCGAGTCGCAGAAGTAATACCAGTGCTGACCGCTGTCGGTGATGTCACACGGCGAGGTGTACGCCTTCGCCGCCAGCCCCGACTCCGCGTCCAGGCACTCGCCGGAGGCGACGTTCTGAAGGAGCATGACGACTCCCCCGCCGCTGTAGATGATCTTCCGCCAGTTGCCGCGCGCGTTGTCCCCGTCGCACCGCTCCATGACCAGCGGGTCATTGGAGCGCTCGTACGCGGTGAGGCAGACGCTGCGGGAGTCGCGGAACTTGAAGCGAATGCGGTTGTCTTCGGCGGCCTGTGCCGGGGCGGTGACGAGGGGGCCGATCGTCAGGGCACCCGCGAGCGCGGCGGCGCAGAACCCCTTCACATATGCGCGGTCCACGGGTCGCCTCACCACCAGCAGAGCGTGTCGCCGTGCAGGGGGACGCCGGTGTTGCCGCTGGTGTACGACTCGAGGCTCTTCCAGCCGCACACCTCAACGGCGAACAGATCGCCGCTCGTTCTGATGTAGTGCTTGCCCTGGAGGTCGATCCCCTTGCGGTCGGTGCCGGCCACGATGTTGATGTCCAACCACACGCGGTCGTTGGTGTTGTGGACCGTGCCCAGGCGGAAACTGTCGTGCTTGCCCTTGTTGCCGCTGCACGCGGCCTGGGCGTTGCCACTGGTGGTGGTGAGCAGGCAGTAGTCGGCGACGTAGTTGGTTGTCAGCGTGTCGATCCGGATGTTGTAAGAGCCCGCCGCCTGTGCCGAGGGAGCGGTGGCGGTCATGAGTCCGACGGTCGCAGCGAGCGTGGCGCCCGCCGTGAGCGTCTTCCTGCCGACGCTGGTCTTCATGGTGATTCTGTCCTTCGTGTGTGAGGCGTGGCCGGACGCAGGCAGGTGCCGGCGGCCGGTTCCGGAGCCGTCGCCGAGCCCGGTACGCGGCACGGAGTGCCTGCGTGCGGATGGCCGCTTACCTGCTGTGAACGGGTTACGCAGCCACGCTAGATTCGCCCCGGGCCGCGACGTGCCTCTCCGTGCACCGGTCGGTTCCTCCTGTGCACGGAGCGACGAGGAGGAACCGCAGCGGGCCGACGGCACTCCACGCGGTCCCAGGAGCAGGAAAGACGAGGGAACGAGGATGCGTGTGGCGCCCCCCACGGTGTGCACGAAGCGGATACCGCCGAGGGAGCGGTTGGACTACTGGCGTGACGCGATAGGCCGGACCTACCAGGAGCTGACCTCTGTCCGACTGGACATCTCCACTCCCACGGACGACCCCTACATGGGCGCCATCTACGCCGGCCCGGTCGGCCCCGTGGGCATCGCCACGACGCATGGCGACCCTCTGAAAGTCCGCCAGCCCCTGCCGGCGGCCCCGGGCTCGGGCGCCGACGACCTCAACTTCTGTCTCCAGGACAGCGGCAGCCTGGTGATCGAGCAGAACCGCGAGACCACCGTGTTGGCACCCGGTACCCTCACGCTCTTCGACACGACCCGCCCGTACACGGTCACCTACCCCGCGCCCTTCCGGATGCACGTCTTCCAGGTGCCCCGACGGCTGCTGACCGTACGTTCCACGGATCTGGCCCGCATGACGGCGGTACCGGTGGCCCCAGACTCGGACGCGGCGGCCCTGGTCATCCCCTTCCTGACGGGGCTGGCCGCCCGCAAGGGGAGTCTGGCTCCACCGATCGGCGACCAACTGGCGCGCAACGCCGCCGATCTGCTCGCCACCCTGATCGCCGAGCGCCTGGACCGCAAAGCACCGGAGACCGGCGTCGACACCGCCGCTACCGCGTTACGGGTCCGCATCCGAGCCTTCATCGACCGGCACCTCGCCGATCCGGACCTCTCGCCACAGACGATCGCCGACGCACACCACATCTCCGTGCGCTACCTGCACCGACTGTTCGAACAAGAGGGCGCGACCGTGGGCCGCTGGATCCTCCGACGCCGACTCCAGGCGGCCCGCAGGGACCTCGGCCGCGGAGGACGGACCGGGCCGACGGTCACCGCCGTGGCCCAGCGCTGGGGATTCACCAGCACCTCGCACTTCAGCCGGGCTTTCCGCGCCGCCTACGGTGTGCCGCCCAGCGAGTGGCAAGCCGATCGATCGGCAAATACGCCCAAGTGAACCAACGCCGACCCGCCTCCCAGATCCTGGAGACGTCCGCCGGGGGCTGAGACGGGTCGAGCCCGAACCGCTGGTGCCGCAACAGGACTACGCCGCAGGCCACCACTGGCTCACGATCGTCCAGCTCTCCTCCCACAGCCCGGACTTGAACCCGGTGGAAGGGGTCTGGTCCCTGTTACGGCGAGGCCCGATGGCCAACACCGCGTTCACGGACCCCGACCACCTCACCCGCACCCTCCGCCGCGGCCTCGCCCACATGCAGCGCCACCCGGATCCAGCGACTCAGCAGTCGCTTCGCCGCCAGGCAGCGGGCGGGGCGGACTCCGCACACCCCGCCCGCTCGACTCACCGCAGCAACACCCCCGCCCCCTCCCCCAGCTCCTCCGAAGGCACCACCACCAGGCCCAGTTCGGCGGACGAGGCCAGCAGGCGGTGGGTCGGGAGGATGCGGACCGTGTAGCCGAAGGAGCCCGTGCGGTCCAGGGAGAGCGGGCCCTCGTAGATCCAGCGGCCCTCGTCGCCGGGGCCGCTCGCCGGCTTCAGCGGGACGCAGGTCGCGTCCGTGATGCGGTCCTCACCGTCCACCCGGCCGGAGACCGCCTGGACCTCCACGTCGTCCGGGACCAGGTCGCCCAGGCCGACCCGGACGCGCAGCACCAGCGTCGCGCCCAGTTCGGCGGCCGTGCTGAGCGGCGCCGCCGAGGTCTCCACGTGGTCCACGCTCACCCGGTGCCAGGCGCCCCGCACCCGCGCCTTCCACTCGGCCAGTTCGCGGGCCGTGTCCGGAGCCAGGGCGCGGTGGGCGCGGGCGGCCGGCGTGTAGAGGCGGTCGACGTACTCCCGCACCATGCGGCCCGCCAGCACCTTCGGCCCCAGATGCGTGAGCGTCTCGCGGACCATCTCGATCCAGCGGTCGGGCAGACCGCCCTGCCCGCGCTCGTAGAAACGGGGGGCGACCCGGCGCTCCAGCAGGTCGTAGAGCGCGGCCGCCTCCACGTCGTCGCGGCGGTCCTGGTCCTCGTCGGACGCCGTGCCGTCCGCCGTCGGGATCGCCCAGCCGAAGTCGGGCCGGAACCATTCGTCCCACCAGCCGTCCAGCACGGACAGATTGAGACAGCCGTTGAGCGCCGCCTTCATCCCGCTCGTTCCGCACGCCTCCAGCGGCCGCAGCGGGTTGTTCAGCCACACGTCGCAGCCCGGGTACAGCTTCTGCGCCATCGCCATGCCGTAGTCGGGGAGGAACACGATCCGGTGGCGGACGCGGGGGTCGTCCGCGAACCGCACCAGCTCCTGGATCAGGCGTTTCCCGCCGTCGTCCGCCGGGTGCGCCTTGCCCGCGATCACGATCTGGATCGGGCGCTCCGGGTGGAGCAGCAGGTCCATCAGGCGGTCCTGGTCGCGCAGCATCAGCGTCAGACGTTTGTACGAGGGGACGCGGCGGGCGAAGCCGATCGTCAGGACGTCCGGGTCCAGCACGCCCTCGATCCAGCCGAGTTCGGCCGTGCCGGCGCCGCGCTGCCGCCAGGAGGCGGCCAGGCGTTCCCGTACCTCGACGACCAGTTGTTCGCGCAGGTCGCGGCGGAGGTCCCAGATGTCCTGGTCGGGGATCTCACCGACGGCGTCCCAGCGTTCGGAGCCGCCGACGGACATGGCGTCCTCGGTCCGTTCGGCGCCGATCTGCCGGGCGCCGAGCCGGAAGACCTCCGGGGCCACCCAGGTCGGTGCGTGCACCCCGTTGGTCACCGAGGTGATCGGGACCTCGTCCGGGTCGAAGCCCGGCCACAGGCCGGAGAACATCTCCCGGCTGACCTGCCCGTGCAGCAGCGAGACCCCGTTGGCGCGCTGGGCGAGCCGGAGCCCCATCACCGCCATGTTGAAGACGTTCGGGTCGCCGCCCGGGTAGGTCTCCATGCCGAGCCCCAGGATGCGTCCCACGTCGATGCGCGGGAGTTCGGCGTCGGGCCCGAAGTGGCGGGCGACCAGCTCACGGTCGAAGCGGTCGATGCCGGCCGGAACGGGGGTGTGCGTGGTGAAGACGGTGCCGGAGCGGACCGCCTCCAGGCCGGCGTCGAAGTCGAGCCCCTCGTCGCCGAGTTCGGCGATGCGTTCCAGACCGAGGAAGCCGGCGTGGCCCTCGTTGGTGTGGAAGACCTCGGGCCCGGCGTGGCCGGTGAGCCGGCAGTACGTGCGTACGGCCCGGACACCCCCTATGCCGAGCAGCATCTCCTGAAGGAGCCGGTGTTCGCTGCCGCCGCCGTAGAGCCGGTCGGTCACCCCGCGTTCGCCGAGGTCGTTCTCCTCGACGTCCGAGTCGAGCAGCAGCAGCGGCACCCGGCCCACCTGGGCCTCCCAGATCCGGGCGTGCAGCCGGCGGCCGCCGGGGAGCGCCAGGCCGACCTGCGCCTGGGTGCCGTCGGCCTCCAGGAGCGGCACCAGCGGCAGTTCGTTCGGGTCGAGCACGGGATAGTGCTCCTGTTGCCAGCCGTCCCGGGACAGGGACTGCCGGAAGTAGCCGTGCCGGTAGAGCAGGCCGACGCCGATCAGCGGGACCCCGAGGTCGCTGGCGGCCTTCAGATGGTCGCCGGCGAGGATGCCGAGGCCGCCGGAGTACTGCGGCAGCGCGGCCGTGATGCCGAACTCGGGCGAGAAGTAGGCGATGGCGGCCGGGAGTTCGGCACTCTGCGCCTGCCCCTGGTACCAGCGGTCGCCGGTGACGTAGTCGCGCAGGTCGTCGGCGGCGGCGGTCAGCCGGCGCAGGAAGCGGCGGTCCTCGGCGAGTTCGGCCAGGCGCCGGACGGAGACGGAGCCGAGGAGCCGTACGGGGTCGCCGCCGGACGCCGCCCAGCGCTCGGGGTCGACCGACTGGAAGAGGTCACGGGTCTCCGGGTGCCAGGACCAGCGCAGATTGCGCGCGAGTTCGCTGAGCGGGTGGAGGGCTTCGGGCAGGACGGGTCGGACGGTGAATCTGCGGATGGCCTTCACAGAGGATTCCACCTTCGCGCCAGGACGTACGGGCCGGGGGACGCACTCCGCTGTGCGCCGTTCGTCACCCCCGACGGTAGCGGCGCGGGGGCCGTGGCAACTACGGCGCGTCCCTCCGTATGCAATTACGGCGCATCCGTACCCCGGCCGCCCGGCGGGGCAGTCCGCTCCGGGCCGTTCAGTCCTGAATTCGCCGCAACCCGGCACCGACATTCACATGTACCCCACGGGTGATATTGGCTGATTCCACCCCTCTGCGCGGCCTTGTGGTGCTTCACCCCGCACGAGAGGCTTCCGGTGAACGCCGGTGTGGGAGCGCCGGGTCGAGGAGGGGGTTCTCAGACATGCACCAGCTGTCAGAGGCGAGAAACAGGCGTGCGCGCCGGGCGGGCGGGTTCACGGCGGTGATGACGGCCGTGGCGCTTTCGGCCATCGCCCTGCCCGCGCACGCCGCACCTGAGGGGTTCGTCCACGGCGCCGGTGGCCCCGGTTCCGTCAACGGCAGTTACATCGTCACCCTCAAACCGGGAACGGAGGCCCCGTCGACGGCGGGAAGGGGCATAGCGTCGAAGTACGGGGCGAAAATACGCCACACGTACGGCGCCGCCCTGAACGGCTACTCCGTGACGGTCGGTGAGAAACAGGCCAGGCGGCTCGCGGCGGACTCCCGCGTGGCGTCGGTCGTCCAGGACACGAAGGTCACCCACGACGGCCGCCGGTCCGACCCGCCCTCCTGGGGCCTGGACCGCGTCGACCAGCCCGGCCTGCCGCTCGACAGGAGCTACACCTGGCCGGCGTCGGCGGGCAGGGGCGTCACCGTCTACGTGATCGACACCGGGATACGGATCACCCACAAGGACTTCGGCGGACGGGCGGTCGACGGCTGGGACTTCGTGCAGAACGACCGGACCGCACAGGACGGCAACGGCCACGGCACCCATGTCGCGGGCATCGTCGCCGGCACCGCGTACGGGGTCGCCAAGAAGGCGAAGGTCGTCGCCGTACGGGTGCTCGACGACGCGGGCACGGGGACGACCGCCCAGGTCATCGCGGGTGTCGACTGGGTCACCGAGCACGCGCGGAAACCGGCCGTGGCCAACATGAGCCTCAGCGGGCTCGGCAACGCCCAACTCGACGCGGCCGTACGCAACTCCATAGCCTCCGGGGTCACCTACACGGTGGCCGCGGGCAACGACGGGCGCGCCGCGGGTCTCTCCTCGCCCGCCCGCGTCAAGCAGGCGATCACGGTCGGCGCCACCGACCGCAAGGACGTCCGCGCCGACTTCTCCAACTGGGGCCCGAGCCTGGACCTGTTCGCCCCCGGGAAGTCCATCACCTCGGCCTCCCACCGGAGCGACACCGCGAAGGCGACCCACTCCGGTACGTCCATGGCGGCACCGCACGCCGCGGGCGCGGCGGCCCTGTATCTGGCCGACCGTCCACGGGCCGCTCCGGCGGAGGTGGCCGGGGCGTTGGTGAAGCGTGCGGTTTCGGGCAAGGTGAAGGACAGATATCCGGGCTCCCCGAACAGGCTTCTGCTCGTCGACCATCCGTAGGGGCCCGTAACACCACAGGTGAACGGCTCTTTACCCAGAGCGACTACAGTGACCGGCCTCGACCCCTACGGACGAGGCCGGTCTTGTGTGTAGACATACGCGTGAGTAGTTAACAAAGTGCCGGAATGCCCACCCGCACTGTGTGGGAAGGCTCCACCGGTACGTCCCGCTGGCCCCACCTCCCCACACCCTCATCCGCCCACCCACGTTGACGCGGACAGGAGCGGTCATGCCCGCCACGCACCACTCGTCAGCACCCCCGACGACCAGCACCACCCCCGCACCACCCGACAGCACTGCCGCACGCCCCGCACGCCGGGCGCAGACCGGCCCGCCCGCGCCGACCTCGGCGCCCCCGACACCCCCGAAGGCTCCGGGCGCTCCCACGATCGGACGGATACCGGTCCTCGATGTGCGGCCGACCGTCCACCACGGCCGCCGACCGGCGAAGGCCGTCGTGGGCGAGGCCTTCGAGGTCTCGGCCGTCGTCATCCGGGAGGGCCACGACGCGGTCGCCGCCAATGTCGTGCTCCGGGACCCGGAGGGCCGCCCGGCCGGGTGGACCCCGATGTGCGAACTCGCCCCCGGCACCGACCGTTGGGGCGCCACCGTCTCCGTTCCGAGCGAGGGCCTGTGGTCCTACGCCGTGGAGGGCTGGGACGACCCGGTCAGCACCTGGCGGCACCACGCCCGGATCAAGGTCCCGGCCGGCATCGACACCGAGCTGGTGCTGGAGGAGGGCGCCCGTCTCCACGAACGCGCCGCCGCCGGGGTGCCCGAGGGCAAGAGCGGTCGAGGCACCCTCCTCGCCGCCGTGGACGCCCTCCGGGACACCGCCCGCCCCGTCTCGGCCCGGCTTGCGGCGGCGTTGGCGCCGGAGGTCGAGGAGGTCCTGACCCGCCATCCCCTGCGGGAACTGGTCACCTCCTCCGAGCCGCTGCCTCTGCTGGTGGAGCGCGAACGGGCCCTGTTCGGCTCCTGGTACGAGTTCTTCCCCCGCTCCGAGGGCACCCCCGAGCAGCCCCACGGAACCTTCCGCACCGCCGCCCGCCGGCTCCCGGCCATCGCCGCCATGGGCTTCGACGTCGTCTACCTGCCCCCGATCCACCCCATCGGGACCACCTTCCGCAAGGGCCGCAACAACACCCTCTCCCCCACCCCCGACGACGTCGGCGTCCCCTGGGCCATCGGCTCCCCCGAAGGCGGCCACGACACCGTCCACCCGGATCTGGGCACGCTCGACGACTTCGACCACTTCGTCGCCGAAGCCCGCGCCCACGGCCTGGAAGTCGCCCTCGACTTCGCCCTGCAGTGCTCCCCCGACCACCCCTGGGTCGACAAGCACCCCGAGTGGTTCCACCACCGCCCCGACGGCACCATCGCCTACGCCGAGAACCCGCCCA
>NZ_JAQYWT010000344.1:0-454 GCF_036322545.1 Streptomyces sp. SP18BB07
CGCCGCCCACCTCCCCGACCTCGCCGGCTCCCTGAACAACCTCTCCAACCAGCAGAGCGATACCGGGGACTGGCAGGCGGCGCTCGGCTCGATCACCGAAGCCGTCGACCACTACCGCACCCTCACCCAGGCCAACCCCGCCGTCCACCTCCCCGACCTCGCCTTGTCCCTGAACAACCTCTCCGGCTGTCAGAGCGAGAACGGGGACCGGCAGGCAGCACTCGCCTCCATCACCGAAGCCGTCGACCTGTTCCGCACACTCACCCAAGACAACCCCGCCGACCACCTCCCCAACCTCGCCATGTCCCTGAACAACCTCTCCAACCAGCAGAGCGATACCGTAGACTGCAACGCCGCGCTCGTCTACTACACCGAGGCCGTCGAAATCGGCCGAGCCCTCTCCCGGGCCATCCCGGCCGCCCACCTCTACTACAACGCCGGCTCCCTGTCCAAC
>NZ_JAQYWT010000345.1:0-366 GCF_036322545.1 Streptomyces sp. SP18BB07
CACACCTACGCCCGCGCCCACCGGCTGCCGCTCGGCTCCCGGGTCGCCACGGGCGTCAGCCGTATGCCGGACGGCCTGCGCGCCCTCACCCAACTCCCGCGCGTAGCCGGCGAGACGGCGCTGACGCGGGAGGCCGGGCTGCCCCAGAACGCGGTCCTCCGCGACCCGACGACCGGCGGCGGCAGCGCCACCCTCGGCGCCGGCGCGGCCCTCTCGCTCGCCCTCCCCCCCGCCCAGAGCGGCTTCGCCGGCTCCCGAGGGCGCCCCCCGGACGCGGACCCGACGGCGTTCCCGGCGGCGTCCCCACGCACGGCGGGCGCCTGCGAGGCGGGGGGCCCCCCCCCGTCCCGCCGCCCCCCCCGGCGC
>NZ_JAQYWT010000346.1:0-401 GCF_036322545.1 Streptomyces sp. SP18BB07
CGCACGAACAGCAGCCGGGTGCCGTCGGGTGACCAGGCGGGGTCGAAGTCCTCCCACGGGCTGTCCTGGAGGGGGCCGCGGTGGGGTGCGGGTGGGGGGGGGGGGGGGGGGGGGGGGGGGCGGGGGGGGGCGGGCCCCCCCCCCCCCCCACGCGGCCGCGCCCCCCCCACCCCCAAACACCCCCCCCCCCGCCGCCCGCGCGGCCGGGGGCCGGCCCGGGCGGGCGTTTCGGGTGCGGGTCCGGTGGGGCTACTCGCGCAGTTCCCCGCGCCCCTGAAAGACCAGGCCCCCGCGCGGCAACGACTCCAACGAACATCAATGCGACAGGAAAATTCCCAGCTCAGCGCGATGCATCACTGCCCTACGGCAGGTTTCACCAGCGCACGAGAAGCTGCTCGGGA
>NZ_JAQYWT010000347.1:0-301 GCF_036322545.1 Streptomyces sp. SP18BB07
AGGACGAAGGCCCAGCCGCCGTAGCGGATCGTCCCGTCCAGCAGCTTCCCGGACACGCTCTCCAGCGAGTCCGACGCGGTGGCTCCCCACACGACGAAGGCCAGGGTGAGGGCCGCGGCGACAACGAAGACGAAGAGGTCGGTCCGGGCGAGGGCGGCTGACGCACCGATTCCCGGCAGTTCCTCCCCGACGGGATGACCTGGACTCCCGTTCTGTTCGCGGGTACTGCTCATCGGCTCGTCCTTTCCACAGACGGCAGGGGACGCTCGCTGTCGCGGACGGAGGTTGCGCGACCGAGCAA
>NZ_JAQYWT010000348.1:0-147619 GCF_036322545.1 Streptomyces sp. SP18BB07
CCACCCGGTCCACCAACCCCGGCGGATACACCCAGGTCAGAAGACCAAGACCCGATAAGTCAGACGCACTCGCAGCCACACCAACCACCCCCGGGACCCACTGCCAACCAGCCTACGCCCACGGCAAAAGCAACGGCATTGCCCCTAGGGCCGGCTCTCGGTCAGGTACATCCCGGCGGCCTGGTCGACCAGTTGTCGCAGGGCCGGGAGGTAGGTCTCGTCGCCGCCCAGTGCGTCGAGGACGCGGTGCGCGTCGTCACGGAACGCCGCGAGGTCCTTCTCGAAGCGCCGCAGCACGGCGGGGGCGAGCAGCAGGGAGCGGAGGCGCGCGCGGGCCTGTTCGGAGTCGCGCGCGGCGCGTCCGAGTTCCGCGATCCCGTCCCGGGAGCCGGGGGACGTCTCCTCCAGGGCGCAGGCGAGGAGGTAGGTGACCGTGCCGTTGCGCAGGTCCTCGTCACGGCCGGAGAGCAGGTCCTCCTGGTCGTTGAAGAGCTGCCAGAGGATCCCGAACACATCGCCGAACTCCCGCCACAGTTCGGTCCGTTCGGTCCCGGCGCCGGAGAGGATCGCGGCCATCGCCGTGATCATTCCGAAGGGGGCGCCGGACTTCCCGCGATAGGCGGCCACGACCGCGTCGCACGAGGCGTTCGCCAGGTCGCCGCGCAGATCGCGCAGTTGGCCCTCGACGGCGTCGATCCAGCAGTCGACGATCTCCCGGGTGAGGGCGTTGCGCACCGCGTCCGGCACCGACTGGGCCTGCACGACCCTGATGGGCAGGGCCTGTCCGCTGAGGACGGACGCCAGCAGTGCCTCGTCCGTGCCGAGCCCGGCGGGGGTGTGCGCGCCGTGGCCGTCGGCGAGGTCGTCGAGGTAGCAGGCGGAGGTCCACCACAGGACGTGCACGGCCGACAGGGGGACGGCCGGTCCCGGGGCCCCGGTCTCGGAGCCGTGCACCAGGAGCGGGAGCACGGACAGCGGGTATTTCATCTGCTGGTGGCCCAGCAGCCCGGATATGGATCTTCGGACCGCCGCGGACGACGGGCCGAGACCCTCCAGGGCGCCGGCGATCTCCGCGTCGATGTCCGACGCGACCTGTCTGTGCAGCTCCACATAGGAAAGTGTGGTCATCTGGCGTCCTCGTCCTCCGTCGCAAAGGGAACCGAAACCGCCGTCGCCACCAGCCCCCGCCGGACGGTCCAGCGTCCGTGGAAGAGACCGACACGACGGCCGTCCACCACCGGTCCTGGCACGAGGAGTTCGGCGCGCAGCCCGCCGGAGCGGCCGTCGGGGTCGACGGTCAGCTCGATGTCGGCCTCCGAGAAGTCCAGCCACCGCCCGGTGAGCGGGAACCACGCCTTGTAGACGGACTCCTTGGCGCTGAAGAGCAGCCGGTCCCAGTGGACCGAGGGGTGGTCGGCGGTCAGACGGCGCAGCCGCTCCTCCTCCGCGGGGAGGGCGATCGCCGTCAGGACGCCCTCGGGCAGGGCGTCGTGGGGTTCGGCGTCGATGCCGAGGGAGGCGAGATCGACGGCACGGACCAGGGCGGCGGCGGCGTACCCCTCGCAGTGGGTCATGCTGCCGGTCAGACCGTCCGGCCAGCCGGGAGCGCCGCGCTCGCCCGGCACTATCGCCCGCGGGGCGACCCCGAGCTTCTCCATGGCCCGCCGGGCGCAGGCACGAACGAGGGTGAACTCGCGGCGCCGCTTCGGCACCGCCCGGGCGATGACCGCCTCCTCCTCGGGGTACAGCTCGACCCCCTCGACGGCGGCGGCCGCTTCATGGGCGTGCGCCTCCACGACCACGACCGCTCCCGGGAGCAGTTCCTCGATCACCGGCTCCGACCTCCATCGGCAGAATGCGGCGCAGCCTGCCCGGGGGTTCCGGACGCGGTCGCCACTCGCGGGGGTATCCCACGGACACCTCTTCGAAGCGGACCCCGTCCAGCCAGGTGGTCCGCGGGATGTGCAGATGGCCGTAGACCATGACCTCGACGTTGAACCGCCGGTGCCAGTCGGCGGTCAGCTCCGTGCCGCACCACATGGCGAACTCGGGGTACCACAGGACGTCCGTCGGGTGCCGGTCGAGGGGGTAGTGGTTGACCAGCACCTTCGGCAGGTCGGCCGGCAGTTCGGCGAGCCTGCGTTCGGTCTCGGCGACGCGTGCGCGGCACCAGTCCTCGCGGCTCGGGTACGGGTCGGGGTACAGCACGTGTTCGTCGGTGCAGACCACTCCGGTGCCGTGCGCGTACTCCAGGCCCTCCGCCTTGGTGGCGCAGCCCTCGGGCAGGAACGAGTAGTCGTACAACAGGAACAGCGGCGCGATCACCACCGGGCCGCCGGGGCCCTCCCAGAGGGGGTAGGGGTCCTCTGGGGTGACCACGCCCAGCTCCCGGCAGAGGGCGACGAGATGGTCGTACCGTTCGACGCCCTTGTACGGGACGGTCTCGCTGGGGTGGGTCCACAGTTCGTGGTTGCCGGGGACCCAGACGACCTTGGCGAAGCGGTCGGCGAGTGTGCCGAGCGCCCAGCGGATGTCGGCGACCTTCTCGGAGACGTCGCCGGCCACGAGCAGCCAGTCGTCGTCGCTCTCCGGGCGCATCCGCTCGACCAGTGCGCGGTTCTCGGGATAGCCGATGTGCAGATCACTCACGGCCAGCACATTTCCGTGACGGCCGACCCTCGACTCCACCCGCGCTCCCTTCCGAACACCGAACATCAACACGAGAACACAGGTGCACACCTGCGGACAAGACCGACCTGCCGAGCCGTTGACCCTCTCTCCGGGGAGGCCGTCGGCACGTCCGGGCGCTCCGCCCGAAACGCCGTCGCACGAGGATTAACACGCGCGTGACAGAAACATGGGCCCCAGTGGCCGTATGATCCGTCCTACACCACCGCCACGCCCCTCCTTCGCGTACGGCGGTTCGGCGTACCTCCATCCCCCCTGGCCGGGCACGGCCTGCTTCGCCCTGCCCGCGAACCTTGGAAAGGCGGCCTGCATGGTCTCTCGCGTACGCGTCTGGCTCAACCGCACGTACGCGGAGAATGTCTTCTTCATGGATCAGCTGCGGCATAATCCGCACGCTCGTCCGGTGGACATCCATGCCACGCACGGCGACGCCGACTCCCCCGTACTGGCCGCCGCCGACACCGCCGACCTGGAGCCCGAGGGCCTCTCCCCCGCCGCGTACGTGGAGTACGCGCTGGACCAGTGCGCCAAGCGCGGCATCGACGTGTTCGTGCCCCGGCTGCACCAGGCGGCCCTCGCCGCGCACCGCGAGGAGTTCGCCGCCGTCGGTACGGCCCTGCTGGCGCCGGGCGCCGGGGCCATCGAGGTCTTCGAGGACAAGGTGACCGCGTACGAGGCGGTCCGGGAGCACGGGGTGCCGGTCCCGCCGTGGTTCCGGGTGACGAACGCCGACGAACTCATCGCCGCCGTGGAGGAGTTGGAGGCCGGGGGGCACAGGGCGTGCTTCAAGCCGGCCTCCGGGGCCGGTGGCGTGGGCTTCCGTGTCGTCACGCGCACCCCCTTCTCGCTCGATCACCTCAGCGGCTTCCCGAGCCCGTACGTCCAGCTCGACATGGTCGTGGAGGCGGTGCGGGCGGCCGAGGAGCCGGTCGACTGGATGGTGATGCCGCGGCTGGAGCAGCCGGAGGTGTCCGTCGACTGCCTCACCGGGCCCGACGGGCGGGTCCGGATGGCCGTGGGCCGTACCAAGAACGGCCGCCGGCGCGGATTCACGCTCCACCCCGCCTGGATCGAGCCGGCGCGGCGGATCGCGGAGCGGTTCGGGCTGCACTACCTGACGAACATCCAGTTCCGGATGTACGGCGACGAGCCGGTCCTCATGGACGTCAACACGCGTCCGGCGGGCGGGCTGCACCAGCTCGCGTTGTGCGGGATCAACGCGCCGTGGGCCGCTGTGCGGTTGGCGCTCGGCGAGGAGCCGGGGGAGGTGCTGCCGACGCGGTTGGGGCAGGACTACACGGTGGTGTCGGGGCCGCGGCCGGTGCGGCCGGTGTCGTTGCCGCATCAGGTGGCGGAGGTGCCGGTCGCCGAGGTGGCCGTTGCGGTGGATGCGCGGCCGGTGGCTGTCGCGCCGCCTGTGGCGTGCAAGCCGACCGCCGCGGACCGGCCGCTCGCCGTCTGAGCCCCTCGCCCCCGCCGCCCCATCCCCAGGGGCTGCGCGCCCCTTCGACCCCCGCGTCAAAGACTCGGGGCTCCGCCCCGGACCCCGTTCGCGCAGTTCCCCGCGCCCCTGAAAGGGGCGCGGGGAACTGCGCGAGAAGCCCCACCGGGCGGACGGCTGGGGGGCGAAGGGGCGGGGTCAGTAGCCCCAGGCCGTGGCCAACTCCTGGAGGCGGGGCGGGAGTTCCGCTGTCGGGTCCGCGGGGCGGGCCGGTTGGATGCGGCCGGACTTGATCGTGGTGGACCAGTCACCGAGTTGGGGGCGGAAGGCGCCATGGTCCTGCCTGCCGTAGTCGAGCATCCCCGCCTCCCACTCCACATCCAGGTACTCACAGATGCCCCGCGTGACCTTCTCCGGCTCCGCCGTGAGCTCCTCGTACCGGATCACGTGCACGGGAAGGTTCTGCCGCGCCTCCTCCAGCTTCTCGCTGTAGGCGAGGACCTCCGCGCGGATCGCCTCGTGGTCCGGGTCGGTGCGGCGGCTCGTGAGGGACTGCACCACCGCCCCGGGGTGACGCAGCAGCAGCAGGTAGCGGGCGTTCGGCCAACATCGGTGCAGCCGGGGCCAGATCAGCGTGTTGGGCGGGGTCTTGTCGACGATGACCTGCTTGCCGCTGCGGGTGAGCTCGTGGTGGAGGATGCGGTCCCACAGGACGTGCTCCAGCTCGGCCTTGTCGAGTTCGAGCGCCTTCATCGCGTCCGCGGTGAAGTCCCGGGAGAGATGGACGTGGACGGTCCGCAGGTGCATCTCGTGCGGGGCGCGGATCTGGCTGTGGCTGTTGAGGATGACCCGCAGCAGCGTCGAGCCGGAGCGCACCGAGGACAGGACGAACACGGGGGCGTCCACCAGCCGGGTCGCGCGCGGGGCGACGTACGGCGCCTCGGCGGGCGCGGCGTCGGTCCGGGGCGCGGGCACGGCGTTCAGCGGCTTGCGCGGCGGGCTCACCGCCTCGGCGATCAGCCTGCCACGGCGCCTGAGCCCCTTGCCGATCGCGGACATGCGCGGATCTCGCACGATGACACCTCACAACTTTCTTCGCACTGTCGCGTTGCCCCGTATCACAGGGGCAGTGGGCGAATTCCAGGTGTCGTGGAGGGAACGTACAGTGGTCGCGGCGGGCGGTGCACCCGCCGCGACCAGCCGATTTACCGGTTCCTCAATTCTTCGTGGGAAGAACCGCCAGCCGCAGCGTCTGCACCTCGAACGGGCGCAGCGTCACCGGGACGCCGTCGCCGTCCGTGGCCGCCTCCGACAGCGGGCGCTCCAGCAGGTCGGTGAGCTGGGCCCCGGCGAGCGGGAATCCGGTGCGCAGGACGCCCCGGGCCCGGCCGCCGCTCGACTCGTAGATGCGGACCACAACGTCGCCCGAGGCGTCGTCGGCGAGCTTGACCGCCTCGACGGTGACGCCCTCGCCCTCCACGGACACCACCGGTGAGGGTGCGCCCGCCGCGTCCGCGACGCGCAGCGGCAGGTTGAGGGCGTAGCCCTCGGCGACCGCGTCCTCGATGCTCGCGCCGGGGAGGAGCGAGTACGTGAGGCGGTGCCTGCCCTGGTCGGCCTCGGGGTCCGGGATGCGCGGGGCGCGGACCAGGCTGAGGCGGACCGTGGTGGTCGTACCGCCGTCCTCGCGGACCGTGCGGGAGACGTCGTGGCCGTACGTCGAGTCGTTGATGACCGCGACGCCGTAGCCGGGCTCGCCCACGTGCACCCAGCGGTGGCCGGAGACCTCGAAGCGGGCCGCCTCCCAGCTGGTGTTGGTGTGGGTGGGGCGCTGGATGTGGCCGAACTGGATCTCGGCGGAGGAGTGGGCGGCGCGGACGTCGATCGGGAAGCCGGCCTTGAGGAACTTCTCGGCCTCGTGCCAGTCGATGTCCGTCTCGAAGTCGATCCGGGGGCTGCCGGCGCGCAGGGTGATCGTCTGGGTGATGCGCGAGCCCTTGCCGAACGCGCGCTCGACGCGGATGGCCCCGAGGAGGGGGTCCTCCTCGACCACGGTGATCGCATCGGCGTCCAGCAGGTCCGTGTAGCGGTTCCTGTAGTGCTTGTCGACGTCCCAGGCGTCCCAGTAGTTCGGGAGGTCGGTGTGCAGGCGCAGCAGGTTGCCCTTGTCGCCGAGGACCTCGCGGTCGGCGACCAGGTCGCGGACCGAGGCGAGGGTGCCGTCCTCGGCGATCTCGACCCGGACCAGGCCGTTGTCGAGGACGCGGCCGGAGACGGTGACGGGGTGCGGGGGTTCGGCGGGGGTGAGGGGCGCGCTGCCGTTGGCGGGGACGGTGACGTACGCCGGGGCGCCGGCGGTCGAACGGACCACCTCGGCCCGGTCCCGCGGACTGGTGTTGAAGACGCGCGCGTCACCCGCGCCGAGCGCCGCGACCGCCTCGGCCGTCAGCTCCTCCAGCTCCTTGGCCACCCGCGCGTACTCCGCCTCCGCCTCGCGGTGCACCCAGGCGATCGAGGAGCCCGGCAGGATGTCGTGGAACTGGTGGAGGAGGACCGTCTTCCAGAGGCGGTCGAGCTTCTCGTACGGGTAGGTGTACTCCGGCGCGTGGAGCGCGGCCGTCGTCGCCCACAGCTCGGCCTCGCGCAGCTTGTGCTCGCTGCGGCGGTTGCCCTGCTTGGTGCGGGCCTGGGAGGTGTAGGTGGCGCGGTGGAGTTCGAGGTACAGCTCGCCGTTCCAGACGGGGGCGTCCTCGTACTCGGCGCGGGCCTTGGCGAAGAACTCGTCGGGGTGTTCGACGACGACCTTCGCCGAGCCCTCCAGGTCCGCGAGACGGCGGGCCCGCTCCATGATCTCGCGGGTGGGGCCGCCGCCGCCGTCGCCCCAGCCGAAGGGCGCCAGGGAACGCGTACCGGCGCCCTTCTCCTGGTAGTTGCGGACCGCGCGGTCCATCTCCTCGCCGCTGAAGCGGGCGTTGTAGGTGTCGACCGGCGGGAAGTGGGTGAAGATGCGGGTGCCGTCGATGCCCTCCCACCAGAAGGTGTGGTGGGGGAACCTGTTGGTCTGGTTCCAGGAGATCTTCTGGGTGAGGAACCAGTCGTTGCCGGCGAGCTTGGCGAGCTGCGGGTACGAGGCGTTGTAGCCGAAGGAGTCCGGCAGCCAGACGCCCTTGGTCTCGATGCCGAAGTGCTCGATGAAGAACCGCTTGCCGTGGACGAGTTGGCGGGCGATGGCCTCGCCGCCGGGCAGATTGCCGTCCGACTCGACCCACATGCCGCCCACCGGCACCCACTGGCCCTTGTCGACGGCCTTCTTGATCCGCTCCCACACCTGCGGGTAGTTGTCGCGCACCCACTCGTACTGCACGGCCTGGGAGCAGGCGAAGATGAAGTCCTCGTACTCGTCGGCCAGCGCGGTGACGTTGGAGAAGGTCCGGGAGGTCTTGCGCTTGGTCTCGCGGATCGGCCAGAGCCAGGCGGAGTCGATGTGGGCGTGGCCGACACCGGAGACGGTGTGGGCGCTGGCGTGGGCGGGCTTGGCGAGGACCGGGGCGAGGATCTCGCGGACGGCGGTGGCGCTGCCGGAGACGTCGTCGAGGTCGACGGCGTCCATGGCCCGGTCCAGGGCGTGCAGGATCTCGTGGCGGCGGGGCTCGTGCTCGCCGAGGTGGACCATCAGCTCGCGCAGCACCTGGAGGTCCAGGTCGAGGTGGAAGACCTCCTCGTCGAGGATCGCGATGTCGGCGCGCCGGAAGGTGTAGAGCGGCTTGTCGCCGGCGGTGAGGATGTCGCCGAGCGGCGTGATCTTGGAGAAGTTGTCGGCGAGGATGTCGGGGTTGGAGGCCGCCTCGACCAGGTAGTCGATGCTCTCGCCGCCCCGGACCGGGTTGCCGATCGGCACGTACTGGTTGAGCGGGTTGACCGCCTTCAGCGGGGTGCCGTCGGCGAGGTGGACCAGGGCCTCGGCCTGGTTGCCCGGCCAGTCGCCGACGAAGCCGAGGTCGATGACGGCCTCGACGCGGCGGCCCGCCCACTCGGCGGGGACCTGTCCGCGCATCCGGAACCAGGTGGTGCCCCACGGCGGTCCCCAGGGGGTGTCCATCGCGAACGGGGTGTACGAGGCGGCCGCGGCCTCCTCGAAGGGGACCGGTTCGCCCGGCGCCTGCCAGGCCTCTACCTCGAAGGGCACGGAAGCGGCGTAGATCGCGGGCTTGATGCGTTGGGTGTGGACGCGCTCTACGCGTTCCTCGATCCGGCGGCGTTCGTCATGCATGTGAGGTCTCCAGAGAGGGGGGCGGAGCAGAAAGCGGAGGGAGCGGGTGGGGAGGCCGAGGGCGGTAAGCGCTTTCCGGGCGGGAGCCTACTTCAGGTAGCCCAGGCCAGGGTGCACGGCCGTGTAGCCCTCGACCAGACGGCGGGCGACGTTGACCGAGTCCACCAGGGGGTGCAGGGCGAAGGCCTTCACGGCGGTCGTACGGGAACCCGCCTCGGCCGCCGCCAGGACCTCGCGCTCGACGGCCTTGACCGCGCAGACCAGGCCGGTGGCGTGGTCCGGCAGGGGCGCGACGGAGACCGGGTGGGCCCCGTTGGCGTCGACCAGGCAGGGCACCTCGATGACGGCCTCGGTGTCGAGGGTCGTGAGGGTGCCCTGGTTGCGGACGTTGAGGATGAGGGTGGTGCGCTCGTCGCGGGCGATGGCCCGCATCAGGGCGAGGGCGACCTTCTCGTAGCCCCCGGAGAGGTCGTCGGCGTCGCGTTCGCCGGCGCCGGCCGTCTCCCGGTTCTCCGACATGTAGGTGGCCTCGCGCTCGGCGCGGGTGCGGTCCCAGGCCTTGAGGGCGTGGGCGTCGGGGCGGCGCATCTCCTCGTAGAAATGGGCCTGTTGGTCCTTGAGGAAGGCGCCGCGGGTCTTCTCGACGGCCTGATAGGCGCGGACGGCCTCGCGGTTGAAGTAGTAGTAGTGCAGGTACTCGTTGGGGATCGCGCCGAGGGACTGGAGCCAGTCGACGCCGAAGAGCTTGCCCTCCTCGAACGAGCCGAGCAGGTCGCGGTCGGCGAGGAGGCGGGGCAGTTCGTCGCGGCCGGCGATGTGCAGACCGCGGACCCAGCCGAGGTGGTTGAGGCCGACGTAGTCGATCCAGGCCTCGGCGGGTTTCGCCGCCCCGAGGACGCGGGCGATGCGGCGGCCGAGGCCCACGGGTGAGTCGCAGATGCCGATGACGCGGTCGCCGAGGTGGCGGGACATGGCCTCGGTGACCAGACCGGCCGGGTTGGTGAAGTTGATGACCCAGGCGTCGGGGGCGAGGCGGGCCACGCGCCGGGCGATGTCCACGGCCACCGGGACGGTGCGCAGACCGTAGGCGATGCCGCCGGCGCCGACGGTCTCCTGGCCGAGGACGCCCTCGTCGAGGGCCACGCGCTCGTCGTTCGCGCGGCCCTCCAGACCGCCGACGCGGATCGCGGAGAAGATGAAGTCGGCGCCGGTGAGGGCCTCGTCGAGGTCGGTGGTGGCGGTCACCTCGGGGGCGTCGGGGACGTCCGCGGCCTGCTCGGCGAGGACGCGGGTGACGGCGGAGAGCCGCTCGGCGTCCAGGTCGTGCAGGACGACATGGGTGACCCGGCCCTCGGCGCGGTCCCCGAGGAGCGCCCCGTACACGAGGGGCACCCGGAATCCTCCGCCGCCCAGAATCGTCAGCTTCACGCAACTACCACCTTTGCCGATCGTGCGTTTGTGCGGGCCGTTCGGACACTGCTCGTCCGGGCCGTCCCGCCACCGTGCGCGGGAGGGGCCCGACACGTGTCAGCCTCCCCACCCCGGGGGCGGTCATGGCGTGACCACTTCGACCCCCGCCTCCTCCAACGACGCGCGGGTGCTCTGCTCCACCGGCCCGTTGGTGACGACGACGTGGAGGTCTCTGGGTCCGCAGACCTTCGCCATCCCCGTCCCGGGGAACTTCGCGGAGTCGGCGAGCAGGACGACCCTGTCGCTCGCCCTGATCATCGCGCGTTTGACGGGGACCTCGACGACGGTCGTGTCCATCACCTGTCCACCGGGGCGCACTCCACTCGTACCGAGGAAGAGCCAGTCGGCGTGGAGTTGACGGAGGTTGTCCTCGGTGAGGAAGCCGACGAGGGAACGGTACTCGCGGCGGACCATGCCGCCGAGCAGCACCAGTTCGATGCCCTCGTCGTCGGCCAGCTCCTCGTAGACCACCAGATTGCTGGTGATCACCGTGAGGCGGCGGCCGTGCAACTGCCGGGCCAGGCGGTAGGCGGTGGTCCCGATGTCGAGCAGCACGGACTGGCCGTCGTGGACCATCGACGCGGCCTTCGCCGCTATCGCGTCCTTCTCGGCCACCCGCACCTCGGCGACCTCGGCGAAGGGCTGGTCGCCCTCGTCCACGACCGCGCCGCCGTGCACCCGGGTGAGCAGCCCCTCCTCCTCCAGCCGGACGAGGTCACGCCGGATGGTGGCGGGGCTCACACCGAGCTGTTCGGACAGGTCGGTGACCGCCGCCGGCCCGCCAGATCGCAGGGCCCGCAGGATGAGTTGGTGTCGTCTCTCTGCCAGCACGCGCTGAACAGTACTCGTCATTCCCAATCAAATCCATGCTCACTTCTGCTCGACTCTTGCCAAACCTCTCGGAGGCGCGCACGATCTGTGCACCGAAATTGAAGACTTTTGAAGAGTGATCTTCGAAGGGCTTCGCATGTCTCGACGAGAGGGTGCACGCGTGGACGACGACCGGCCCGACGTGCTGCTGACCGGGCTGCTCTTCTACGACCTCGTGCTCACGGGGCTGGGCAGGCCGCCCACACCCGGCGAGGAGATCTGGACCGACGGCATGGGCTGCGGTCCGGGCGGCATCGCCAACCTGGCGGTGGCCACCGCCCGTTTCGGCCTGCGGACCTCGCTGGCCACGGTCTTCGGCGACGACTACTACGGCCAGTACTGCCGTGAGGTCCTCGCCGGGCAGGAGGGCATCGACCTCTCCCTCTCGCGCACCGCCGACGGCTGGCACACCCCCGTCACCGTCTCCCTCGCCCTCCCCCACTCTCGGCTTCGCTCGAGCGGGGGGACCCCCATCCACGACCGGGCCCTGGTCACCCACGGCCAGGAACCGCCGTACTCGCAGGACGTCCTGATGGGCGACCCGCCCGAGGCGCGCACGGCGCTCGTGCACATCGAGGCCGAGCCGCGCGAGTGGCTCGCCAAGGCCGCCGCGAACGGCACGCTCGTCTACGCGGACGTCGGCTGGGACCCCACCCAGCAGTGGTCGCGCGACCTGCTCGACCAACTCGCCCTGTGCCACGCCTTCCTCCCCAACGAGACCGAGGCGATGGCCTACACCCGCACCGACAGCGCGGTCGCCGCGCTCGGCACCCTGAGCGAGCTGGTACCGGTGGCCGTGGTGACCCGCGGCGGCGAGGGCGCGGTCGCGGTGGACCAGACGACCGGGGAGTACGCGGAGGTGCCGGCCCTGGACGTCGACGTGCTCGACGCGACGGGCGCCGGCGACGTCTTCGGCGCGAGCTTCGTCGCCGCCTCCCTCGGCGGCTGGCCCCTGACGGAACGGCTGCGGTTCGCCGTCCTGTCCGCCGGGCTCTCCGTGGGCCACCACGGCGGAGGCCTCGCCGCGCCCGGCTGGTACGGCGTCGAGCGCTGGTGGCGCTCGCTGACCGACCCCGAGCTGAAGAAGGCCTACGGCTTCCTCGCGGACCGCATCCCCGCCGACGTCGGCCCACCGGTGCACCACGCCCCGGTCACCCCGCCCGCGCGGCCCCACTGACCCCACGCACCAAAGCCCTGAAGTACCACGAACAGGAACAAACAGGAGTGACCCGTGGACCTTTCTCGTAGAGGCTTCCTCCAGGCCGCCGTGTTCACCGCGGCCGCCTCCGGCCTGACCGTCGCCTGCGGCGGCGGCTCCGATTCCGGCGGCACCAAGAACGGCAAGAACCTCACCATGTGGTACTGGGGCGGAGCCCTCAGCGACAAGGTGGTCGCCGAGGCCAAGACGCACTTCAAGAGCCAGATCAAGCTGACCAGTTCCTCCATCGGAGGCGACTTCAAGCAGAAGCTCACCACCACGCTCGCGGCGGGCGGCTCCTCCGTGCCGGACATCACCGGCATCAAGGGCGAGGACATCGCCTCGTTCCTGCCCAACGCGGACCGCTTCCTCGACCTGAACGACCTGGGCTTCAAGAAGCTCTCCTCCCAGTACCTGGAGTGGAAGACCAAGCTCGCCCAGACCGAGGACGGCAAGCAGATCGGCTTCCCGATCGACATCGGCCCCACCGCGCTCTTCTACCGCGCCGACCAGTTCGAGAAGGCGGGGCTGCCCTCCGACCCGGCGAAGGTCGCCGCCGAGGCCAAGACCTGGGACGACTACTTCGCGCTCGGCACCGAGTTGAAGAAGGCGCTGCCCGGGACCTTCCTCATCAACAACATGGGCTCGGTGTTCAGCATCGCGGTCGGCCAGGGCACCAAGCGGTTCATCGACCAGGACAACCACTTCATCGGCGACCAGGACCACATCCGCGCCGCGTGGGACCACGCGATCCGCGCCTACACGCTCGGCATCGACGCCAAGATCAACGACCAGAGCTGGAACGCCGCCATCGGCAAGAACCTGACCACCGAGGTCGGCGCCGCGTGGCACGCGCTGGACATCGAGTCGGCCGCGCCGAACACCAAGGGCAAGTGGCGGGTCTGCGCGACCCCCGGCGGACCGGCCAACCAGGGCGGCTCCTACCTGACCCTGCCCAAGCAGTGCCGGAATCCCGAAGAGGCGTTCAAGATCATCAGCTGGATCCTCAGCCCGGAGAACAACGCCAAGAGCTTCGCCGACGCCACCATCTTCCCCGCCTCCCCGGAGACGTACGCGATGCCGGCCATGACGGGCCCCGACGCCTTCTTCGGCGGGCAGAAGATCATCGAGGTCTTCGGTCCGGCCGCCGAGGCCATCCCCGTCAGCTACGAGGCGCCCGCCGACTCCGCGGTCATGGCCCCCTTCATGGCCGAGCTGACCAGCATCGAGGCCAAGGGCAAGAAGCCCGACGACGCCTGGAAGGACGCGGTCTCGCAGGCCAAGCAGATCGCCAGGCGACAGGGGGTGAACTGAGGTGTCGTCACCTCCGGTGACCGGTCCCGCCACGGTGCCCGAGCACCGTGGCGGGCCGGGCCCGGCCCGCTTCCGCCCGCGGCGCACCCCGCCCGCGGGCGTCGCTCGGCCCACACGTCGCGGGGTGCTGTCGTACTGGCGGCAGTACCTCGCGATCTCGCCCTTCTATCTGATCTTTCTCGGCTTCTCCTTCGTCCCCGTCTTCTATTCGCTGTACCTGTCCTTCCAGCGCTACGACGGGCTGGGCACCAAGCAGTTCGTGGGTCTGCAGCAGTTCGAGTTCCTCTGGAGCGACCCGGTCTTCTGGCTGTCCATCCGCAACACCCTGATCATCTGGGTCCTGTCCACCGTGCCCACGCTCTTCGGCGCGCTGGTGCTGGCGACGCTGCTGCACTCGGTGCGCCGCTTCAAGGGCTTCTACCGCATCGCCCTCTATGTGCCCAACGTGACGTCGATCGTCGCCGTGGCGATCTTCTTCGGCGCGGTGTTCAGCAACGACTTCGGTCTGGTCAACGCGATCCTGGGCACGGTCGGCATCTCCCCCGTGCCGTGGCTGAGCAACCCGTGGCTGATCAAGGTGGTCATCGCACTGCTGATGACATGGATGTGGACCGGCTACAACATGATCATCTATCTGGCCGGCCTCCAGGCCATCCCGCAGTCGGTCTACGAGGCGGCCAGGATGGACGGCGCCGGACCGATCCGCACGTTCTTCCAGATCACCATTCCGATCATGCGGCCGATCATCCTGTTCACCGTCGTCATCTCGACCATCAACGGTCTGCAGAGCTTCAGCGAACCCCAGGTGCTCTTCGCCAGCAACGCCGCCAACCAGAACCTCGGCGGGCCGGGCCAGGCGGGCCTGACCACCCTGCTGTACTTCTACCAATCGGCCTTCCTCGACAACGACTACGGCTACGGCGCGGCCATCGTGTGGGCCTTCTTCGTACTGATCATCGTGCTCGTCGTCATCAACTGGCGCATCGTGCAACGAGGGAGGAAGGCATGACGACCGCCACCACGCCCCGGCCGGCCACGGCCGCGAAGCCGAACCCGGGCGCCGGGCGGCCGCGCCGCCCCAAGGGCCTGTCCCCGCACCTCTTCCTGGTCCTGGCCGTCGTGATCTCGATCTTCCCGTTCGTGTGGACGATCGTGATGGCGACCAACACCACCCGGGACATCTACAAGAGCCCGCCGAAGCTGACCTTCGGCTCGCACCTGCTGGAGAACATCCGGGGTGTGCTCGACACGGTCGACTTCTTCGGGTCGATGCTCAACACGATCGTCATCGCGAGTGTCACCACGGTCCTGGTGCTGCTCGTCGACTCCCTGGCGGCCTTCGCCTTCGCCAAGTTCGAGTTCCCGGGGCGCAAGATCCTCTTCGCCACGCTCCTGGTGTTCATGATGCTGCCGCTGCAGCTGGCCGTCCTGCCGCAGTTCATCCTGATGTCGGAGATCGGCTGGGTCGGCATGCTCAAGGCGCTGGTCTGGCCCGCCCTCTCCAACGCCTTCGGCATCTTCTGGCTGCGCCAGTACATCGAGAACGGGGTGCCCGACGAACTGCTGGACGCGGCCCGCATCGACGGCGCCGGGTTCCTCCGGCAGTACTGGAACGTCGCGTTGCCGATGATCAGGCCCGCGATGTCCTTCCTCGCCATCTACGCCTTCGTCGGCGCCTGGAACGACTACGTCTGGCCGCTGATCGTGCTCACCAACCCCGAGCACGTCACGCTCCAGGTCGAGCTGGCCCAGCTCAACGTCGGCCACAGCACCGACTACAGCATGGTGATGGCCGGTGTGCTGATGGCCTCCCTCCCCCTGGTGATCGTCTTCGCCGTCTTCGCGCGGGGCTTCATCGCGGGGGCCACCGAGGGCGCGGTCCAGGGCAGTTGAACCGCGGTACGGCGGCAGGTGGGCCGGTGGCGGGACGGAGGAGCGCGGTGGTGGACACCGAGGGCGACGGGCGGCCGGGACGCGGCAGGGTGCTGGTGGTGGGCATGGACGGGGTGCGCTTCGACCGGCTCGCCCGCTCGGCGGCCACGGCACCGGTGCTGCACGCCCTGATGGCCGCGGGCGCCCACGGCCGCGGTCTGCTGCCCTACGGCGAGGTGGACGGCCAGGCCGAGGGCGGGCCGTCCACCAGCATGGCCTACACCGACTCCGGCCCCGGCTGGTCGAGCGTGCTGACCGGAGTGTGGCCCGACCGGCACGGAGTGACCGGCAACGACTTCGCGGGCGCCGACTACTCCCGTCACCCCGACTTCCTCAGCCGCGCCGTCGCCGCCCGCCCCGGTCTGCGTACGGTGGCCGCGGTGTCCTGGCCGGAGCTGGTCGATCGCGGTGCCCTGGGCTCCACGATCGGTGAACGCGTGCGGTACGACGGGGAGTCGGACGGCTACGAGACGGCGGACCGGCTCGTCGCCGACACCGCCGTGCGCCGGATCGCCGAGGACGACCCGGACGCGCTGTTCGTGTACTTCGGCGCCACCGACGAGGCCGGCCACGCCACGGGACCGCTCAGCCCGGCCTACGACCGGGCCCTGCTCGCCCAGGACTCCCACCTCGGGCGGCTGCTGGACGCGATCGCCGCCCGGCGCTCGGCCCCCGGCCGCGCGAACGAGCACTGGACGGTCCTGGTCACCACCGACCACGGCCATCTCGACACCGGCGGCCACGGCGGCGACACTCACGCCGAACGCGAGGTCTTCGTCATCCTCGCCGAGCTCGGAACGGCCGTAGGACCGGGGACGGCCGTAGAGCCGGGGACGGCCCCTGCGGAAGACGCGGGCAGCGCGACCGGCGAGCCCGGCGCCGGCGGTCCGGGCGGCGCGTCGGCGACGGCCGGCACAGGCGGCAAGCCCGGCACGGGCGGCAAGCCGGCGACCACCGGCGCGGGTGGCGAGTCCGCGACCACCGGCACAGGCGGCAAGCCCGGCACGGGCGGCAAGCCGGCGACCACCGGCGCGGGTGGCGAGTCCGCGACCACCAGCACAGGCGCCAAGCCCACGACCACCGGTGCGGGTGGCGAGGTCCGGGCGATCGGCGCGGTCACCACGACCCGCACGGGCGGAGCCGCCTGGACCCCCCGCGCCTCCCCAACCCTCCGCGCGCCCCGGGCCCTCGGCGGGACCCCGCTGGACTCCCCCCGCCTCATCGACATCGCGCCCACCGTCCTGGATCGCCTCGGGATCCCCCTCGATCCCGCCTGGGAGCTGCCGGGGCGTGTGCTGCCCCGGACGGTTCCCTCTCCCCCGCCCCTCCCGACTTCGGAACGGTCATGACCGACGCACTCTTCGCCCTGCGCCCCTGGACCTCGCCCGAGACGACCTCCTGGGGGCGGCTGCCCATGAACGCCGTGGACCGGCGTGCGGGGGCGGTGTCGCTGGACGGCCGGTGGCGGTTCCAGCTGCTGCCGTCGCCCGAGCGGGAGCCCGGGGCCGCCTGGTCCTCGGCCGAACTCCCCGGCTCCTGGGCCCTCGACCTGGCGGAGGACCCGCCGCAGTACACCAACGTCCGTATGCCGTGGGGCCAGTTCCCGCCGGACTGCCCGCCCGAGAACCCGACCGGGGTCTACGAGCGGGAGGTCGACATCCCCGCCGAGTGGGCCGGGCGCCGGATCGTCCTGCACGTCGGCGGCGCCGAGAGCGTGCTGCTCGTCCATGTGGACGGGCGGCCGGCCGGTGTCTCCAAGGACTCCCACCTGGCCGCCGAGTTCGACCTGTCCGGACTGGTCCGGGCCGGGGCGCGGGCCACCGTGCGGCTCACCGTGGTGAAGTGGTCGGACGCCTCGCACATCGAGGACCAGGACCAGTGGTGGCTGGGCGGCATCACCCGCCCGGTGCTGCTGTACGCCACCGATCCGCTCCATCTCGCGGACGTGACCGTGCGGGCCCACCGCGACGGGGAGCTGCGGGTGGACTGCCGGGTGCGCTCGGCGGCGGGGGCGGCGACGGGCGCGCTGCCGGCCGGGTGGTACGTCAGCGGGGACCTGGACGGTCTGGAGCTGTCCCAGGACCGCGAGTTCGACCGGCGGGGCGTCGAGGACGAGCGGGTCTCCGACTTCCTCGGCGAGGCCCGGCTGGGCACGGTCGTCCCCGACGTGCGCACCTGGAACGCCGAGACCCCCGAGCTGTACGAGCTCACCGTCCGGCTGCACCGCGCCGACGGCACCGTGGCCGACACCTCGCACCACCGGGTCGGCTTCCGCGACGTCGAGATCCGGGGCCGGGACCTGCTGGTCAACGGCGAGCGCGTCTACATCCGGGGCGTGAACCGGCACGACTTCCATCCGCTGACGGGACGGACGGTGTCGTACGAGGACATGCGCGCGGACCTGCTGACGCTGAAGCGGTTCGGCTTCAACGCGATCCGCACCTCCCACTACCCGGGCGACCCCGCCCTCTACGACCTCACCGACGAGCTGGGCTTCTACGTGGTGGACGAGGCGGACATCGAGTCGCACGACCACGCGCACGAGATCGCCGACGACCCGCGCTATCTGAACGCCTTCGTGGACCGCGTCTCCCGCATGGTCCTGCGGGACAAGAACCATCCGTCGGTGATCGTCTGGTCGCTGGGCAACGAGTCCGACTACGGGGCGAACCACGACGCGGCGGCGGGCTGGCTGCGCCGCCACGACCCGACCCGGCCGGTGCAGTACGAGGGCGCGGCGAAGCTGGACTGGGCGGCCACGGACGACGCCTCCGACATCGCCTGCCCGATGTACGCGCCCATCGAGGACTGTGTGGCGCATGCGCTGTCGGGCGAGCAGACCAGGCCGCTGATCCAGTGCGAGTACTCGCACGCCATGGGCAACAGCAACGGCACCCTCGCCGACACGTGGGCCGCCATCGAGGCAACCCCAGGTCTTCAGGGCGGGTTCATCTGGGAGTTCTGGGACCACGGCATCCTCCAGCGTGTGAACGACGGACGACCGGCCGGGCGTGGGGGCACCGGGCTGTACGAGAACGGAGTCGCCGGACCCGGTCTGCGCTGGGCCTACGGCGGCGACTTCGGCGAGACGATCCACGACGGCGCCTTCATCGCCGACGGTGTCGTTTTCCCCGACCGCACTCCCAAGCCGGTGATGTTCGAGCACCGGGAGATCGCCGCCCCGGTGCGGCTGTCCGTGGAGGGCGAGGGCACCTGGCGGGTGCTGCGGGTGCACAACCGGCAGCACTTCCGCGACCTTTCGTGGCTGGCCGCCGAGTGGGAGTTCGCGGCGGCCGACGGCGGCACGTGGACGGTGCCGGCCGAGCTGCCCGCCGTACCGCCCGGCGGTTCGGCGGTGATCGACCGGCCCGAGGTGGCGGGCGGGGCCGGCGAGATCTGGCTGACGCTGCGGGTGACGACGGCCGACGACGAGCCCTGGGCGCCGCGCGGCACCGAGGTGTGCTGCCCGCAGGTCCAGTGGTACCCGGCGGAGGAGGGCGAACCGGTGGTGGGCGCCGAGGAGGACCTCGGGCACATCCCGCCGCCGGAGACGGACCCGGACGGGCTGCTGCGGCACCCGCTGCTCGCCTCCCCGCCGCTGCTGAGCCTGTGGCGGGCGCCGACCGACAACGACGTCCTCGGCGGTATGGCCGAGCGCTGGCGCGACCTGGGTCTGGACCGCATGGAGCGCGAGCCGGTCGCCGTGGAGCGCAAGGGGTCCACCGTGCGGGTCCGCTCCCGCTGGACCACGGGTGCGGGCGTCGTCGAGCACGAGCAGGCGTTCACCGCGCTGGTGGACGGCCGGGTGCTCGTCGAGGAGACGGCCGTGCTGCCCGAGGAGCTGACGGACGTGGCCCGGGTCGGCACGGTGTTCGAGACCGTCGACGGTCTGGACGACCTCGCCTGGTACGGGCAGGGCCCCTGGGAGAGCTACCCGGACCGTGCGGCCGGGGCGCCCGTCGGCCACCACTCGGCCCCCGTGGACGCGTTGTTCACCCCTTATCTGCGGCCGCAGGAGAGCGGGGGCCGGCACGGCGTACGGCACTTCACGCTCTCCGGGGACGCCCATGACCTGGCGGTACGGCTGGACGGACCCCGGCAGGTCTCGGTCACCCGCCACCGCGCGGAGGACCTGGCGTCCGCCGCGCACCACGACGAGCTGGTGCCCCGGCCCGGTTGTGTGGTCCGCATCGACGCGGCGCACCGGGGGCTGGGCACCGCCTCGTGCGGTCCCGACACCTCACCGTCGTACCTCGTCCCCCCGGGCGTCCACCGCTGGTCGTGGACGCTGCGGGCGCTCTGAACCACGAACCCTTACGGAGTCACTGTGTGCACCTCGCACGAACCGGGGCAGGAGTCTGCCCAGGCCCGCTCGGGCAGACGTAACTTCCTGCGGGCCACGGCCCTGCTGGGCGCGGCGACGGCGGTCTCGCTGCCCGTCGTGGCGCAGGCGGCGCCGGAGCCCTTCAGGCCCGATCGCACGAGCCGTCGCTTCACGCTCGCCGTCATGCCCGACACCCAGTATCTGTTCGACGGGCCGAGCATCGACAAGGCGCCCGTCGAGGCGTCGCTGAAGTACCTCCTGGAGCACGGTGAGGAGGAGAACATCGTGTTCCTGTCGCATCTCGGGGACCTCACCCAGAACGGCACCGCGCAGGAGATGGGGGCGATCGGCCAGGCCTTCCGGCTCCTGGACCGCAAGGGCGTCGGCTACAGCGTCCTCGCGGGCAACCACGACGTGCGCTCGTCCACCGACGATCAGCGCGGCCCGACGCCCTACCTGGATGTCTTCGGGCCCGCCCGTTCCAAGGGCGGGCCGAACTTCGGCGGTGCCTCGCCCGACGGCTACAACTCCTTCCACCTCTTCGAGGCGGGCGGCCGGCAGTGGATGGTGCTGGCCCTGGACTGGCGGCTCTCCGCGAAGGGCTTCGCCTGGGCGAAGGACGTCCTGGCCCGGCACCCGAGGACCCCGGTCGTCCTCACCACGCACGAGCTGGTCGACGGGGACGACTCCCTGTCCTCGTACGGGCAGACGCTCTGGGACCGGCTGATCCAGGACCACGACCAGATCTTCCTCACCCTCAACGGGCACTACTGGCCGGCCGCGCGAGCGACCCGGAAGAACGCCGCCGACAACGATGTCCATCTGCACCTCACGAACTACCAGAACCGGTACTTCGGCGGCGCGGCGATGATCCGTCTCTACCGCTTCGACCTCGACCGGAACACCATCGACGTGGAGACGATCTCCCCGTGGATCCTGGGCCGGGCCGCGAAGGGGCTCAACGAACTGGAGCGGCAGGAGAGCGAACTCTCCGGCGACGCCGACCGGTTCACGGTCGAGATCGACTTCGAGAAGCGGTTCTCCGGTTTCGCGCCGGTGCCCGCCCGTGCGGCCCGTCCGGCGTCGAAGATGCTGATACCGGGCACGGTCGCCTACTGGCGGTTCGACGGTCAGCAGGACGGGGCGAAGGTCGGCGGCACGGTCCCGGACCGCTCAGGGCACGGCAACGACCTCACGCTGGTGACCGTCGGCGGCGGCGCCCTCACCTGGTCCGCCGACCACCACCCGGACCAGCCGGGCCACGGCAGCCTGGAGTTCCACGGCGGCAAGCCCCCGCTGACGGGCGCGTACCTGCGAACGGTCGACGGGGCGCCCCTCAACTCGGCCACGTTCAGGGACGGTTACACCATCGAGGCGTTCTACCGGCTGCCCGCCGACTGGAACCCCTCGAACCACGCCTGGGCGGGGCTCCTCGGCCGGACCGGCACGGGCGGCGCGGCGGGCAAGACCGCCGACGACCCGGACGAGCCGCTCGCCACGCTGTCGCTGTCGAACGACCGGGAGCCGCAGTGGGCGGTGCGCCCGCTCAACCAGCAGGGCATCGCGACCAACTGGGGTCAGGAGACCCCGCTGGAGACGTGGTGGCACCTCGCGGTCGTCAACGACGGCAGGCACACCACGCTCTACGTCCAGGGCTGCCCGGTCGTGCGCAACCCGAAGGCCACCGCCGTCGGGCTCACCTCCGTCGGCCTGCCCTGGATCCTCGGGGGCTACGAGTACGCCGGGAAGATCGACCAGATCCTGCACGGGCGCCTCGGTGACGTCCGCGTCGTCGAACGGGCACTGCCCGTCAAGTCGTTCATGAATCACTGAGACGCGAAGGAACCGCAGACCATGTCCGACCTGTCCGGCACACCCGAACAGCAGCTGCCCGCCTGGGCCGATCCGTCCGTCTCCGCCACCGACCTGGACGCGCAGGGGGTGTCGCGCCGTGGACTCCTGCGGGGCGCGGGCCTGTTCGGTGCCGCGTTCGCGATGGGCGCGACGGGCGCCCTGACGACTCCGGCCGCGGCCGGGTCCCGTCCGTACGGCGGTGAGGACCCGCGGCTCGCCTATCTCGTCGGCGACCATCACATCCACACCGTCTACAGCCACGACGCCAAGTACACGTTCTCCCAACTCGCTTCGGCGGGCGCGACGTACGGTCTCGACTGGATGGTGTTCACCGAGCACTCCAACTTCGGGCACGCCGACTTCGGGGCCGCGCTGGAGCACCAGGAGATCCTCCGGGCCCGTGCCGAGAACCCCCGCCAGCTGATCTTCCAGGGCCTGGAGTGGTACATCCCGGGCGCCGAGCACTGCACGGTCTTCACCACGCCCGGCCGGCACGAGGTCGACCTGCTCACCCGTTTCGAGAGCGCGTACGACGGCAAGCTGCTGGGCTACACGGACGGTTCCGTCGGCGGCGCGGACACCGCCCGCAACGAGGCGCACGCGGTCAAGGCGATCAAGTGGCTGGCGCAGCAGCGGCGTTCGGGCTACGTCGACGACGTGCTGGTCCTCGCCAACCACCCCTTGCGCCTCGGCATCGACTCCCCGCACGAGCTGCGCAACTGGCGCGACGCGGCGCCCGAGATCATGATCGGCATGGAGGGCGCGCCCGGCGCTCAGGGCGCGGCCATCCCCGGCTGGCGCGGGGCGACCTCGATGCGCGGCGAGTACGAGAACAAGCCATCGGCCCAGTCCTGGCCCGGTTATCCGGCGGAGGCGTACCTGACGTACGGCGGCTTCGACTGGTCGACGGCGACCGTGGGCGGGCTCTGGGACGCGATGCTGGCCGAGGGCAGGCTGTTCTCGATCACCACCAACTCCGACGCCCACCGGATCGTCTTCGACACCTGGAAGAACGGTGACTGGCCGGCCGGGCAGAACTTCGACAACACGGGCAAGCTGCCCGACCCGGTGAACACCGACACCCCGCAGCCGGGCAGCGACTTCTGGCCCGGCCAGTTCAGCCGCACCCACGTCGGCGTCACCCACCACGGATACCGCTCGGTGATGGCGGGCCTGCGCGCGGGCCGCGTCTGGCTCGACCACGGCCACCTTCTGGACGGCCTGGACGTCCGGGTCAAGCGCGACCGTGACCACGGCCGGGGTGTCACCCTGGGCGGCCGGCTGCGCGTCCGCAAGGGCGAGAGGCTCACGCTGACCGTGACGGTGACGACCGCGTCCCGCGCCAACCCGCAGGGGATCCTGCCGGAGTTGGCCCATGTGGACGTCATCCGGGGTGCGGTGCGCGGTCCGGTGACCGACCGGGACGTCTGGAAGGCCCCGGACACGAGGGTCGTGCACACCAAGGACGTGAGCGGTCGCAAGGGCACGTACACCCTGCGCGTCCCGGTCACGGCGGGCGACGAGTCCTTCTACCTCCGCCTGCGCGGCAGCGACGGCAAGCGGAACGGTGCCGGCTACCTGGGCGCGTCCGTGGACCCGCACGGCCCGATCCCCCACGAGCCGGGCAACGGCGACCCGTGGGAGGACACGTGGTTCTACTCGAACCCGATCTTCGTGGACGTGGTGGGAGGCTGAGCGAGAGCGCCCCTTCAGGGGCGCGGGGAACTGCGCGACCGGCCACGACGGACGCGCGGTTCCCCACACAGCCTTACGCGTAGAAGCGGGACAGGCTCTGCAGCACGGCCGCCGGCTTCGGCGCCCCCTCGATCTCGATCGTCCCGTCGACGGTGATCTGGACGCCGCCCGGCACGTCCTCCACCGACGCGAGCTTGCCGACGAGGCGGATCTTCGACCCCACCTTCACCGGCGACGGGAACCGCACCTTGTTCAGGCCGTAGTTGACCTTCGTCGAGACGCCCTCGACGTCGAGCAGCTCGGTGAAGAGCGGGATGAACAGCGACAGGGTCAGGTACCCGTGGGCGATCGGCGCGCCGAAGGGGCCCTCGGCCGCCTTCTCGGGGTCGACGTGGATCCACTGGTGGTCCCCGGTCGCGTCGGCGAAGGTGTCGATGCGCTCCTGGGTGACCTCGATCCACTCGCTGGTGCCGAGGTCGCTGCCGGCGAGCTTCTTGAGCTCGTCGATGCCGTTGACGGTGATGCTCATAGGGCGTTCCTTAGCTAAGAGTTGGTGCCGTAGCGCTTGCGCACCCGGGCCTTGAGGAGCTTTCCGGAGGCGGTGCGGGGCAGCTCGTCCGCGATCACCACCGACTTCGGGATCTTGTACTTGGCGAGCCGCCCGGCCAGCGAGGCCAGCACCTCGTCGGCGTCCAGGACGCAGCCCTCCCGGGGCACGACCACGGCTCGTGGCACCTCGCCCCACTTGTCGTCGGGGACGCCGATGACCGCGCACTCGACGATGTCGGGGTGGCCGAGGAGCTGGTCCTCGATCTCGGCGGGGTAGATGTTCTCGCCCCCGGAGATGATCATGTCCTTGATGCGGTCGACGATGAAGACATAGCCGTCCTCGTCGACCCGGGCCGCGTCCCCGCTGCGGAACCAGCCGTCGGCGAACACCGCGGCCGTCTCCTCCGGCAGACCCCAGTACCCGGGCATGACGTGCGGGCCGCGGACGACGACCTCGCCGGGCTCGTCGACGTCGACCGGGGTCATGTCGGGCCGTACGACCCGTACATCGCTGAAGAAGTGCGGGACGCCCGCCGACCCGGCCTTGCTCACGGCGTGCTCGGCGTCGAGGAAGAGCGTGCCGGGGGCCGCCTCCGTCATGCCGTAGCCCTGGAGGAAGGTGAGCCCGCGCTCCTGGAACCTGGCGATGAGCGGGGTCGGGACCGGGGAGCCGCCGCAGGAGAGCATCCTGAGCGAGGACAGGTCGGCGTCGGCCCAGCGCGGGTGCCGGGCGATCTGGTCGAACATGGTCGGCACGCCGAACATGAAGGTGATCCGGTGCCGTTCGATCAGGTCGAAGGTGGCCTCCGGCACGAAGGCCTCGACCAGGACGCAGGTGCCGCCCTTGAGCAACACGGGCAGGGTGAGCATGTTCAGCCCCGCCGTGTGGAACAACGGGGCGGAGACCAGGGCGCGTTCGTCGGTGATGACGTCCTGGTCGACGAGGACGTTGACGGCGTTCCAGGTGATGTTGCCGTGGGTGAGCATCGCGCCCTTGGGGCGGCCCGTGGTCCCCGAGGTGTACATGATGATGCAGGTGTCGTCGGCGGTGACCGGCTGGTCGATCGGCTCGGCGCCGGCTCCCGCGAGCAGCGCCTCGTACTCGGTGCCGATCTCCACGAACGTGCGCACGTCGGTCTCGCCGCCCGGCAGTCCGGCGACGAGTGCGGTGAACCCGGCGCCGTACACCAGTGCCTTGGCCCCGGAGTCCGCCAGCTGGTAGGCGATCTCGGGGCCCGCGAGGCGGGTGTTGAGCGGGACGAAGACCGCGCCGAGGGTGCCGGCGGCGAACAGCGTCTCCAGGTACGAGGGGTGGTTGGGCCCCAGGTAGGCGATGCGGTCGCCGCGGCGTACGCCGGAGGCGCGCAGGGCGTGGGCGAGGCGTGTGGTGCGCTCGTACAGCTCCCCGTAGGTGAGGCTCGTGTCGCCGTGGATCAGCGCGGTGCGCTGCGGGGTCTTGCGGGCCCGGCGGGCGGGCCACGACCCCAGTCCCTCATTGCGCATGTCTGTGCCCCTGTCCGTCGTTGCACATGGGGAGGTCCATCTGCGTCCTCTACGGTTTCGTCAGGCCGAGCAGGCGGGCGGCGTTCTCCTTGAGGATCTTCGGCTTGACCTCGTCCTTGATCGACAGCTTCTCGAAGTCGGCGAGCCAGCGGTCGGGGGTGAGGACGGGGTAGTCGGAGCCGAAGAGCACCTTGTCCTTGAGGAGGGTGTTCGCGTACTGCACGAGCTGCGGCGGGAAGTACTTCGGCGACCAGCCGGAGAGGTCGATGTGCACGCCCGGCTTGTGCGTGGCGACCGCCAGGGCCTCGTCCTGCCAGGGGAACGACGGGTGCGCCAGGATGATCTTGAGGTGCGGGAAGTCGGCGGCCACGTCGTCCACGTGCAGCGGGTTGGAGTACTTCAGGCGGATGCCGCCGCCACCAGGGACGCCGGCGCCGATGCCCGTCTGGCCGGTGTGGAAGAGCGCGATGGTGCCCGTCTCCTCGATGACCTCGTACAGGTCGTACGCCACCGAGCGGTCGTTGGGGAAGAAGCCCTGGATGCTGGGGTGGAACTTGAAGCCCTTGACCCCGTACTCCTCGACCAGCCGGCGGGCCTGCTTGACGCCGGCCTTGCCGCGGAAGGGGTCGATGGAGGCGAAGGGGATCAGGACGTCCGCGTTGGCGGCGGCGGCCTCGGCGACCTCCTCGTTGGGGACGGGCTGGGTGCCGGTCGCGGACTCGGCGTCCACCGTGAAGATCACGGCGGCCATCCTCCGCTCGCGGTAGTAGGCGGCCGTCTCCTCCAGGGTGGGCTTGCGCTTGCCCTCGACCTTGAAGTACGCGGAGGAGGCGTCGTGGAGGTCGTCGTCCAGGGAGGAGTTGCCCTTGGAGGACACCTCCGCGTGCGTGTGGACGTCGATCGCGACGAGTTCCTCGACGTTCATGGCCTCGCTCATCACGCCTCCGGGATCTTCGGGGCGGGGATGCCCACGGTCTGCGGCTCGGCGCCCAGCGAGGTCGGCCAGACATCGGCGAGGGCCTCGGGGGTCCAGCCGCCGTTCGCGTACGCCGTCTTGATCTCCTGCGGATGCGACCAGAGTGCCACCTTGTCGCCGCCGATGCCGATGGCCTGGCCGGTGACTCCGCGCGCCGCCTCGGAGGCGAGGAACGGGATCAGGGCCGCGCAGTCCTCGGGGGTGCCGAAGCCCTCGCCCTTGCGCAGGAAGTCCGGGAACGGCTTGCCCTCGCGCAGGGCCTCCACGTACGGGGCGAAGACCGGGATGGTCTCGGTCATGGCGGTGGCGGCGACCGGGATGATCGCGTTGACGGTGATGTTCGCGCGGCCGAGCTCCATCGCCCAGGTGCGGGCGAAGGCGGCGATGCCGGCCTTGGCGGCGGCGTAGTTCGTCTGGCCGAAGTTTCCGCGCTGGCCCGCCGGGGAGCCGACGAGGATCAGGGAGCCGCCCTCGCCCTGTTCGCGCATGCGGATCGCGGCGGCGCGGGCGCAGGTGAAGGTGCCCTTGAGGTGGGTGGTGATCACCGCGTCGAAGTCGTCGTCGGACATCTTCCACAGCACCTTGTCGCGGAGGATGCCCGCGTTGGTGACCAGGATGTCCAGCCGCCCGAACTCCTCCACCGCGCGGCCCACCAGACGGTCGGCGGCCTCGGTCGTGCCGACCGGGACCACCTCGGCCACGGCCTTGCCGCCCGCCTCGGTGATGGACTTCACGGCCGCCTCGGCCACGGCCTCGTCGATGTCGTTGACGACGACGGAGGCGCCGGCGGCGGCGAGGGCCTGTGCGTAGGCGAGGCCCAGGCCACGGCCACTGCCCGTGACGACGGCGACCTTGCCGGTGAGATCGATGCTGGACACGAGTGGGTCCCTTCGAGTGGCGGAGCGCTTCGAGGTCGGAGTGCGGCACCTCGGTGTCGCGGTGCGGCTTCGAAATCGAAGTTAAGAGCAATAGTTGTTGACGTCAATAGTTGTTGTTCCCCGGGCGGTGCGTCATGCTGGGGCGGTACGTACGCGCCGCCCCTGCTCGGGGCCTCGACCAGGGAGCCCGCCATCGCCCGCCAGCAGACGCAGGACGCCGCCTCGATCGACGCGCACGAGCCGTGGATGCGCGGGCTGCACGCGGACACGGGCTATCTGCTGTACCGCCTGGGGCTGCGTTCCGGGCAGCTGTTCAACTCGTCCCTCCAGGAGTCGGGGCTGAGGCTGCGGCACTACGCGCTGCTGCGCTTCCTCGCCACCTCCCCGGGCGCGCTCCAGCGCGAGCTGAGTGCGACGCTCGGCTACGACCCGAGCGCGATCGTCGGGCTGGTGGACGACCTGGAGAAGCTGGGATTCGCCGAGCGGCGCCCCTCACCCGACGACCGCCGCAGCCGTATCGTCGTGCTCACCGAGGACGGCCGGTCCTTCCTCCGGGACACCGACGAGGCCGGACAGCGGGTCTCCGACGAACTGGTGGAGCCCCTCGACGCCGCCGAGCGCGAGACGCTCCACGCGCTGCTGCAGAAGATCGCCGAGGCCGGACTGGGGTGACGCCACGATGCCGATGACCACCGACGCGCTCGCGGGAGCCGCCCGCTCCGCCCCCGACCGGCTGCTCGCCGTGCTGGCCGCCTTCGACCACGACCACCCGGCGCTCTCGCTGACCGACATCAGCCGCCGGGCCGGGCTGACCCTCACCACGGCCCACCGGCTGGTCGGCGCGCTCACCGAGTGGGGCGCGCTGGAGCGCGACGCGGGCGGGATCTACCACGTGGGGCTACGGCTGTGGGAGCTCGCGGCGCTCGCCCCGCGCGGGCTCGCCCTGCGCCAGATCGCGCTGCCGTACCTGGAGGACCTGTACGAGGCGACGCACGAGAACGTGCAGCTCGCGGTCCGCGACGGGGACGAGGTCGTCTACATCGAGTGGCTCTCCGGACGCTCCGCCGTCGGCGTCCACATCCGGGTCGGCGCACGCTGGCCCCTGCACGCCACGGGCGTGGGTCTCGCGCTCCTCGCCCACGGTGACACGGCCTCCCAGGAGGCCTACTGCCAGGGACCGTTGGCCTCCTTCACCCCGTACACCATCACGGACGGGCCCCGCTTGCGCCGCGTGCTCGCCGAAGTACGGCGCACGGGCGTGGCGGTGAGCAGCCGTCAGGTCACCGAGGACGCCCTGTCGGTGGCCGCGCCGGTGCGCGGGCCGGGCGGGGCCGTGGTGGCCGCCGTGTCGGTCGTGGTGCCGCAGGCGGGCGCCCAGGTACCGGTGTTGACGCCGGCGGTACGGGTGGCGGCACGCGGGATCTCGCGGGCCCTGGGCTGGCAGCCGGACGCGCCCCGTCGGGGGTCGCTGATCCCGGGCCGGGGGACGACCGCCTCCTGACGAGAAGGCCGGCCGCTCGGCGGGCATCTCGCCGCGCCGCTTCCGGCTCCCGAGGGGCCGGCGTGCGCCGTCCTGACCGTCCGCCTCCCGGCCGTCTACTTCCCGACCGACGCCTGCGCCACGTACGTCACCGCGGCCCCCGCGTGGGTGGCGGTGCCCCGGGCGGTGAGCCACCCCTGGCCGGCGTCGGCGGCGGGCGTGACCTCCCAGCGGGTGACGAACCGTCCGCCGGGGCGGATGCGGTCGGCGGTGACCGTGCCGCGTGCGCGCACCTGCCAGCCGTTGGGCGCGGCGAGGGCGAGGCGGGCGGCGGTCCAGGGGCGGGCGGAGCCGTTGGCGAAGGTCGTGGTGACGAGGAACTTGCCGCCCCGCCGGGTGACTTGGAGGGTGACGCCGTAGGGCTTGCGCCGGTAGTCGTCCACCCAGGAGGACCGCATCAGCCGGACCAGCGCGTCGGCCCGGGCGGGCCGGGCCGACGCCAGGTCGTTCCGCTCACCGGGGTCGCGGGCCAGGTCGTACAGCTCGACCTGCCATCGGTCGTCCGGCGCCGTCCGGTCCTGGCCGGGGGCGAACCGCACCGCCTTGAGGTCACCGCGCCGCACCGCCTCGGCCAGCCGTCGCGTCCGGCCGCCGTCGACCCGGTCGGCGCGCGGGGTGACGCCGCTGTGGTTGCGGTAGAAGTACAGGTGGCCGTGGCGGGCGGCCTCGGCGCCGTCGGCCCGCAGCAGGGAAGCCGCGGAGAGCCCGTCGATGTCCGAGGGGGCGGGCGCGCCCGCGAGTTCGGCGAGGGTCGGCAGCAGATCGATCAGCGGGGTCGGACGGTCGGTGGTACCGGCGGGGACGCGCTGCGGGGACCAGGCGATGAGGGGGACGCGGATGCCGCCCTCGTACAGGTTGCGCTTGTAGCCGCGCAGCGGGCCGTTGCCGTCGAAGAGGTCCGGGTCGGTGCCGCCCTCCTCGTGCGGGCCGTTGTCGCTGGTGACGAGGACGACGGTGCGCCGGTCGATGCCGTGCTCCCTGAGCCGGTCGACGAGGGCGCCGACCAGGGTGTCCAGACCGGTGACCTGCGCCGCGTGGGCCTTGTTCGGGCGGGTCCAGGGCTCGTCGGCGTACGCGCCGAGGTCCGGGGCGAGGCTCGGGGCGTGCGGCACGGTCGGGGCGAGGAACAGCAGGAACGGCTGGTCCTTGTGGGCGTCGACGAAGCCGAGGGCCCGCTCCTCGATGAGGTCGGGGGCGTAGACCTCGCGGGCGCCGTCCCGGTTCTCGGGGATCTCCTGCTTCTCGCCGTTGTCCCAGAGGTACGTCGGGTAGTACTCGTGCGCGTGCCTGTGCGTGAGATAGCCGTAGAACTGCTCGAAACCACGGGAGTTGGGGTGGCTCGGCTGGTTCGGGCGCTCCGGGCCGAAGCCCCACTTGCCGATGAGCGCGGTGCGGTAGCCGAGGGCCCGCAGCGCCTCGGCGAAGGTGAAGTCCCGCTCGGTCAGCGCGCCCTGGCCCCCCGGGCCCCAGGGGTTCTCGCGGACGGTGGCGTGGCCGCTGTGCAGCCCGGTGAGGAGGGAGCAGCGGGAGGGGGCGCAGACCGGGGCGGCGGCATAGGCGTCGGTGAAGCGCAGACCCTCGGCGGCCAGGGCGTCCAGGCGCGGGGTGTCGATCAGTTTCTGGCCGTAGGAGCCGAGTTCGCCGTAGCCGAGGTCGTCAGCGAGGACGACCACGAAGTTGGGGCGCTGCGAGGGGGTGCGGGCCGCGGGCACGACCGGCGCGGACGGCCGGCTGTCCTCGGGGTCGGCGTCTTCGTGGGCGCCGGCCTTGCGTCCCTCGTGCCCGACACAGCCGGCCGCCGCCCCGGTCGCGCCGACAGCGGCGGTCCCGGCGAGAAAACGGCGGCGGCTGGGCATGCGAACTCCTGGGTGATGATCGGCGGGTGGTCGTGGTCCGATGGTGGACGGGCACCCGGAGCAGAACCATGCACAGGGCATGAACAGCTTGTTGCGGCAGGTCGGCGGAAGTCGCGACGACCGACTGCGCGCCCCCGCCCCTGGAGAGGGGGGAATGCGGGGCTCTGGTTCCATGGTCCGCGGGTGATCTTGCCAGATGCCCGTGACATGCTGTTACCGCCCCCGGAGAAGTCCCGGGGCCGGTGACAGGTGATGCCGCCGATTCGGTTGTGCCGTGGGGCGTTCAGGCCGACAGGCCCTCGTAGGCGGCCGCGAGGATCATGAAGCCCCGCTCGTCGCCGAGACCCCCGTCGATCATCTGGTTCATCATGTACGCCACGGTCATCCGGGCGTCCAGGTCGACCACGACGAGCGAGCCGCCCCAACCGCCCCAGAAGCAGGTACGGGGGTTGGGCAGTTGCCCGCCGTTCAGGCCGTAACCCATGCCTTGACATGCTCCTCGCCCTGAAGGGCAGGGATTCTGGCCTTCTCGACTGGTTGCCGTGCCGCTACGCGGCACGGTTTCCGGTCGGGAATCCGTGGCTTCCTGTTTCTTCGCGCTGTGCCGGGATCGCTCCCGGTCTTACCGGCGCTCCGCAGGCCGATACCGCCAGTCCGGCGGCCGTCTTCACGTTGATCGCGGCATTGACGTCCCGGTCGTGGACCGCGCCGCAGGCGCCACACGTCCACTCCCGCACGTTCAAGGGCTTGGGCCCGTCCACCGCGCCGCAGGTCGAGCAGGTCTGCGAGGTCGGCTCGAACCGGCCGATCGTGACCAGAGTGCGGCCGTACCGCTGCGCCTTGTACTTCAGCATGCCGATGAACGAGGACCATCCGGCATCGTGCACGGACTTGGCCAGCCTGGTGCGCGCCAGTCCCGCCACCGACAGGTCCTCCACGGCGATCCCTTGGTTCTCGGAGATCAGCTTCGTGGAGAGCTGGTGGTGGAACTCACGGCGTGCGTCGGCGACCTTGGCATGAGCGCGGGCGACCTTCAGGCGGGCCTTGACCCGGTTCCTGGATCCCTTCTGTTTGCGGGACAGCTCGCGCTGAGTCTTCTTCAGCTTCTTCTCCGCCCGGCGCAGGAAGCGCGGGGAGTCGATCTTCGTGCCGTCGGACAGGACGGCGAAATGCGTGAGCCCCAGGTCGATGCCGATGGTCTGGTCGGACTCGGGCATCCGGGCGGCGTCGGCGGCGGGGTCGGTGTCGATGACGAAGGACGCGAAATACCGGCCGGCCGCGTCCATCACGACGGTGACCGAGGAGGGGGTGGCGGGCAGCGCGCGGGACCACTTCACCTTCACCGGACCGATCTTCGGCAGGTTCAGCCGGCCGCTGTCGGTGATGCTCCAGCGGGCGTTGGCGGTGAACCGGACCGACTGCCGGGCGTCCTTGCGGGACTTGAGGCGGGGTGCACCCAGTTTCGGGCCCTTGCGGGTGCCCTTGAGGGAGGCGGAGAAGTTGCGGTAGGCGGTCTCGGCGTCCCGCAGGGACTGCTGCAGGACGACGGCGGAGACCTCGCCCAGCCAGGACCGTTCCGCTGTGCGTTTCGCCTCGGTAACCAGCCTCCTCGACAGCTCTCCGGCCGTGGGGAACGGCTGCCCGGCCCAGCGGGCGTCCTCGCGGGCGCGGACCGCGTCGTTGAACACGACACGGGCGCACCCGAACGCCTTCGCCAACGCCCTCTGCTGGCCGGGGTCCGGGTACAGACGGAAGCTGTACCGGAGCTGCATGACGATCACATTAGGGAGGTCGCACACGCGTCACCAGAGAGAACGTGCGAACGAATCATCACCCTGACTTTCCCGCCCCCGCCGCCAGCGCAGCATCCGGCTCCGCCGGAACAACGCCGCGACGCTCCGCGTCACCGTCACCAGATTCGCATCACCCCCGGCGTGAACGCCGGGGCACTGCGAATGAATGCCCGTAGCGGGCCGCATCGGGCGGAGCCATCGAATGTGACCGGATCAACGGGGGATCCGACGCGGAACGCTCACCCGTCCGCTCCGGCTCTCCGGCGCCCCAGGTCGGGCGGCCCCGCGCCGATCGCCTAGGCTGATCCGTACGGGGCTGTCGTACGGACAAGAGCGCGAGGGGAAATGCCGCTGAGGGACGACGATCCCACCGTCATAGGCGGATACGTCCTGGAGGACCGGCTCGGCTCGGGCGGCATGGGGGTCGTCTATCGCGCCCGGTCCGCGTCGGGGCGACTGGTCGCGATCAAGCTGGTGCACGCGCAGTACCGCGACGACGAGGAGTTCCGCTCCCGGTTCCGTCAGGAGGTCGCGGCGGCACGGCGGGTGAGCGGGGCGTTCACGGCCGCCGTGGTGGACGCCGATCCCGAGGCGGCCAGGCCCTGGATGGCGACGCAGTACGTCCCGGGTCCGACCCTCTCCGATCTGGTGCGCGAGGAGGGGCCGCTGCGCGGCGCCCGGATCCGGGGCCTCGCGCTGGGGCTCGTCGAGGCGCTGCGCGACATCCACCGGGCGGGGGTCGTGCACCGGGACCTGAAACCGGCGAACGTCCTGATGGCCGAGGACGGCCCGCGCGTCATCGACTTCGGCATCTCGCGTGCCGGCGACAACCTGCCGCTCACCGTGACCGGACGGGTGATCGGCACGCCGCCGTTCATGTCACCGGAGCAGCTGCGCTCGCCGAGGGACGTGACCGAGGCGTCGGACGTGTTCTCGCTGGGGTCGCTGCTGGTGTACGCGGCCAGCGGGCACAGCCCGTTCAAGGCGGAGAGCCCCTATCTGGCGGGCTACCAGGTCATGTTCGAGGCCCCGAAGCTGGACACGGTGCCCGAACCGCTGCGCACCGTCGCCGAACGCTGCCTGGACAAGAACCCGACGGCCCGCCCGGACCTCACCGAACTGCACGGCCTGTTCCTGGAGTTCGTGACCTCCCCCGCCACGACCGGCGCCACGGCCACCGGCACGCCGGGCGCCGCGCCGACGCCGGTACCGGAGACGGGCACGGGCACGGGCACGGGCACGGGCGAAGAAGCGGATCTGGAGACCTACCCGGACAACGCCGGCCAGGCGGGCACCGGCCCACGGGACGCCGCTCGGGCCGACGACGCGACCGCGAGCGACCGGCAGCCGGAGCGTCGACCCACGGACGGCGGTTCACCGGACCGTCGCCCGGCCGGCGGACGCGGCCCCCGCCCGCGCCGCGGACGGCGGTTGCTGCTCGTCGGGCTCGGCGCCGCCCTGACCGTCTCCGCGCTGAGCGCCGCGCTGCTCCTCTACCCGGGGGCCGAGGACACCTCGACGGCGTCCGGCGACGGCGGCGCCGTCGACTACCGTTCCGCGTCGCTCCCCGAGGGCTGGCGGCCGTGGCAGACCCGGCTGCGGGCCGACAGCGGCCTTCCCGCCGACTACATCCCGGTCAACTACGACGATACGGGCTGCCGGACGGACGGCACGGACCTGTACTGCGGCGGTACGGGCTTCCTCGTCGCGAAGGTGGACGCCGCCACCGGCGAGACGGGATGGCGGTACGGCCAACTTCCGCAGACCGCCCGGCCCATCGGCGTACGGGACGGCCTGGTCTTCGTCTACACGGAACCCGACAGCACGCAGCGGCGCCTCGTGGCCCTGGACACCCGCACCGGGAAGGAGCGGTGGTCCCGGCCCATCAGCGCGAGCGAGGTGGCGCCCCTCTACGACGGCGGCGTGCTCACCCTCGCACCCGACCACTACGACGTCATCGCCTACGACACGGCGGGCAAGGAGCTGTGGCGGACGTCCGAACCCGCCGGGATCAACTGCGTCCCCTCGGTGCTCGGCGACGCCCCCTACGAACTGTGCTGGGAGGGCGACGACTTCCTCGACACCCAACCGTTCACGCTGGTACGCCTCGATCCGGACGACGGCACCCCGCGGGCACGCACCCCGCTGCCCAAGAAGTCGCTCGCCCTGGGCGCCGTCGACGGACGGCCGCTGTTCCTGAAGGCGGAGACCACCGAGGAGGTCTACCAGGCGGGGTACGAACGGCCGTACGACGCGTTTCTGCGGGTGGACCCGGACACCGGGAAGGTCACCCGGATCCCGCTGAAGCGCGCGCTGCGCGGCGCGGCGACGCTCGTGGACGGGGTCGTGTACTTCGTGCGGACCAGCGGCTCGGTCACCGCCGTGTCGGCGACGAGCGGCAAGGTGCTGTGGGAGCGGACCACCGACATGGAGAACCTGTCCGCTCCGGTGGTGTCGGCGGCCCGTGACGAGATCTACTTCGCCAACCGCTTCGGCCGGCTGCTGGCCCTGGACAGCAGAACGGGCGCCGAGGTGTGGCGCACGGACGCGCTCGACGACCCGGGGGACATCGCGACCGAGACCCCGCCCCGGGTGCTGCTCGTGGACGACGCGATCGTGGCCACGGCCGGGAACATGGCGTTCTCGGTGAACCCGGACGAGCCGATGACGACCGGGTCGACCGTGTCGACCTTCGGCGACTGACGGGCCGTCATGGCGCCGGACCGACGAGGCACACCGCGTCGGGCCGACGGAGGCCATCGCCCGGCGCGGCCGGTCTTCACATCGTGAACTCGTCGCTTCCGCAAGGACTTTCTCCGCTTTAACTCTTGACGCCCGCAGCGCCGGAGCGCACATTGACCGCACGCTCTTCTCTGAGAGCGCTCTCAGGACGGGACTCCACGGAGCGCTCCCCCACCCGCGCTTTTCACTCCGTACACCGAAGAGGCCGCCATGAGTGAAACACCCGGCACACCCGACACCGGAACACCCGTAGGACGTCGCCGCCCGCTCCGGCGCGCGTTCCTCGCCGTGGCCGCGGCGCTGGCGCTGGCCACGGCGTGGGCGACGACCGCGCAGGGCGCCGCCCCCACCCCGCCCGCCGGCTGGACGCAGGTCTTCGTCGACGACTTCAACGGCACCGCGGGCACCGGCGTCAACACCGCCAACTGGCAGTACGCAACCGGGACTTCGTACCCGGGCGGCCCCGCCAACTGGGGCACCGGCGAGGTCGAGACGATGACGAACAGCACCGCCAACGTCTCCCTCGACGGCAACGGCAATCTCCGCATCACCCCGATCCGGGACGCGGCCGGCCGCTGGACCTCGGGCCGGATCGAGACCAACCGCACCGACTTCCAGCCCCCGGCGGGCGGCAAGCTGCGGGTCGAGTCCCGGCTCCAGATGCCGAACGTCACCGGGACGGCCGCCGAGGGCTACTGGCCGGCGTTCTGGATGCTGGGCGCGCCCTACCGGGGCAACTACCAGAACTGGCCGAGCGTCGGCGAGCTGGACATCATGGAGAACGTGCACGGCCGCAACCAGGTCTGGGCCACCATGCACTGCGGCACCAACCCCGGCGGCCCGTGCAACGAGACGACCGGCATCGGCAACTCCACCGCGTGCCCCAACACGACCTGCCAGTCCGGGTTCCACACGTACACCATGGAGTGGGACCGCTCGGTGGCCCCGGAGACGATCCGGTTCTCCGTCGACGGCACCCAGTTCCACTCGGTCAACGCGAACCAGGTCGACGCGACCACCTGGACCAACGCCACCAACCACGGGTTCTTCATCATCCTGAACGTGGCCATGGGCGGCGCCTTCCCCGACGCGTTCGGCGGCGGCCTCGACGGCGACACCCGCTCCGGTGTCCCGATGGTCGTCGACTACGTGCAGGTGCTGTCGGCCGGCGGGGGCACCACCACTCCGCCGCCGACGGGGTCCCGGGACGCGTACAGCGCCATCCAGGCCGAGTCGTACAACGGTCAGAGCGGCACCCTCACCGAGACCACGACCGACAGCGGGGGCGGCCAGAACATCGGCGCCCTGGCCAACGGCGACTGGGCGCTCTTCCAGAACGTGAACTTCGGCTCCACGGCCGCGACGCAGTTCGTCGCCCGGGTGGCCTCCGGCGCCAGCTCGGGGGTGAGCGGCCTGGTCGAGGTCAGGCTCGACAGCCGGTCGAACGCGCCGGTCGGCAGTTTCTCGATCGCCAACACCGGCGGCTGGCAGTCCTGGCGGACGGTGCCCGCGAACATCAGCCGGGTGACCGGCACCCATGACGTCTATCTGACCTTCACCAGCGGTCAGGCGCAGGACTTCGTGAACGTGAACTGGTTCAACTTCGGCCGCTGACAGGCGGGTTGTGCGAGGGGCGGACTCCACGGCGGTGGAGTCCGCCCCTCGCCGCCTGTCATCGCATCTCCGCCCGGAACGCCACCGGTGCGGTCCCGGCGTGCAGGTGGAAGAACTTGGAGAAGTTCGCCGCGTCGGGGAAGCCGACGGCGGCGCCCACGCGGCCGATCGGCAGGTCCGTGTGGGCCAGCAGCCGCTTCGCCTCCAAGACGACCCGCTTGTCGATGAAGCCCTTCGGGGTCTCGCCGGTCGCCGCGCGGACCGCGCGGACGAGGGTGCGGCGGGAGTAGCCGAGGGCGTCGGCGTAGGCGCTGACGCTGTGGTTGACGGCGAAGTCCCGCTCGACGGCGTCCCGGAAGCGGGTGAAGGTGGAGTCGTCGAGCCGGTGCGCCTCCTCCGTGGCGCCGGCGGCGAGATGGGCGAGGCGCAGCAGGAAGGCCGTCAGGGAGTGCCGCAGGACGGCGGTGTGCAGGGCGGGCGGCAGGGTGACGGTGTCGACGTACTCGCGTTCCAGCTGGGTCAACGAGGCGCGCAGGCCCGCGAGTTGGGCCTCGTCGGGGCGGAGCAGCGGCGGCAGGTCGTAGCGGTAGAGGCCGGTCGTCTCGACGGTGGCGCGGGGCAGGAAGCCCGGTTGCATGGTGAGCACGGTCCCGCGGTACTCGGTGGCACGTGAGAAGCGATGCACCTGCCCCGGCCGGATCCACAGCAGCTCGCCCGCCCCCGCCTCGTGTTCGGTGAAGTCGATCATGTGGTGCACCGGGCCGCCGTCGAACAGCATCACCACGTGGAAGTCGATGCGGTGGACCCCTTCCAGGGGTATGTCCGCGTGCCAGGGGCCTCGGCCGTCCATCGGGCCGATCCGCATACCGACGCCGGAGAGGCCGCGGTCGACGGGGAACGGGAAGGTCTTGATCCGGTCACCGTCGGGGAAGTCTCTGTCCGTCATGTCCTCGCCGTCGCGTCGTCGGTGTCCCAGTTTCACCGAAGGCTGGCACACCACCACCTCGCCCCATAAAAGTCAGACTTTTACTTTTGAAGACGCCAGAGATTTTCCGCCGTCTCATCGAGGACTTCTTGAAGATGAACTGGACAGAACTCGACCGACGCGCCGTCGACACCGCCCGCCTGCTGGCCGCCGACGCCGTGCAGAAGGTCGGCAACGGGCACCCGGGCACGGCGATGAGCCTGGCGCCCGCCGCGTACACGCTCTTTCAGAAGGTGATGCGTCACGATCCCGCCGACCCGGAGTGGACCGGCCGCGACCGCTTCGTCCTCTCCCCCGGCCACACCTCGCTGACCCTCTACACCCAGCTGTACCTGGCCGGGTACGAGCTGGAGCTGGACGATCTCAAGGCGTTCCGGACGCACGGTTCGAAGACGCCGGGTCATCCGGAGTACGGGCACACCGCCGGGGTCGAGACCACGACGGGTCCGCTGGGCCAGGGGGTCGCCAACGCCGTCGGCATGGCGATGGCCGCCCGCTACGAGCGCGGTCTGTTCGACCCGGACGCCCCCGAGGGGACCTCGCCGTTCGACCACACCGTCTGGACGATCGTCTCCGACGGCGACCTGGAGGAGGGCATCTCCGCCGAGGCCTCGTCGCTGGCGGGCCATCAGAAGCTGGGCAATCTGGTCTTCCTGTACGACGACAACCACATCTCCATCGAGGGCGACACGGCCACCGCGTTCTCCGAGGACGTGCTGAAGCGGTACGAGGCGTACGGCTGGCACGTCCAGCGGATCGAGCCGGCGTTCAACGGCAACGTCGACGTGCACGCCCTGTACGACGCGCTGCTGGCAGCGCGGGAGGAGACCTCGCGTCCCTCGATCATCGCGATGCGCACGATCATCGCCTGGCCGGCCCCGGGCGCCCAGAACACCGAGGCCGCGCACGGCTCCGCGCTCGGCGAGGACGAGGTCGCGGCCACCAAGCGGGTCCTCGGCTTCGACGCGGACAAGACCTTCGACGTCGCCGACGACGTGCTCGCCCACACCCGCCGCGCCCTCGACCGGGGCGCCGAGGCGCACGCCGCCTGGGACAAGCGGATCGCCGAGTGGCGCGCCACCTCCCCCGAACGGGCCCGGCTCTTCGACCGGGTGGTCGCGGGCCGCCTGCCCGAGGACTGGGAGCGGGCGCTGCCCGACTTCGAGGAGGGCTCGTCCGTGGCGACCCGGGCCGCGTCCGGCAAGGTCCTCCAGGCGCTGGGCGCGGTGATCCCCGAGCTGTGGGGCGGCTCCGCCGACCTCGCCGGGTCGAACAACACCACCATCGACAAGACGTCGTCGTTCCTGCCGGCGGGCAACCCGCTCCCCGAGGCCGACCCGTACGGCCGCACGATCCACTTCGGCATCCGTGAGCACTCCATGGCCGCGGAGATGAACGGCATCGCGCTGCACGGCAACACCCGTGTCTACGGCGGCACGTTCCTGGTGTTCTCCGACTACATGCGCAACGCCGTGCGCCTGTCGGCGCTGATGCAGCTGCCGGTGACGTACGTGTGGACGCACGACTCCATCGGTCTCGGCGAGGACGGTCCCACCCATCAGCCGGTCGAGCACCTGGCCTCCCTGCGGGCCATCCCCGGACTGAACCTCGTCCGCCCGGCCGACGCCAACGAGACGGCGATCGCCTGGGCCGAGATCCTGAAGCGGCACACCACGAACCCGGCCCCGCACGGGCTGGCACTCACCCGCCAGGGCGTGCCCACGTACGCACCCGACTCCCGTGCGGCGAAGGGTGGTTACGTACGGGAGGAGTCCTCGACCGCGACCCCGGAGCTGATCCTGATCGCCACCGGCTCCGAGGTGCAGCTGGCCGTGGCCGCGCGGGAGCGGCTGGAGGCCGAGGGGGTCGGCACCCGGGTGGTATCGATGCCGTCGGTGGAGTGGTTCGAGGAACAGCCGCGCGCCTACCGCGAGAGCGTGCTGCCGCCGTCCGTGAAGGCCCGCGTGGCGGTCGAGGCGGGGATCGGTCTGACCTGGTACCGCTACGTCGGTGACCACGGCCGCATCGTCTCCCTCGAACACTTCGGCGCCTCCGCCGACGCGAAGACCCTGTTCGCCGAGTACGGCTTCACCGCCGAGAACGTCGTCGCCGTGGCGAAGGCCGTGCTCGCCCGCACGACGCGGCCCGACGCCGTCCACGGCTGAGAAACGCACCTGAAGGAAGATGATCACTGTGACCACCGAAGCGACCGTGGCGGCCGCCGACGGCCGGGGCTCCGACCGCCCGGACCTCGCGGTGAGCAAGTCCTCGAACAGCAAGGGAGTTGATGGGGAATGACCGCCGAGTGGCTCAACCCGCTCCGGGACGCGGGCGATCGCCGGCTCCCGAAGATCGCGGGCCCGTCCGGGCTCGTCATCTTCGGGGTGACCGGCGACCTGTCCCGCAAGAAGCTGATGCCGGCCGTGTACGACCTGGCCAACCGGGGTCTGCTGCCGCCGGGTTTCTCGCTGGTGGGGTTCGCCCGCCGGGACTGGGAGGACGAGGACTTCGCGCAGATCGTGCACGACGCGGTCCGCGAGCACGCCCGCACCGAGTTCCGCGAGGAGGTCTGGCAGCAGCTCGCCGAGGGGATGCGCTTCATCCCGGGCGACTTCGGTGACGACGACGCGTTCAAGCGGCTCCGCGAGGCCGTCGAGGAGCTGGACGGCTCGCGGGGCACCGGCGGCAACTTCGCCTTCTACCTCTCCGTGCCGCCGAGCATGTTCCCGAAGGTCGTCAAGCAGCTCAAGAAGCACGGTCTGGCCAGTCCGCCCGAGGGGTCCTGGCGGCGCGCGGTCATCGAGAAGCCGTTCGGTCACGACCTGGCCAGCGCCCGCGAGCTGAACGCGGTCCTGCACGAGGTGTTCGACCCCGAGCAGGTCTTCCGCATCGACCACTACCTCGGCAAGGAGACCGTCCAGAACATCCTGGCGCTCCGCTTCGCCAACCAGATGTACGAGCCCATCTGGAACCGGAGTTACGTCGACCACGTACAGATCACCATGGCCGAGGACATCGGCATCGGCGGTCGCGCCGGGTACTACGACGGCATCGGCTCGGCCCGCGACGTCATCCAGAACCACCTGCTCCAGCTGCTGGCCCTGACCGCCATGGAGGAACCGGCGGCCTTCGACGCCGAGTCGCTGCTGACCGAGAAGCTGAAGGCGCTCAAGGCCGTGCGGCTGCCGGAGGACCTGGGCCGGCACACCGTGCGCGGCCAGTACGCGGGCGGCTGGCAGGGCGGCGAGCAGGTGCTCGGCTATCTGGAGGAGGAGGGCATCGACCCGTCCTCCACCACCGACACCTACGCGGCGGTCAAGCTGGGCATCGACAACCGCCGTTGGGCGGGCGTCCCCTTCTACCTGCGCACCGGCAAGCGGCTCGGCCGCCGGGTCACCGAGATCGCGGTCGTCTTCCAGCGCGCCCCGCACTCGCCCTTCGACTCCACGGCCACCGAGGAGCTGGGGCAGAACGCGATCGTCATCCGGGTGCAACCGGACGAGGGGATGACCGTGCGCTTCGGTTCGAAGGTGCCGGGTACCTCGATGGAGATCCGGGACGTCACGATGGACTTCGCGTACGGCGAGTCGTTCACGGAGTCCAGCCCGGAGGCGTACGAACGGCTGATCCTTGATGTGCTGCTCGGCGACGCCAACCTCTTCCCCCGCCACCAGGAGGTGGAGGAGTCCTGGAAGATCCTCGACCCGATCGAGGAGTACTGGGCCAAGCACGGCAGGCCCGCGCAGTACGCCTCGGGCGGTTGGGGGCCCGCGGAAGCGGACGAGATGCTCGCACAAGACGGACGGAGCTGGCGCAGGCCATGAAGATCGACCTGACTGACACCACGGCAAGCAAGATCAACAAGGCCCTGGTGCAGGGCCGCCGGGCCATCGGCACGCCCGCCGTGGGCATGGTCCTCACGATGGTCATCGTGACGGACGAGGAGAACGCGTACGACTCGATCAAGGCCGCCGAGGAGGCCTCGCACGAGCACCCCTCGCGCACCCTGGTCGTCATCAAGCGGCACGCCCGCACCCCGAAGGACCGCACCAAGTCGCACCTGGACGCCGAGGTGCGGGTCGGCGCCGACGCGGGCACCGGCGAGACGGTCGTGCTGCGGACCTACGGCGAGGTGTCCGACCACGCCGACTCCGTGGTCCTGCCGCTGCTGCTGCCGGACGCGCCGGTGGTGGTGTGGTGGCCGGTGGACGCGCCGCGGAACCCGGCGAAGGACCCGCTGGGCGCGCTCGCCCAGCGCCGGATCACCGACATGTACGCCGTGGAGACCCCGCTCGCCGCGCTCGAACAGCGGGTCACGTCGTACACCCCCGGCGACACCGACCTCGCCTGGACGCGGCTCACGCCGTGGCGCTCCATGCTCGCGGCCGCCCTCGACCAGGCCAAGGAGACCATCACATCGGCCGCCGTGGAGAGCGAGGCGGACAACCCCAGCGCCGAGCTGCTGGCCCGCTGGCTGGAGGCCCGCCTGGGCGTGTCCGTCGAGCGCGTCCTGACTGCCGGACCGGTCGTCACGGGTGTGCGGCTCGGCACCGCGAAGGGCGAGGTCGTCATCGACCGCCCCGAGGGCCCGCTCGCCACGCTCACGCTGCCCGGCCAGCCGTCCCGCACCCTCGCCCTGAAGGTGCGCGCCACCTCCGAGTTGATCGCCGAGGAGCTGCGCCGCCTCGACGCCGACGAGATGTACGCCGTCGCCCTGCGCGGCGGCGGGGGCGACGGGCAGACCGCCGCCGATGACTGACACGCCTCTGCTCGACTCTCGTATGGAACAGGTGAACTGACATGGCAACGATGCAGCTGGGTCTCATCGGTCTCGGCAAGATGGGCGGCAACATGCGCGAGCGGATCCGCCGCGCCGGCCACACCGTCGTCGGCTACGACCGCAACCCCGAGGTGTCCGACGTGGGCAGCCTCGCCGAACTGGTCGAGCGCCTCGACGGGCCGCGTGTCGTGTGGACGATGGTCCCGGCGGGCGGTGCCACCCAGTCCGTCATCGACGAGCTGGCGGAGCTGCTGTCGCCGGGCGACACGGTCGTCGACGGCGGCAACTCCCGCTGGACGGACGACGAGAAGCACGCCGCCGAGCTGGGCGCCAAGGGCATCGGCTTCGTCGACGCGGGTGTCTCCGGGGGTGTGTGGGGTCTGCAGAACGGCTACGCCCTGATGGTCGGCGGCGACGAGGAGCATGTCGAGCGGCTCCAGCCGATCTTCGAGGCGCTCAAGCCGGAGGGGCCCTACGGCTATGTCCACGCCGGCAAGGTCGGTGCCGGCCACTTCTCCAAGATGGTCCACAACGGCATCGAGTACGCCATGATGCAGGCGTACGCCGAGGGCTGGGAGCTGCTGGAGAAGGTCGAGTCGGTCGACAGCGTCCGCGAGGTCTTCCGCTCCTGGCAGGAGGGGACCGTGGTCCGCTCGTGGCTGCTGGACCTCGCCGTCAACGCCCTCGACGAGGACGAGCACCTGCAGAAGCTGCGCGGCTACGCCGAGGATTCCGGTGAGGGCCGGTGGACCGTCGAGGCCGCCATCGACCACGCGGTGCCGCTGCCGGCGATCACCGCGTCGCTGTTCACCCGGTTCGCCTCGCGCCAGGACGACTCCCCCCAGATGAAGATGATCGCCGCACTGCGGAACCAGTTCGGCGGCCACGCGGTCGAGGCGACGGAGAAGTAGCGGCAGCTCCGGTCGGACGGTTCCCCCGCGCCCCTCGGGTGCGGGGGAACCGGACGTTTTCGAGCATTGTCGACAGATGTGTACATGGCGTGAACTGTCGCTGTGACCGGAACGCCTCCACCGGTAGCGTGCGGCCCCTGTCCCGTATGCACGGCGTGCGCATGAGCGCGCGTGCGTACGCGGCGCGTCCGTAGGGGGAAACGGCGATGGCAGAGACAGGGCGGCGCGATCAGCGGTACGAGCGCTACGACGGGGGCAGCCCCGAGGCCGAGCGGCTCGTGTTCGAGCGGTTGGCCCGGGAGCTGATGGAGGTCCAGGTCAGGAACCGGCGGGCCGGGGGCGGAGGGATCGCACGGGCGTTCCACGCGAAGGCTCCGCTGGGGGTGGAGAACGCCCGGCTGCGGTTCCACGACGATCTGCCGGTGGCGTTGCGGATCGGTTTCGCGCAGCCGGGCGCCGACTATCCGGCGACCGTCCGGCTGTCCAACGCGAGCGGGATCCGGCAGGGGGACGGTTCGCCGGATCTGCGGGGCGCGGCGGTGCGGGTGCGGGTGTCGGAGGGGGTGAGCCACGACCTGCTGGCGACCAGTTTCCCGGTGTCGCACGCGCGCGACGCCCGGGAGTTCGTGGCGTTCGCCAAGGCGATGGCGGGGGCACGCACTCCGTTGCGGAAGGCGTTCGGGCTGTTCCTGAAGCTGCCGTTGGCGGTGGGGCTCAAGGCGGCGGCACGGATGCGGCGCAATGTGACGGCTGCGACCCGACGGCCCGTCAACTCACTTGCCACCGAGACCTATTGGAGCCGGGGCGCGATTCTGTGGGGCGAGGCCGGGCCGGTGCGGTACCTGTTGCGGCCCGCGCCCGGTACACCGGCGGCGGCCGCGCCCGATCGCCGGGACCCGGACTTTTTGCACCGGGAGCTGACACGCCGGCTCGGGCAGGCGGACGTGGCGTTCGACCTGTGTGTGCAGCGGTACGTCGACGAGCGGCGCACACCGGTCGAGGACGCGGCGGTGGAGTGGAAGGACGCGGTGGCGCCGGCGGTGCCGATCGCCCGGCTCACGATCCCCGCACAGGAGTTGGACGGGGCCGAGGCGCGGGCGGCGGCGCGACGGATCGAGGACCTGACCTTCAACCCCTGGTACACGACCGATGATTTCCGGCCATTGGGCAATATCAACCGCGCGCGCAAGGCCGCGTACCGGGCGAGTGGTGCACACCGTCTCGGGGAGCGCTTCGTCACCGCGGAACCCTTGCGCAACAAGCTGCTCGGCCGTCTCGTGGGCCCCGCCCTCGGGCTGCTGAACCGTGCCGTGCCGTGGCACCGGCTGCCGTTGTCCCTGAGCCTGCTGAACCTGGTGTTCCTGAGGAGGGCGCTGCGCCGGCTGAACCTGATCGACACCGAGGTCCGCGAGGCCCCGCCGAAGGCCCAGCCCGTGCCGGAGCCGGTCCCGGAGAGGCTGCGCACGGAGCGGTCGTACGACGGGACGTACAACGATCTGTCGGAGCCGGCGATGGGCGCGGTGGGGGCCGCCTTCGGGCGGAATCTGAAGCCTGACTACCGGCCGGACACCTTCGACACACCGAATCCGGTGACGGTCAGCAGGCAACTGCTGTACCGGGAGAGCTTTGTGCCGGCGACCTCGCTCAATGTGCTGGCGGCGGCGTGGATCCAGTTCCAGGTGCACGACTGGGTGAACCACCGGCGGTACAGGACCGGCGACCGCAGTGTCGAGGTGCCACTGCCGCCCGGCTTCGACGGGCACTGGCAGAACGTGCCGGGCGGGCCGACCGAGCGGGTGATGCGGTTCGCCGAGAACGAGGGCCTGGAGGTGCCCGGCCGCCCGCCGATCCTGTTCGCCAACTCCGCCTCGCACTGGTGGGACGGCTCCGAGGTGTACGGCGAGAACGAGCGCACCGCGCGGTTCCTGCGCGAGCCGGACGGGGGCGCGAAACTCCGCCTGGAGGACGGCCATCTGCCGGGCGGGACGAACGGCGTCCCACTCACCGGCTTCAACGAGAGCTGGTGGATGGGGCTCAGCGCGATGCACACCCTCTTCGCGCGGGAGCACAACGCGGTCTGCGACGCGCTGCGCGCGGAGTACCCGTCGATGAGCGAGGAGAAGGTCTACCAGACGGCTCGGCTCGTGGTGTCCGCGCTGATCGCGAAGATCCACACCGTGGAATGGACGCCGGCGATCCTGAACACCGAGGCGATCGACCTGGCGCTGCGCACCAACTGGTCGGGCCCGCCGAGGAACTGGCTCAACCAGCTGGGGCTGTGGCTGTTCGAGGCGCACTCGCTGACCGGCATCCCGAAGACGCTGCCGGACCACCACACGGCGCCGTACTCGCTGACGGAGGACTTCACCACCGTCTACCGCATGCATCCGCTGATCCCGGACGAATTCGAGCTGCGGGAGCACCAGTTCGGGCGGCGGCTGGAGACGGTGGGCTTCCTCGACATCCAGGGCGGGGCGGCCGAGGCGCAGATCCGCAAGACGGGCCTCGCGAACGCGCTGTATTCGTTCGGCATCGCCCACCCCGGCGCGATCACCCTGCACAACTTCCCGCGCTCGCTCCAGCGTTTCGAGCGGGACGGGGAGATCATCGATCTGTCGGTCGTCGACCTGGTCCGGACACGCCGGCGGGGGGTGCCGCGCTACAACGACTTCCGGGCCGGGCTGCACCGGGGGCGGATCCGTTCCTTCGAGGAGCTGACCGGGAACCCCGAGACGCTGGCCCGGCTCAAGGACGTCTACCGGGACGTCGACGAGATCGACACCGTGGTCGGGCTGTTCGCGGAGAACCCGCCGGAGGGCTTCGGCTTCAGCGACACCGCCTTCCGGATCTTCGTCCTGATGGCCAGCCGGCGGCTGCAGAGCGACCGGTTCCTGACGGTCGACTACCGGCCGGAGGTCTACACACCGCTCGGCATCGACTGGGTCGAGCAGGGCGGCATGAACACGGTGCTCCAGCGCCACTGCCCGGAGCTGGCACCGCTCCTGCCCCGCGACGCGAGCGCCTTCGCGCCGTGGCGGACGGTGCCCACGACGGGCAACACCGGTACGAGCGACACCGGCACGGGCGACGGCGGTACGAGCGACGGCGGTACGAGCAACAGCGGTACGAGCGACGGCGGTTCAGCATGACGCCGTGACACGACGGCCCGGGGTGGCGTGACGCCCCGGGTCCGATCCACAACGGGGGAAACACGCATGACGTTCACCGACAACCACTCCGAGCTGCCCGGAAACCCGGAGCTCTCCGCGATACCCGGGGCGGGCGAACAGCTCGCGCTCCGGGAAGAGCCCGGCACGACCACGGGCGCCACCCACCCGGGGCTCGCCGACCTCTTCGACCGTCCGCTGCTGCGGACCGTGTGGCGCCGCCGCACCCACCGCGTGAGCCGGGGGGCCAGGGTGTCCGCCGGGACCATGACCTACACCTCCCGCAACGCGGCGCAGCCCCTGACCGAGCTGGAGGAGGCGGTGCTGATCGCGATCACCGGCACCACCGGCCTCACCATGCCCGACCGGCCCTTCGAGGACCCGAACGACGGCACCCCCATCATGTCCAAGCCGAATCTGACGATGGCGGGCCGTACGGCGGGCAGCCCGGACAACGCGCAGGGCACCCACTTCTTCCTCGTCAACGACTCGGGTACCTACTTCCTGCGCAGGCTCGCACCGGCACCGGACGAGCCGTTCGACGCCGAGACGCTGATGGCGCGGGCACGCGAGGCGAAGGTGAAGGTCCTGGACCACCGCCTCGACGTCGCACCGGACAAGCGGGACTTCCCTGCGTACCTGGACTCCAACCGCTTCCTGTCCAACCTGCCCGGAACGACGCTGCTGTTCCCGGTGGTCGACCTCTCCCACCAGTACGTGAACGCGCTGATGTATCTGCTCACCCAGCCGGACGGGGCCCGTCCGACCCTCGTGGACGACCGCAACTTCTACCGCGCCGCCGGGGTGCGCAAGTGGGTGCGGAACGGGTTTCTCAACGGGGACCTGAAGCTGCCGCTCGGCGCCCTCGGCCCCATGCGCACCCAGATCGAGGCGGATCTGCTGCTGCAGAACCTGATGCTCACGGCCGAGGCGATGGGTCTGGGCGCCTGGATCCACGCCACCATCAATCCGCAGATCGCCCTCGGCGACCCGAAGTTCTCCCGGGCGTACGGCAGGATGCTCGGTTTCGACTTCGTCACCCCGCGCTGGCGTCCGGCCGACATCTGGCGCTGGCACATCCCGCTGCCGAAGTACGCGAAGGTCCGCTCGCACCCGGTCCGGCTCCCCTCCCCCGACGGCGGCGCCCCGCTGATCGCCGCCGCGTGCCCGCCGGTTGTCGGGAGCATGTCGGAGGCGGTGGAGGGAATCGTCCGGGAGAAGTTCGGCCGCGGCGGCGTCTACACCGACCGGGACGTCTTCGCCCGGATCTACCGGGAGGACTACGGGCAGCGCTATCTCACCGAGGCCAGTGAGTACGAGGAGCGGGTGGTCGAGTGCGCCCGGGACATCTGCGAGTACATCCTCCGCACGCACGGCCGCTTCCCGGCCCACACGGACGCGATCCATGTCCCGGGCGTGTGGCTCCAGGTCCACCACGTGGAGAACGAGTACTACGAGCGGTTCTTCACGAACGGCCTCACGGACGCGCACCGCGCGCATGCCGGAGCCTGGGGCCACTAGGCGTGGTTGACAGGTACAAGCATCGCGGGTGAGATTCCCGTTGATGATGATCAACGATCTGACGGCGGCCGAGCGGCGGGTGTGGGACGCCTTTCCGCTCGGCGCGGCGGTGGACTTCGCGGCCGGGGACCTCACCACCGTCGAGGAGGGGGTCATCGCCGACGGCACCGACTGGGGTCCCGAACGGACCGTCCGGGCACGGGTGTTGCGGGCGTTGCTGCTGACCGCTCCCCAGGAGGAGGGCGAGGTCGCCGCCCTCAAGATCGAGGGTGCCCGGATCACCGGCCGGCTGGAACTGAAGTACGCGACGGTCGAGAGCGTCGTACGGCTGAGCGGCTGTCACTTCGACGAGGTCCCCGACTTCTCGGGCGCGCACTTCAACTATCTGAATCTGTCCAAGTCCACGCTGCCGGGCCTGCGTTCGGCGCGGGCGCGCGTCGACGGCGGGCTGCGGCTGACGGGGTGCCGGTTCCGGGGGCCGGTGAAGCTCACCGGGGCGCAGATCTCCGGGACCCTGTTCATGGAGCGCGCCGAGTTCACCGCCTCGGACGGGGAGCCCGCGCTGCGACTCAACCAGGCCGAGATCGGGGAGGAGTTGTGCGCTCCCGGGATGCGCGCGGACGGTGAGGTCCGGCTCGGCGGCGCCCATGTCGCCGGCAAGGTCGACCTGCGGCGCGCCCGGCTGCACCGGCCCGGCGGCACCGCCCTCGGCGCGGAGACCCTCGCCACCGAGTCCGATGTCGTCCTGCGCCACGCGGACGTGCGTGGACAGGTCGAGCTGCGTGGGGCACGCGTGGGCGGCTGGCTGGAGCTGTCCTACGCCCGGTTGTCCAACCCCGGCGGCACGGCGCTGCGGGTGAGCAGCAGTGTCATCAGCGAACTGTGGCTGCGCGAGGGCCCGCCGGTGGAGGGCGTCCTGAATCTGCGCCGCGCCCAGATAGAGGTGCTGTTCGTGGAGCCGGACAAGCTGCCGGACCAGGTCCTCCTGAACAGCCTCACCTACACCTCCCTGATCCCGCACGTGCCCGCCGAGCGGCGGCTGCCGATGCTGGAGCGGGACGGGGAGGGGTATCTGCCTTACTCCTACGAGCAGTTGACCGCCGCGTACCGCAGGATCGGCGACGACGACGCCGCCCGGCGTGTCCAGCTCGCCAAGCAGCGCCGGCATCGCGCCACGCTCCGCTGGCACGGGCAGCTCTGGGGGTACGCCCAGGACGCCACCGTCGGCTACGGCTTCCGTCCGCTGCGCGCGGCGATCTGGCTGCTGTCGCTGATGGCGGTGGGTTCGGTGGCGTACGCGGTGCGCGCGCCCAGCCCGCTCAAGGCGGACGAGGCACCGGAGTTCAACCCGGTCTTCTACACCCTCGACCTGCTCCTGCCGATCATCGACTTCGGGCAGGAGCGGGCCTACGCGCCCGAGGGCTGGTCGCAGTGGCTGTCGTACGTCCTCGTCATCACCGGCTGGATCCTGGCGACGACGGTCGTCACGGGGGTGACCCGCACGGTCAGCCGCCAGTAGCCTCCGGCTCCCCGTCCGTTCCCCTCATCCGACCGGTCGTCGCACGTGCTGGGCGGCGAGGCGCACGGGCGCGTTCTGCGCGCCGTAGCCCTGGTACCCGGCGTCGCGCTGGACGAGTTCCAAGAAGACGCGGCCGACGGTCTCGGTGTAGCAGTGGCGGAACGCTCCGTCCGCGTCGCGGTCGTAGAGGATGCCGAGTTCCCGGTACGTCTCCAGCTCGCCGTCGGCGAACTCGAACCGCGCGGCCAGGTCGTCGTGGTAGTTCGCGGGGACGGCCAGCAGCCGGCCCCCGGCCGCGCGGAAGGCGCGGGCCGCGGCGACGACGTCGTCCGTGGTGAGGGCGATGTGCTGGGCGCGGGCCGCCTCGTCGGTCGGGGCGGGGCCGACGCTGAGGGCGATCCGGACGCTGCCGTCGTCGTTGGTCACCGGACGGCTGCGGAACAGGCCGTACGGGTCGGCGACGTCGATGCTGTCGCTGGCGTGGAGGCCGAGCACCGTGCGGTGGAAGAGGGCCGCCTCGTCGAACTGGTGCCAGGGCTGGGTGAGGGCGAGATGGTCGACGCGACGGACGTGACGCGCGGGCTCGGGGTGTGCCACGGGACGGAAGTCCCCGGTCCAGCTGGGGAGTCCGGGGCGGTCCGTGGCACAGAAGAAGAGTTCGGTGCCGTCGGGCGCGGCGACCGCGTCGAGCGGCGCGTCCTCGGCGGCCCGGCGGCGCGGCAGCACCGGCGCGAGCAGGGCCTCGGCGCGGCGGGCGGCGCCGGCCGGGTCAGGCGATTCGAGTCCGACGGCAGCGAGTTGGGTGCCGTCGCGCCGGGCGGCCGGGCCGGTGTTGACCAGCACCCGTGCCTCGCCCTGCTGCCACAGGTCGACCGGCTTGCTGCGGTGGCGTGCCGTGCGGGCGAAGCCGAGCGCGCCGAGCAGCGCGGCCACGGGTTCGGCGTCGGGGGTGACCAGTTCGGCGAAGGCGACGCCGGTGGGCACCACCCGCTCCGGCAGCGCGGCGATACCGGCCGCCTCCTGGAGCATCAGCAGCGAACGGTGGGCGTCCACGGCGGTGGGGCCCGCCTCGGCCTGCCGGAAGACGTCGTTGAAGACCTCCAGCGACAACGGCCCGTCGTATCCGGCCGCCCGCACATGTCGGACCAGCCCGGTGACGTCGAGGCCGCCCTGCCCGGGGAAACAGCGGTAGTGGCGGCTCCACTGCAGTACGTCCATCGCCATCAGCGGGGCGTCGGCGAGCTGGAGGAAGAAGATCTTCTCACCCGGGATGTCCTCGATGCCCTTGGGATCGGAGCCCCGGGCCAGGATGTGGAAGCTGTCCAGGCAGGTCCCGAGCGCGGGGTGGTCGGCCGCCTCCACGATGCGCCACGCGTGGTCGTACGTACTCACGTGCCGGCCCCACGCCAACGCCTCGTAGGCGACCCGGATGCCGAACTCCTCGGCGAGCGCCGCCAGTTGGCGCAGATGGTACGCGGCGAGCGCGTCGTCGTCCTCGGCGAGCGGATGGACGCTGGAACAGACGAGGACGGTGTCGCAGCCGAGCCGCCCCATCAGCTCGAACTTGTGCCGGGCCCGCCGCAGGTTCCCCGCGAACACCTCCGGCGGCACGGCCTCGATGTCCCGCATCGGCTGGTAGAGATCGATGCTCAGCCCGAGATCCGCACAGCGGGCCCGCACCTCCTCCGGCGTGAGCGGACTGGCCAGCAGATCGTTCTCGAAGATCTCCACCCCGTCGAACCCGGCCCGCGCGGCAGCGGCGAGCTTCTCGGTGAGCGACCCACTGAGGGAGACGGTGGCGATGGATGTACGCATGGGCAACTCCTTGCAACAAGGTCACGCCCCTGTAAGGGGCGCGGGGAACTGCGCGACCAGCCACGACGGGACCCGCGGCCGACACACCGGACCGGCCGTCGCGGCGCTTAGTTACGCGCTCCGGCGACCCCGGCCAACTCACCGATGTCCGCCAACATCCGCGAAGTGTCCGGCTCGCACCCGGTGAACAACCGAAACGCGTCGGCCGCCTGGAACACCGCCATCCCACCCCCGTCCAGCGTGGCGCAGCCCAGCCCCCGCGCGACCCGCAACAGCTCGGTCTCCAACGGCCGGTACACCACCTCCGCCACCCACAGCCCGGGACGCAGCAGCTCCGCAGCGAACGGCAGCCCGGGGTGGGCGGCCATCCCCGTCGGCGTCGCGTGGACGACCCCGTCGGCCGCCCCCAGCAGCACCGGCAGCGCGTCCGGCGTCGCCGCGGCGGCCCGACCCGGGCCGAAGTGGCGGTTGAGGGAGGTGGCGAGGTCGGTCGCCCGCTCGGGCATCGCGTCGACGACGGTGACGTGCTCCGCGCCGAGCGTGAGCGTGGCGTGGGCGACCGCCGCGCCCGCGCCACCGGCGCCCAGCTGGACCACCTTCTCCAGCGGGACGTCGGGCAGCCCGCGCGCGAAGGACGCGGCGAAGCCGGTGACGTCCGTGTTGTGCCCGACGGCGCGGCCGTCCTCGAAGACGACCGTGTTGACCGCGCCGAGCGCGGCGGCCTGCGGGGCGAGCCCGTCGAGGTGCTCGATGACCAGTTGCTTGCACGGGTGGGTGATGTTCAGCCCGTCGAAGCCCAGGTCACGGGCGGCGCGCACCAGGTCCCCCACCGCCTCCGGCCCGACGCCGAGGTCGTCGACGTCGATCAGCCGGTACAGATAGCGCAGGCCCTGCCGGTCGGCCTCCCGCTCGTGCAGGGCGGGACTGAGGGACGGCCCGATGCCGGACCCGATGAGGCCGACGAGATACGAGTCCTTGGCCACGGCGGCCCTCCCGCGAGATCTAATGTACGAACTAGTACGTTAGTAATAGCAGCCGCTCCCTCCCGAGGGAAGACCGTCGTCGCAGCTCCTAGAATCACGGGCACCGGCCGCACTCGCCCGAAGGAACCCGATGACCAGCGTCGAAGAACCGGCACGACCGAACGGGCGCATCCGTGACGCCGCCCGCACCAAGGCCGAGATCCTCTCCGTCGCGACCACGGAGTTCGCCCGTTCGGGGTTCGCCGGGGCCCGGGTCGACGAGATCGCCGCCCGCACCCGCACCACCAAGCGGATGATCTACTACTACTTCGGCGGCAAGGAGCAACTGTTCACCGCCGTGCTGGAGCGGGCGTACTCGGTGATCCGGCAGCAGGAACAGGAGCTGGACGTCGAGCACCTGGACCCGGTGGCGGCCATCCGCAGGCTCGCCGAGGTGACGTTCGACCACCATGAGGCGCACCCCGACTTCATCCGCCTGGTCAGCATCGAGAACATCCACGAGGCCGAGCACATCGCCTCCTCCGAGATGCTCGCCAAGATCGGCTCGCCGGCGCTGGACGTGATCCGCCGGATCCTGGAGTCGGGCCAGGAGTCGGGGCTGTTCACCGCCGACGTCGACGCCGTCGACCTGCACGCGATGATCAGCGCGTTCTGCTTCTTCCGGGTCGCCAACCGGCACACCTTCGGCGCCCTCTTCGGCCGCGACCTGATCGACGCCGGACGCCGCGACCACTACCGCCAGATGCTCGGCGACATGGTGATCGCCTACCTGACGGCGGACCGCGCGGCGGACTGAGGCCCGCGGGGCGGGGCGCACGGGCAGGGCGCACGGTCTCGGTCGGGTCTCGGCCGGAAGATCCTCCGGCGCCACCTCTTGACACCCGGGAAACGTCGGCGCAACATCCGTAGCCAACCGCTACTAACTATCCAGTGCGTTAATTAGCCGGGTAGCACCCGGCACGGCCGCCCCGTCACCCCAGGGGCCGGCTCCTCCCCCCGCTGTGATTCGCCCCGCCTCGCCTTGCCTTCCTCCGCTTCACCCCCCTCTCATGGGGGAGATCCCTCGAAGGAGCCACGCCGTGTCCGTCCCCGCCGCACCTCCCGGCCAGCCCAAGAAGGCCGCCACGGCCGCCTGGATCGGCAGCGCCCTGGAGTACTACGACTTCTTCATCTACGGCAGCGCCGCCGCCCTGATCTTCCCGACGGTCTTCTTCGACGAGTCCGACCCGGCCACCGCGACCCTGCTCTCGCTGGCCACGTTCGGTGTCGCGTACGCGGCGCGGCCGATCGGCGCGCTGTTCCTCGGGCACTACGGCGACCGCGTGGGCCGCAAGAAGATCATGGTCTTCACACTGATCCTGATGGGCCTGTCGACGTTCCTGATCGGCTGCCTGCCCACCCGCGACCAGGTCGGCACCCTCGCCCCCGTCCTGCTGGTGATCTGCCGCGTCCTGCAAGGCATATCGGCGGCCGGTGAGCAGGCCAGCGCGAACTCGATGACGCTGGAACACGCGCCGTCGGAGCGCCGCGGCTTCTTCACCAGCTTCACCCTGAGCGGCACCCAGGGCGGGCAGCTCCTCGCCACCCTGGTCTTCATCCCGATCGCCGCGCTCCCCGAGGACCAGCTGCTCTCCTGGGGCTGGCGCGTCCCGTTCTGGATGAGCATCGCCGTCGCCGTCGTCGGCTACGTCATCCGCCGCACCCTGGACGAGACCCCCGCCTTCACCCAGCAGACCGAGTCCGAGGGCGTCGCCAAGCTGCCGCTGGCGATCCTGCTGCGCGAGCACTGGGCGGACGTGCTCCGGGTGATCGCGGGCGCGCTGGTCGCCTCGGTCTCCACGATCTTCACCGTGTGGGCGCTGGCGTACGGCACGAGCGAGTCGGTCGGCCTGTCCCGTTCGTCGATGCTGTGGGTGGGCGCGCTCGCCAACCTGGTCGCGCTCGCCGCGATCCCGCTGTGGGCCACCCTCTCCGACCGCATCGGCCGTCGCCCGGTGTTCCTGATCGGCGCGGCCGGCAGTGCGGTGATGATGTTCGTCTATCTGTGGGCGATCTCCACCGGCGCCTACCCGCTGGTCCTGGTCCTCGGCATCGTCACCTTCGGTGTCGTCTACAGCGCCGCGAACGGCATCTGGCCCTCCTTCTACGGCGAGATGTTCTCCACCCGGGTCCGGCTGTCCGGCATGGCCATCGGCACCCAGATCGGCTTCGCCGTCGCCGGTTTCGCCGTCACCTTCGCCGCGCAGATCGCCGGTCCGGACGGCGACGACTGGTTCGCCGTGGCCCTCTTCACCGCCGCCCTGTGCGTCCCGCCGGTCCTCGCCGCCCTCACCGCCCGCGAGACGCACAAGATCCCGACCGAACTCCTCGGCACCCGCACGCCGCACGAGAAGAACGACCGGGAGCGCGTCGCGGCCTGAGCCACGCCCCGGTCCCGCCCCGAGTCCCCGGGCGCCCTCACGGGTGCCCGGGGACTCCCGCGTGGGCGCCGGGGGCTCCCGCACGGCGCGAGTGCGCCCCCGGGCGAGGGCACGCGCAGCCCAGCGGGGATGATGATCGCACCGCCGCGACCATGCGGCGCCGTACCGGGGGGATGACGTGCAGCGCGGCGAGGACCCTTACAGAGCCACCCCGCCTCCCTGGCAGGGATGGCCTCCGGCCGAGACGAGCCGACGGCGCTGGCGGATCGCCCTGCTCGTCCCGGTCGCCGGCGCGGCGGGGTGCGGCGTGCTGTTCCTGCTCGGGATCGGTATCTCCTTCGGGCTGGTGATCCTGAGTGGTCTCGCGCTCCCCGTACCCGGCGGCAAGCCCCTGACCATGAGCACGGCCGAGATCACGGGCACGTGGGTGGACGAGGGGGGCGGGCGTCTGGTGCTGAAGGAGGACGGGACGTTCACCTCGACCGAGATCTGCGGCGACTTCGACGACAACGACGACCACGGCTTCGACGACGTCGTCGCCCCGAACCCCGGCACGGGCACCTGGGAACGGGACACCCGCAACGGCGTCGGCACGGACGACCCCGTCTCGACGGTCCGCCTCACCTTCACACCGGGCGGGGTATGGGGCGAGTACGAGACGCGAGGCACGAAGAAGAACCCCGACCTGTGGACGTACATCGGCGACCCCGACGAGAAGAGACTGTGCATGCTCGAACGCGCGGAGACCTCCGGCTGAGGTGCCCGGCGGTGCCGGCCGACCGACGCCGGTCGGCGGCGGGCTCAGCCGCGGTGCAGGACCCGCAGACGATGCGGTGCCGCCGGATCCCGGTCGACGACCTGGACCGGCGCCTCGGCCCACTGCCACACACCGACGCCCGGTACCCGGGAGAAGCTGATCCGGCCGCGCGTTCCCTCGACCGTGACGTGCGGCCAGGACGCGGCGACGCTCGCCCGGTCCGTGCCGTACGAGCGCATGGCCTCGGCGAGGACCGCGACCGTGTCGTAGCCCTCGAAGGCGACGAAGGAGGGCGCTTCGCCCAGCCGATCGCTGAGGGCCGTCCCGACCCGTGAGCCGAGGGGACCGACCCGGTCGAGGTCGTAGCTCAGGAACGGCACTCCGGCACCGTCGTCCCCCAGTGAGGTCACCCAACTGGCGAGCTCCGGCTGCCCGGCCGGAGCGCCGATCAACACCTCGGCGAGCCGGCGGTCACGGCGGACGGCCCGGACGATCGGCACCGCCGGGTGGGGATGGCCGACCAGCAGGAGCAGGGCCGTCGCGCGCTGGTCGGCGAGCGCGTCGCACACACCGGCGGGGGTGAGCGCGCCGCTGTCGATCTCGTCGACGGTGCCGCCGTACGCGGCGAGGTGGTCCCGCAGGATGCGGGTCCCGGCCGTCCAGTAGACGCTCGGCTGGGTGACCACGGCGATACGGCTGTGGCCCGCGCCGAGGAGGTGGTCCGCGTAGATCCGCCAGCCCCGGGACTGCGGCGGCGAGAGACGCGCGACCCGGTCCGTCGGCTGGTCGGTGAGGGCGTCGAGGACCGCGGAGGAGCAGAGGTACGGAAGGCCGAGGGCGTCGGCCCGGCCTGCGACCGCGCGGGCGACGACGCTGTGGTACTCCCCGACCAGGGCGGCCACCCCGAGGTGTGCCAGTTCGTCCACGGCCGCCGAGGCCCGCAGCGGGTCGGCGGCGGTGTCCCTGACCACCAGTTGGAGCGGCCGCCCGGCGACACCGCCGGCGTCGTTCACCTCCGCCACGCCCAGGTCGAGACCGGCGACAAGGTGCCGGCCCGCCTCGGCCCAGCCGGGCCGGGTCAAGGGGGCGAGGGCGCCGATCAGGATCGGTCCGCCGGTGTCGTCCGTGTGCCGGTCCGGGCCGGGCTCGCCTGTGATCATGCGGGTCATTGCATCCACCGTCCGCGCCGACGGGCAACCCAATATCGCGGTAGACACTGTCTACTACCTCCTGGTAGACAGTGTCTATGGAAGAACGGAACACGGGGCTGCGGTCCCGACTGGTCGACGTCGGGGTCGAGTTGGTGACGGCGGAGGGCGTGCAGGCCCTGTCGCTGCGGGAGATCGCACGGCGGGCCGGGGTGTCGCACGGGGCCCCGCGCCGCTACTTCCCCACGCACTTGGAGCTGCTGTCGGCCATCGCACGCCGGGGGTTCGAGGAGTTGGCGGGCCGGGGGCTCGCGGCGCTCGGGGACGGCACGGCGGGTCCGCGGGAGCAGATCGCGACGCTGGGGCGCGTGTACCTGGACTTCGCGCTGACCAACCGGGGCATGCACGAGCTGATGTTCCGTCACGATCTGTTGGAGAGCAACGAGTTGGGCCTTCGGGACGCCAGTCTCCCGATCTTCGCGCTGCTGGTGGAGCTCGTCGGGCGGGCCCGGCCCGACGCCGACGCGCGGCTCGTCGCGGGCGCGCTGCTGGCGAACCTCTACGGCATCGCGCAGCTGTGGACGTGGGGCAGCCTCCAACTCACCACGGGGGCCGACGACTTCGCACCCCTGCTCCACACCGCGCTGGACGCGCACCTGGGGAGCGAGGGGCGGTGACGGCGCCGACGACGGAGGCCACGGTCGACCGGCACGGGCCCGTGCCCGCGTCGCACCGCCGCCTCACCCTCACGAGCAGCGTGCTCGGCGCCGTCCTCGTCGCCCTCGACGGAACGGTGCTGACCATCGCCCAGCCGGCCCTGCGGCGCGACCTGGACGCCTCGCTCACCGAGGTGCAGTGGACCAGCACCGGATATCTGATCGCGGTGGCCGGGCTGCTGGTGTTCGCGGGGCGGCTGGGTGACCGGTTCGGGCATCGGCGGGTGTTCGCCTGGGGTGTGCTGGGGTTCGGCGCGGCCTCCGCCGGCATCGGGTTCGCGCCCAGTGTGGGCTGGGTGATCGGGCTGCGGGTGGTCCAGGGCGTCTTCGGCGCCCTGCTGCAGCCCGCCACACTCGGGATGCTGCGGGCCGCCTTCCCGCCCGACCGGCTGGCCATGCCCATCGCGCTGCGGACCAGTGCCATCGGGGTGGCGGTGGCGGCCGGTCCGCTGGTCGGCGGTGTGCTCGTCGACCGGCTGGGCTGGCGGGCGGTGTTCTTCCTCAACGTCGTACCGGCGCTGATCATGGGTCTGCTGGCGCTGGCGGTGCGCGCCCCACTCGCGCGGAACACGACGCGGGCACCGCACCCCCGGCTCGACCTGCCCGGCGCAGCGCTGCTCGGCGTGACCCTGGCCGCTCTCGTGCACACACTGGTCGGGGTGCCGGAGCACGGCTGGACGGCCACCGGTGTGCTCGGCGTGCTGATCGCCGCCGCGTCCGCCCTCGCCCTCGTACGGCACGAGCGGCGTACCCCCGACCCGCTGCTGCCGTCCGCCGTACTCGGTTCGGCGCCGGTGCGCGCGGCACTCGGGGTGCTGGTGACCGCCTCCGCGGCGATGCTGGGCGCGTTGTTCGTGTGCAGCTTCGTCCTCCAGGACGTGCTCGGCCTGGACCCGCTGCGCACCAGCCTCGTCGCGCTGCCCGGCGGCGTGCTGATGGTGCTCGGGGCGCCGCTGTCGGCCGTCCTGCTGCGCCGGTGGGGCGCCCGCCCGACGGCCCTCACGGGGACCGTGCTGCTCACCGCGGGTGTGCTGGCGCTGTCCCGGCTCGGCCCCGGGTCGTCGACGGTGCTGGTCGGGGGCGGGTTCCTGCTGCTGGGGGCCGGTTTCGGCGCGCTGATGGTCACCGCGACCGCCGTCGTCGTACGGCATGCGCCGCCGGAGGTGGCCGGGGTGGCGGGCGGGCTCCAGCAGACCGCGATGAACGTCGGCCCGGCGCTCGGGGTGGCGGCCGCGACCACCCTCATGCCGCTCGGCACCGGCCCGGCGCTGCTGCTCCTGGCCGCGGTGGCCGCGCTGGGTGCGCCTCTCGCCCTGCGAATGCCCCGACCCGCCCGCCCCGCGAGGGATGGAACGCGATCAGTACGGAACGATGAGGACAAGGAGCGTGAAGGCGACAAGCATGATCGCGAGCCGTGACCCGGGCCACCGGAGGAGAACCACCATGGAACGACTGCGCCGAGAGGTCGAACCGCGCGAGGCCGGCCTCGACCCGAAGACCCTGGCCCGCCTGGACGAGTACCTCGCCCTCCAGGTCGACGAGGGCCGCCTGCCCGGCTACCTCCTCTCCCTCGCCCGCGGCGGCCGCGTCGCCCATCTGACGACATACGGAGCGCGCGACCGCGCGGCAGGGCTGCCCGTGGAAACGGACACCCTGTGGCGGGTGTACTCCATGACCAAGCCCGTCACGTCCGTCGCCGCGCTGATACTGGTCGAGGAAGGACGGTTGTCGCTCGACGACCCGGTCTCCCGCCACCTCCCGGAGTTCGCCGAACCCCGTGTGTACGAGTCCGGCGAGGGCGCCGACGTCCGGACCCGCCCGGCGGAGCGGCCGCTCCTCGTCCGGCATCTGATGACCCACACCTCGGGGCTGACCTTCGGCTTCTACTACGACCACCCGGTGGACGCGCTCTACCGCGACGCGGGCCTGGAGAGCTCGGTACGGCCGGGCGCCACGCTGGCGCAGACGATCGGGGAGTACGCGCGCCTGCCCCTGCAGTTCGAGCCGGGTACCCAGTGGAACTACTCCGTCTCCACCAACGTCCTCGGCCGGATCGTCGAGGTGGTCTCGGGCCAGGACCTCGACGTGTTCTTCGCCGAACGGATCCTCGGCCCGCTCGGCATGACCGACGCGGGTTTCCAGGTGACCCCCGAACAGGCGGAGCGGCTCGCCGAGTTGTACGGGGAGCAGGAGGACGGCTCGATCGCGCCCGTGCCCGGTCTCCCGGTGCGCGGCCGGCCGCGCTTCCTGTCCGGCAGCGGCGGGATGGTCGCCACCGCCCGGGACTACCACCGGTTCGCCGAGTTCCTGCGGCGGCGCGGTGAACTCGACGGTGTACGGCTGCTGTCCGCCGAGTCCGTCGACATGATGGCCACGAACCAGCTGCCGGGCGGTGTCGACATCCACACGTACGGCAGCGCGTTCCACCGGCAGCCGGGGAATGTGGGCGTCGGTTTCGGGCTCGGGGTGTCCGTCGTCATCGACCCCGCGGTGACGGAATCCCCGTCCTCCCTGGGGACGTTCGGCTGGACCGGGGCCGCGACGACCATCTTCTGGGTGGATCCTCTGCGTGACCTGACAGTGCAGTTCATGACGCAGGTGCGGCGGCGGTCGTCGTTCTCGGTGTATCCCGAGTTGAAGCGGATGGTGCACGAGGCCGTGCTCTAGGTGTGCCGACCGGCCTCCATGCGCGTCCGTGCACCCCGCCGTCGTGGGAACGGCGGCGGGGTGCGCACGGTTCACGGACCTGTCGGCGAGCGGCCCGCGCACGAACCAGCGGTTTCGGCCTCGTCTCCCCCGCGTGACGGGGCGCGAGCCCGCTCCGGGCGGGAAGGCCGTCGGACGCCGGTCACTTGGCCAGGAAGGCCAGCAGGGCCTCAGTGACTTCCCGGGCGTGGGTCCACAGCAGGCCGTGCGGCGCGCCGTCGATGACGACGTAGTCGGACTGCGGAAGCGCCTGGTGGAAGGGGGTGCCGGTGGCCTCGATGGGCAGGATGCGGTCGGCGGTGCCGTGCAGGATGAGCGCCGGGACGTCGATCTTGGGCAGGTCGGCGCGGAAATCGGTGGACCAGGTCGCCACGCACGCCAGGGAGGCGTACGCGGAGGCTCCCGCGGCGACGTTCCAGCTGTTACGGACGGCTTCCTCGCTGATGCGGGTGCCGAGGTTCTCGTCGAGGTTGTAGAAGTCCTCGTAGAACGCGGTGAAGTAGGCGTAGCGATCGGCGGTGACGGCCTCTTCGATGCCCTTGAAGACAGTGCCGTCGACACCGCCGGGATTGTCGTCGGTCTTGAGGAGGAAGGGTTCGAGGGAGGCGAGGAAGGCGGCCTTGGCTATCCGGGCGGAGCCGTAGGTGCCCAGGTAGCGGCCGACCTCGCCGGTTCCCATGGAGAAGCCGACCAGGACGACGTCGTCGAGGTCGAGGGTTTCGAGGACCGTGTTCAGGTCGGCGGCGAAGGTGTCGTAGTCGTAGCCGGTGGTGGGCCGGCTGGAGCGGCCGAAACCGCGCCGGTCGTACGTGATCACGCGATAGCCGGCCGACAGCAGAGCGGCGGACTGCTTCTCCCAGGAGTGGCCGTCGAGCGGGTAGCCGTGGATCAGCACGACCGGCTGCCCGGTGCCGTGGTCCTCGTAGTACAGCTCGATGCTGGTGGAGTTCTCCTGGCCTACGGTGATGAACGCCATGGTTCTGCTGCCTTTCGATGAGAGATGTCGATGAGAAATGCGATGGGTGGTGAAGTGACCGGGTGGGTTCGGCGGTGAAGTGCCCCGCTGGGCATGGCTTCGGAGTTCTCCGAGGCCGGCGGGGGCGGTCGTGTCGCTCAGCGGACCGTGCCGGCGGCGCGCTCCACGATGCGGGCGACGGCGTCGGGGCGGGACACCGGCACCGCGTGCGACGCGTCGATGACCGTGGTGCGGGCTCCGGCACGGGCCGACATGTAACGCTGGGCGGCCGCAGGGATGTTGAGGTCCTGTGTGGTCACCAGGGACCAGGAGGGGATCGTCTTCCAGGCGGCCTTCGTCGACTTCTCCTCCAGGGCGGCGGCGGCGATCGGACGCTGTCCTGCCGCCATGAGCCTGGCCTTGTCCGCCGGCACGTCGGCGGCGAACTGACCGCGGAACTTCTCCGCCCGGATGTACACGTCCGCGCCCTGACCGCCGTCGGGCAGCGTGTAGTCGACGGACTCAATCGCCTGGCCGAGGGTGCTGCCGGGGAACTTGTTCGTCAGCCCGAGCGAGCTCTCGCCGGTGTCGGGCAGGAACGCGGCGATGTAGACCAGCGCCTTCACCTTGTCCTCCAGGCCCGCGGCGGCCTGGCTGATGACGGTACCGCCGTAGGAATGGCCGACCAGGACCACGGGCCCGTCGATGTGGTCGACGACGCTGCGCAGGTAGGCGGCATCGGTCGCCGGACCGCGCAGCGGGTTGGCGGCGGACACCACGGGGTAGCCCGCACGCTGCAGCCGCGTGACGACACCGTCCCAGCTCGCGGCGTCGGCGAACGCCCCGTGCTCCAGCACGATCGTGGGCCGTTCCGGGCGGACGGGCGCCGCACCGGCCGCACCGGCCGCACCGGCCGCACCGGCCGCACCGGGCAGGGTGACGGCGGCCACGGTCAGGCCTACGGCCGCTGCGACAGCGAGCAGGGCGGATCTGCGGTTGCGAAGGGGGGTGCGCATGCGTGAACGACCTTTTTCGTTGGCCGTCGGCCCTGACCGGACCCACGGCGAAATGGGGCGGTGCGTTCGAGAGACGAAGCACCGGGTTCCTTGATGGACAACTGAGTTGGTGTGTGCGGTCCGCGCCGAGTGGCAGGTGCGGAGCGGAGGGAGGTGGGCGACGCGGCGCAGCGGCAAGAAGAGCGGCTGTCCGGCTGCGGCCCCACCCGGGCCTGGAACACCACCGACCCCGGCGCCGGGGTGGAGTGTCCTGCGTCCTGTCCTACGACCACAGGACCGGTCCGGTTCACCGCGGGTACGGCGCTGTTCGTTCGCGGACGTCGCACGGCGGTGCGGGGCGGACCGGGCCGCCCTCAGGCCGTGCTCAGGCCTTGCTCAGGCCTTGCTCAGGCCGTGGAGTCCAGGACTTCGTAGACCTGCCTCAGGTAGCTGTGGGTGCGCTCCGAGCCGAGGATGCCGTCGCCCAGCCGGTTCATCGTGTACGAGAAGGTGACGCGCCGGTCGAGATCCATCATGACGATCGATCCGCCCCGGCCGACCCAGAAGCAGACCCTCCCCGTGGGCATGTGGGGCATCGTCCTCGCGTCGGACAGCGCGAAACCGATGCCCCAGCGCACGGGGACACCCAGAAACAGGTCGACTCCGTCGGCCTGCACGTCGAGAACCTTGTCCACCGTGTCCGCTGAGAGGAGCCGGTGGCCGTTCACCTCGCCGCGCCGCGAGATCACTGAGAGGGCACGGGCCATACCCCGGGCGTTGCCGTGTCCGTTGACGGCTCCGAGTTCCGCACGGCGCCACTGCGGGGTGTCGACGTGCTCGTCCCGGGCGGGGCTGCCGAGCAGCGTTCTGGTGAAGATCCCCTCGGGATCCAGGCCGGCGGGTACGCCGGAGAGCTGCGACGGGGCCACCAGTTCGGCGATACGCGGCCAGTCGGCCTGCCGCGCACCGATCTGCACGTCCGCCTGTGACGGCTTGGCGATCTCGGTGTCGACGAACTCGGTCAGGGTCCGGCCGCTGACCCGCCGGACAAGCTCTCCTATCAGCTGCCCCTGCGTCTGCACGTGGTAGCCCGAGGCGCTGCCCGGCTCCCACCAGGGCGCCTGCTCTGCCAGTCGGGCGCTCGCGGTCGGCCAGTCGTACAGGTCGTCCATGGTGAAGGGCTGCTGCCAGCCCGAGAGCCCCGAGGTGTGGGCCAGGACGTGCCGCACCTCGATGTCCTGCTTGCCCTGGGCGGCGAATGCGGGCCAGTAGTGCGCGACCGGGCGGTGGAGATCGAGTGCGCCCCGGTCGACGAGGACGAGGGCCGCCAGACTGCTGAGGGTCTTGGTGGTCGACCACAGGCTGACCAACGTGTCCTGACGCCAGGGGACGGTCCGCGCCGCGTCGGTGTGTCCACCCCACAGATCGACTTCCATGACTCCGTCGATGTCGACGGCGATCGACGCCCCCAGTTCCTCGCCGGACTCCAGGTGCGCTGCCAGCGCTGCTCGGACCGGTTCGAACCGCGCGGTGCTCGTTCCCTCGACCGTGACCATGACTTCTCCCCACTCGTGACGACAACCGTTCGGTCACACAACGGCAGGGACCCCACGCCGGTTCATACCGCGTCGCGGCGGGACAGCCAGCCGTCCGGAAGGGACAGGCAGCCGTCCGGCGCAGGGCATTCGCAGCATCACGTCACACGGCGCCGACCGCGCCGTCATCGCGCGAGTGGGCCGCTGCTAGTGTCCTGTCCGGTTATGCGGGCAGGGACGACGGGGTCCTCGCCGCTCCGGACACCCGCACCGGCCATCCCCTCTCGGCGGACAGCCCACCGCGACGAAAGCGCGCGGATGTCCAGGTGGGCCGGCGCCCGGTTTCCGTCACCGCGGGAGCGGTCGCGCACCTGTCCGCGGGCCATGGTCATGGGTGTGCCCCCGATGGTGGCGCCGTCGAGCGGGATTTCCGGATGGATGCGATGACAGCTGTGGGTCAGGGGCTCGACTTCGGTCTGCTGGGTCCGCTGGTGGTACGGCGGGCGGGCGCGGTCCTCGATCCGGGTCGGCGCAGGCAACGTCTGCTGCTGATCCGCCTGCTGCTCGCCGACGGCCGGGCGGTCGCGCCCCGGACGCTGTGCGAGGAACTGTGGCCGCAGCAACCGGGACGGACCCCGGGCGGAGCGTTGAACTCCCTGCACGCCCACGTCAGCAAGCTGCGCGCGGTCCTGGAACCCCAGCACCTGCGGGGGGATGCCGCGTTCGAACTGCTGGTCACCGAGCCCCTGGGCTACGCCCTGCGGGTGCCGCCCGAGAGCCGTGACACCGTACGCTTCGAGCGGTCCCTTGCCCGGGCCCGCCTTTTCATGGACCAGGGCCGGTCCGACCGCGTCGTCGAAGAGGCCCGGAACGCCCTGGAGTTATGGCGTGGCACCGCGTTCGCCGACGCGGCGCACCACCTGTTCGCCACCCAGGAGACAGCCCGCCTGGAAGAACTGCGGCAGACCGCACGCGAGATCCGCACCACCGCACTGCTCATGCAGGGGCGGATCACCGAAGCCCTCGACGCGGCACAGGAGTTGACCGCGGCGCATCCCCTGCGGGAAACCGGCTGGGCCCTGCTGCTGCGCGCCCTGTACCTCGCCGGCCGGCACCCCGAAGCGCTTCAGCGCTACACCGAACTGCGCCGGCACCTCGCCGACGAACTCGGCCTCGAACCAGGCCCGCCCCTGCGTGCCCTGCACCAGGGCATCCTCCACCACGACCTGCCACCCCTGCACTCAGCAGGCCAGTTGAACGGAGTCGGCGCGGCATCCGCCTCCGGCGGCTGCACCGAGCAGGGCCGCGAACCGACCGGGCCGGCCAGGTCCGGTGGGCGGGACGAGGGCGAGCCAGGTGCGCCCGCCGACCAGGCCGCCGGCGACGCGGCAGACCGGTCCGCGGCACGTCCCGCCCCGGCCGCGGAGGAGGAAGCCACGCCGGCGCCCCTGGCGCCTCCGGCTCAACTGCCGGGCAGCCTCCCGGTGTTCGCGGGGCGGGCCGCCGAGGGGGCGTGGCTGTCGGCCGTGAGCGGTGCACCGGACCGGCCCGGACCGACGGCTGCCTCCGTCGTCGTCATCAGCGGTACTCCCGGTGTCGGCAAGACCACCTTCGCCGTCCATCACGCCCACCGCGTCGCCTCGTCCTTCCCCGACGGACAGCTCTTCGTCAACCTGTGCGGCTTCCACCCCCACGCACCCGCCGTGGACCCCGGCGCCGCTCTGCACGGCTTTCTCACCGCCCTCGGCGTTCCCGCTCAGCGCATCCCGGAAGACACCCCGGCCCGCAGCACGCTCTTCCGCAGCCTCCTCGCCGACCGGCGGATCATCCTGGTCCTGGACAACGCCCGCGACGAGCAGCAAGTGCGCCCCCTGCTTCCGGCGGGGGCGGGCTGCCTCACCTTGGTCACGAGCCGCAACCGGCTTCCCGGCCTGATCACCACCGACGGCGCCAAACCCCTCATACTTCCGCTGCCCTCGCAGACCGAGGCCCACCAAGCCCTCGAACGACGTCTGGGAAGCGAGAGACTGGCCGCCGAGCCGGCCGCCACCACCGAGATCATCCGCCTGTGCGGACGGCTCCCCCTGGCCCTGGCCGTGGTCGCCGCCCGCGCCGAACTCGAACCGTCCTTCCCCCTGCACGCCATCGTCGACGACCTGCGGCACACTCCCGGCGACCTCGACGCGTTCACCGGCTTCGACAGCAGCACCGACGTGCGCGCCGTCTTCTCCTGGTCCTACCGGTCCCTGGACGAGGACGCCGCCCGGCTCTTCCGCTTCCTGGCCCTGCACCCAGGCCCCCACATCACGGCGCCCGCCGCCGCCGGCCTCGTCGGCCTCCCCCTCGCCCGGACCCGCCGCGCACTCGCCGTCCTGACCGGTTCCTGCCTCCTGGAACAGCCGCTGCCCGGCCGCTACAGCCTGCACGACCTCCTCCGCGCCTACGCAGGCGAACTCACCCAGATCCACGACACCGCCCAGGAACGCCACGACGCCACCCTGCGGGTCCTGGACCACTACATGTTCACCGCCTACGCGGCCAACCAGCTCCTCAAGCAGGACACGACGGCCGAACTCGACCTCGGGGTGCCAGGCCCGGGCGTCACCCCGGAGAAGTTCACCGGCGCCCAGCAGGCAACCCGGTGGTTCACCGCCGAGCACCGGGTACTGGCCGGCCTGCTGCACTGCGCCGTGAGCCAGGAGCTCGACCACCACACCACCGGACTGGCCTGGTCGCTCAAGGAACATCTCCAGCGCCAGGAGTTCTGGCCCGAAGCCATCACCGCGCTGACCCCCGCCCTCGAAGTGGCCCGGCGCCAGGGCAACCGGCTCGAAGAGGGCCGGTGCCTGCGCCATCTCGGCAGCATCCACGCCTATCTCGGCCATCAGGAAGAAGCCCTCCAGCACCTGCGACGCGCCACCGCGATCTTCGAGCAGCTCGACGCGACCGGCGATCAGGCGCGAGCCCACTACGTCATGGCGTGCGCGCTGTTCCTGTTCGGCCGGATCCAGGAGGCCGTGACGTTCTCCGAGCGGGGACTGGAGCTGTCCCGGGCGACCGGTGAGGAGTTGTGGCTGGCCGAGTGCCTTCTCGAACTCGCCTGGTTCCACTGCAACCTGGGGCAGCTGGAGAAGAGCCTCCAGTACAGCGAGGAGGGCATCGCCCTGTTCCAGCGCCTGGACGCGCCGTGGCAGCTGGCCCAGGGGTGGGACATCGTGGGCCACATCCTCCGTGCGCTCGGCCGTCACGAGGAATCGGTGGCCACCTACCAGCGGGCGACGCGGGCGTTCGAGGAACTGGGCGACCACAGGAACGCCATCGGCACCCTGATGCGACTCGGGGACACCCGGCTGGTCCAGGGCGACCGGGAGGGCGCACGAGCGGACTGGGTCAAGGCCCTCGAGAACGCCGACGAGCGGGGCATGCGCCACAGCGCCCAGCAGGTCCGCGACCGGCTCACCGCCCTGGACATGGATGCGGACCCCTTGCCGGCCGTGCCGGAGAGGGCGGCCGGAAGCCATCGTCTGCCGGTTCCGCACAGCGGTGGTCCCGCGCACCAGGACCCCGGCCGGCACCGCACCGGACAGCAGGACGCGGCGAAGCCGTGACCCGATCACAGGTGCTGTTCCTTCCCGTCCTGTGAACGCCCGGGACAGGGCGGCGGTTCACGACAAGAAGACGACAAGGTTCGGCCAAGGGCCCCCCACGAGTGTTGAGCCACTCGACCGCGCATGCGGGAGAGCAGGCCACAAACACTTGAACAGGAACGGGCACCACCCATGAACGGAATCATGGAAGCGAGGACCACCACCCTCGCTCCGCCTCCGGCGCACCCCCGGCACGTCCCATCGGACACCGACTGCGATGCCTTCGTGCGAGAGGTCTACGACCGGTACGGGCCTCCGCTCGTCCGGTACGCCACGCGGCTGCTCGACGGAGACTGGCACAAGGCGGAGGACATCCTCCAGGAGACCGCGACCCGCGCCTGGAAGCACGGTCGTTTCCGGTGCAACCGCGGCGACCACATCAGGCCTTGGCTGTTCACCGTGGCGAGGAACCTCGTGATCGACCACCATCGGGCCCGGCGCAACCGGCCGTTGGAGCTCATGCCGGTCGAGGACCTGGACGCGTCCTGGGACAGCACGGAATCGACGATCACCACCCATGCGGTGCGTAAGGCCCTGCGGGAACTGAACGAGCAGCAGCGGACCGTCATCCGCCTCATGTACCACCTGGAGTGCAGCGTGGCCCAGACGGCCGAGCACCTCGGTGTCCCGCCCGGCACCGTGAAGAGCCGCGCCTTCTACGCCGTGCGGGCACTGCGCAAGGCGCTGGAGAAGCAGGGTGTTCTCGCGGCGCCGCGGCGAGACCGTCCGATGCGTACCGAAGAGGCGGCGTGACGCGACCACCCGCTGCGGCAAGCCCGGATACTGTCAGCCGAAGTCGCAGGCCATGACGACGCACCACAAACCAACCAACGATCAACCAACAACCAACCCACTTTGCGGACGCGACCTAAAACCTGGCGACGCTCGCCCTGAAGTCCACACCCACCCGCGCCAGTTCGGTCAGCCAGGCCTCCGCGCGCTCGCCCGTCTCCGCCGCCCTGCTCAGGCCCGGTGGCAGGGAGCCGTCCAATATGTGTCCCACGCCGAGGGCCAGGGGGCGGGACACCAGGCGAGCCATCGCGCTCTCCTCCTCGGTGCCGACGGCGTCGAGGAGGTAGCGGCCGGACCACTGCTCGCCCGCGTCGGTGCGCACGTCGAGGGAGACGGCGAGGACGACCCGGTCGCGGTCGGCGTCGGTGGTCGGGTGGCGGGCCGCGAGGTCGCGGGCCAGCTCCGCGATGCGCCCGTCGTCGCCGCGTTCGAGTTCCGCGAAGACCGGCGCCCAGGCGGTGAGCCAGCCGTCGAGACGGAGGGTGCCGCGCACGAAGGTCCTCGGTGTCCAGGCCGACGGCAGGCCGTACTGGGCGACGAAGGGGACGCTGTCGCGGTTGGGGTAGGCCTCGAAGGCCTCGCCGTCGACGACGTGGGCGCGGGTGGCCGTCCAGGGGCGGTCGGCCGTCGTCACGGCGCCGTCCTCGATGTAGCGGGCCGGTGAGCGCAGGGCGCTCAGGACTCCGGCCGGGGCCCAGCTGAAGCGGTACCGGAAGTCGTTGGGGACGGCCGGGACGCCGCCGCAGTACGAGGTGAGGGTGTACGTGGCGGGGGTCTCGGGCCCGATCGCCCGGGTCGCACGGTCGATCAGGCTGTGCGCGAAGAGGTGGTCCACGCCCGGGTCCAGGCCCGCCTCGGTGAGGACGGTGACGCCCGCCGCCTCGGCCGCCGGTACCTGCTCCAGGACCGCGTCCGAGACATAGCTGGAGCAGGCGAAGTGGGCCCGCGCCCCGACGCAGGCGGCGAGCAGCGGCGCGTGGTCCGGTGCCGGGAGCATGGAGACCACCACGTCTCCCGGCGCGAGGTCCGCCACGAGCGCGGGCAGTGTGTACGCACGGGGCTCGGCCCTGCCCGTCAGACCGCGTGCGGCCAGCGCCTGCTCGGCGCGCTCCTCGGTGCGGTGCCACAGCCGCACCCGGGCGGCCGTGTCGCACAGCGCCGCCAGGCCGCTGCCCGTGGACAGTCCGGCACCGACCCAGTGGACGGTGCCGCTCGCGGGGACCACCTCGGTCATCGGGCAACTACCCTTCTGTGAGGCCCAGTTCGGCGCTCGCCCGCCGGAATCGGTCAAGGCAGCGCCCCCACGCCCCACCCGTCTCGAAGTCCAGCAGCTGCGGCAGCAGCGCGGCCGAGAAGTCGGTGCTCGCCTCGCGGGGCAGCAGGGAGGGCAGGTTGTCGATGGCGATGAGATCGAGCGGGGGGTGCTCGCGCAGCCGGCGGACCGGGTGGTCCCACTCGGTGGTCGTGTCGTAGACGGGCAGGACGTTCATGGGTGAGCCGACGTCGACCGTGACGTCCGAGAGGGTGCGCAGCCGGCGGTCCGGTCCGTCGAGGTCCTTGTCCGTCAGGAACGGCGGGACCGGACTGGTCGTCAGGACGGTGTTGACCAGCAACTCGTGGGCCAGCAGGGCCGGTCGGTCCAGGTCACGGGTCTCGGCCAGGTCCCAGCAGGTCGGCTCGACGCCCGCCTCACCGAGCGCGGCCCGCGCGCCCCGGCCGCTGCGCCCCAGCGCGCCGATCACCAGCGCGGTCAAGTCACCCCTGGACGCCCGGAGTTCGGCCTCCATCTCCTCCTTGGTCGTGGGGACGAGCGGAGCCCGCAGTGCGCCCCGGTGGTGGAGCACGGCCAGGGCCGCGCCCAGATAGCCCGCCCAGAAGCCGAAGGCGGCGAGCCGACGGCCCTGGTCGTCCACCAGATACTCCAGGTCCAGCAGCGCCCCGCCCCCGGCCGCGAACCTGCGCAGCAGCGCCTCGGCGCCGGGCTGGCCCTTGTAGGCGTGCCCGAAGAAGACATGACGATGAGTCAATTCAGCAGGCATGTCCGGCAGTTCCTTGAGGCCCACGATCACCGCGCGCGCCGACGCCGACACCCACGAGCCCGGCTCTGCGACCTGGCAGCCGGCCTGCTCGTACTCCTCCCGGGGGAAGATCCGCTGAGGGGAGTCCTCGACGGTGATCCGTACGCCGCTCTCGACCAGCCGCCGGGCGTCGGACGGCACGATCGGGGTGCGGCGTTCGGTGGTGCGGGTCTCGTGGCGGAGCCACAAGTGCAGATCGGTCATACGAGGTTGGCCTCCGGGCGCAGCGCGTCGGCCGTGAACCGGTCGACGTTCAAGGGGCTGATGTCGACGAAGGGTACGCGGCCCAGGTACAGGTCGCGGACCACCTCGCCGACCGCCGGGCCCTGGAGGAAACCGTGGCCGGAGAACCCGGTCGCGTACAGGAAGCGGGAGCAGGAACCGGCCTCGCCGATCAGGGCGTTGTGGTCCGGGGTGATCTCGTACAGGCCCGCCCAGCCGCCCGTGCGGCGCAGGTCCAGGAGGGAGGGGGCGCGGCGCTGCATGGCCTCGTACAGGCGGGGGATCCAGCGGTCGTGGGTGTCGGTGGCGAAGCCGGGGCGTTCGTCGGGGTCGGACATGCCGACGAGGAGGCCGGGGCCCTCGGTGTGGAAGTAGAGGCTGCTGGTGAAGTCGATCGTCATGGGGAGGTTCGGCGGGAGTCCGGGCACCGGCTCCGTCACGGCGATCTGGCGGCGCAGGGGTTCCACCGGGAGGTCGACGCCGACCATGGCGCCGACGGACCGGGACCAGGCGCCGGCCGCGCACACGACCGTGTCGGTGACGATCCGGCCCTTGCTCGTGACCACGGCCGTGATCGTGTCCCGCCAGGTCTCGATGCCGAGGACCTCGCAGTTGCGCAGCACGGTCGCCCCGTGACGGCGGGCCCCGGCGGCGTAGCCGTGGACCACCGACTCGGGAGTGCAGTGCCCGTCGTCGGGCGAGAACGCGGCGGCCAGCAGGCCCTCGGTGGAGATCAGCGGGGAGAGCCGCCGGGCCTCTTCGGGGTCCACCATGCGGCTGGGCACGCCCAGGTCGTTCTGGAGCTGGACGCCCGCCTCGAACTGGGCGACCTCGTCGGGGGTCGTCAGGAGGAAGAGATAGCCGACGCGGTGCAGGCCGATGTCGTGGCCCAGTTCCTGCCGGAAGCGGCCGAACGCCTCCAGGCTCCGGGCGCCGAGCTGGATGTTGAGTTCGTCGGAGAACTGCGCGCGGACCCCGCCGGCGGCCCTCGCCGTCGATCCGGAGGCCAGTTCGTCGCGTTCGACGAGGACGACGTCGTCCACTCCGGCGGCGGCCAGGTGGTAGGCGATGCTCGTCCCGATGACACCTCCGCCGATGACGACGACCCGTGCGCTGCGGATCACGAACGCTCCCTTCGTCCGACCGTGGTCGCGATGCCCGACGGTGTCAGGTCTTCCACCCGGGGCGAACGTTCATGCGGGGCGCCGGTGGACTTGCCCGAAGGGGCAGCGCGCGCGGGCCTCCGGCGGGCGCGGCGGCCGGTGTCGGAGTCGCCTCCGAGGCGGCCGCCGCGCGGATCCCGGCGCTCAGGACGAGTGGACCACCGCGTCCAGGTGCGGCAGGTAGTGGTCGAGCCGCTCCCGCTTGGTGCGCAGGTAGGTGATGTTGTCCTCGCACGGGGTGATGAGCAGCGGCACCTGCTCGGAGACCTTGATGCCGTGGCGCAGCAGCGCCTCCCGCTTGCGCGGGTTGTTCGACATCAGCCGGACCGACCGTACGCCGAGATCGTGCAGCATCTCGGCCGCCACCCGGTAGTCGCGGGCGTCCACCGGCAGACCGAGGGCGAGGTTGGCCTCGACGGTGTCCAGGCCCTCCGCCTGGAGCTTCATCGCCTGGAGCTTGGCGAGCAGGCCGATGCCGCGACCCTCGTGGCCGCGCAGATAGACGAGGACGCCCCGCCCCTCGGCGACTATCGTCCGCAGCGCGCTGTCGAGCTGTTCGCCGCATTCGCAGTGCTGCGAGCCGAACGCGTCACCGGTCAGGCACTCCGAGTGCAGCCGGATGAGAATTCCCTCACCGCCGCTGATGTCGCCGTACACCAGCGCCACTTGTTCTTCGCCGCGGTCCTGGTCGAGATAACCTACGGCCTCGAAGTCGCCGTAGGTGGTGGGCAGGGGCGCGTTCACCACACGTACGGCGCCGGAGGACTGGGCATTCGTGCCGAGTACACCAACATTTTCTGTCATGATCTGGTTCCTATCTGGTGAGTCCTGACGTCATGCGAAAATGACGGAGCATCAGCAGAGACGAAAGGCCGTGAAGAGATGAGCAGTTCGAGTCTTGTACCGACGGACACCACCGCGGACGTCCGGGCGCGGGGGGCGGCGGCGGGCCGGCAGGTCGCGGTGCTTCCGGTCGGCAGCTACGAGCAGCACGGTCCGTATCTGCCCCTGGCCACCGACACGCTGGTCGCCTGCGCGATAGCCCGGGAGATAGCCGCCGCGTACCCGGTGCACCTCCTGCCGCCCGTGACCATCGCCTGCTCGCACGAGCACGCGGCCTGGCCCGGCACCGTCAGCATCTCCGCGACGACGCTGCACGCGATGGTGCGGGACATCGCCGCGTCCCTGCGCGGGTCGGGCGTCGAGGCGCTGGTGGTGGTGAACGGACACGGTGGGAATTATGTGCTGGGAAATGTCGTTCAGGAATCCACCGCGGCGGGACATCGAATGGCGCTTTTCCCGGCGATGGAGGACTGGGACGCCGCGCGCGAACGGGCGGGCGTACAGACCTCGTTGCTCAGTGATATGCATGCGGGAGAAATTGAGACCTCCATACTTCTGCATTGCCATCCCGAATTGGTCCGTCCCGGTCACGAGACCACCGATTTCCTTGCCGACGACCGCCGTCATCTCCTCTCCCTCGGTATGTCGGCCTACACCGATTCCGGTGTGATCGGCCGTCCGTCCCTGGCGTCCGCCGCGAAGGGGAAGGAGTTGCTGGCAGGGTTCGTGGAATCCTTCGGGGCGTACTTCTCGTTGGTCACCGCGGACGACTGACGGCGGGCTCGCAGGGAGCCGTACCAGCGTCCGACGAGCACGAGCGCGCCCGGCAGGGCGGCCGCGAAGCTGAGCACACCGTAGACGACGGCCACGGTCAGCCCCTGCGAGGCGCCCAGTCCGGCGGCGCCGAACGACCAGGCGGTGACGCCCTCCCGGGGGCCCCAGCCGCCGACGTTGAGCGGCAGGCTCATCGCGATCAGGGCCAGCAGCGCGAGGGGCAGCAGTTCCCGCGCGCTCGCGGCGGAGCCGGCGACATGGGCGGCGAGCAGGAACGTCGCCACGTATCCGGCCAGGACCGCCACGGACGAGATCAGCACGGCGGGCCCGCTGTCGCGGTGCAGCAGCACGCCGCGCGCCTCGGTGAGGACGGCCCTGATCCTGCGGCCCCGGCCCCCTCCGGACGCGCTCGGCCTGCGGCCCATGCGGACCGCCGCCCAGATCGCCAGCGCGCCCAGCGCGGCGAGTGCCGTCACTCCGGCCGCGTGGCGGGTCTGCTCCAGCACCGGGGACGGCAGCACCAGCAGGACCGTTACGCCCACGACTGCCAGCACCAACTGGCCCGCGGTGCGCTCGATCACCACCGCGCGCACGCCCCGGCCCATGTCGCCGGAGCTCTGTCCGTGCCGCACCGCGCGGTGCACGTCGCCGAGGACACCGCCGGGCAGCGCCGCGTTGAGGAAGAGCGCCCGGTAGTAGTCCGCGACGGCCGGACCGAGCGGCAGCCGGAGCCCGAGCGACCGCGTCACCGCGCACCAGCGCCACGCGCTGAACACCGTGGTCAGCACGCCGATGCCGACGGCCGCCGCGAGCGTCCCGGCGTCGATCCGCCGCAACCCGTCGACGAACACGCCGGTACCCATCCGCCAGAACACGACCACGAGGATCACCGTCCCGGCGAGGGTGCCGAAGTGGGTACGCAGGGCGCGGACGAACGGGGAGGCGGGTCGGGAGGTGAGGGGGCGTTCCGGTGCCGCGGAGGGCGCCGGGGTTGCCTCGGAGGACGCAGGGGTTGCCTGGGGGGACGCCGGGGCTGCCTGGGGGGACGCCGGGGCTGCCTGGGAGAGGGCCGCTGCGGCCCCGACCCGGCTCCGGCCACCGGCCGTGTTGTCGGCCACGGGCACCGCGCCGGCCACGTCCGCGACATCCACCGTGCCGGCCCCGTCCACCGCGTCGGGCGCGGCCGGGGGCGTCGCCGCTCGGTCGGCCCCGTTCGTGTCGGAGGCGGTCGCCGAGGCCGTGGCCTCCGGCGGGCGCGTGTCCGCTGCCGTCGTCGTGGGCGGTGGTTCGGGTGAGCGTGTGCCGGGTGTGAGCGCGCGGACCCGCGCCCGCGCGGCCGGTGTGCCCGCCTTCACTCGGGCGCGAACTCCGCGCGGGCGTACGCGTATGCGGTCGCCCGTCGTCGGTGGATGGGTCTCGACCGTCTCCTCCACCGGTGCCGTCATGAGGCTCCGCCCGTCGGCCGGGGCAGCGCCAGGAGGTCGCTGTGGTGGACGACGACGCGGAGTTCACCGGCGGCGTTGGCCGCGAGGCGGTCGCGGAGGTAGGCGTCGGCGCGCCCGGCGAGTTCGGGGCGCTGCTCGCAGGCGGCCCCGACCCAGCCCCGCAGCCACTCCTCGGTCAGCGCGGTGTGCCGTGTGTCGAGCTGCCAGGGGCTCGGGTTGACCCGGACCGTGGCACCCCGCTGGGCGAACGCCTCGCACGCCGTGGTGATCGCGTCCGGACCGAGCAGATCACTCGCGCGCTGGTGGGCGTTGAACGCCTCGGCGATCTCGGCGTCCATGGGGTGCGCGGGGACGAGGTCCACGCGGCCCACGACCGAGAGCGTCAGCAGCGCGGGGACTCCGGCGCCCGCGCAGGCCGCCGCGAGCGCCTCGATCTCCTCGCGGGTGAGGACGTCGAGCAGCGCGGACGCCGTCACCAGCGAGGCACCGTCGAGGTCGGCCGCCGTCAGCCGGCCGATGTCACCGCGCCGCGTGGTGACCGTGACCGGGCTGCCGTCCGCGGCGGCGCGCGGCGCCCGCGCGACGGCCAGCCGCAGCAGGTTCGGGTCCTGGTCGTGCAGCACCCACCGCTGGGCGCCGTCCAGTCGGGGCGCGAGCCAGCGGCCCATGGAGCCGGTGCCGCAGCCGAGGTCGTGCACGGTCAGCCCGGTGGCACGACCGGGCAGGTTCGCGAGGCGGATCCGCAGCGGGTCCAGCAGATCCACCGCACGGGCGTCCGCGTCGGCGCTCTCGCGCAACTCCAGCCACTGCGGCGCGTACTGGTGGTCCTCGGGCGCCGGTGTGTCTCCCCCGCGTCCCGCCATGCTCAGCACCCCGCCGACGGGGGCCCCGGCGGCGACACCGGCCGGCCCGGCCGCCGCGGACGTACCCGAAGAGCCCGTCGCGCCCGTCGGCAGCGATCCGCCCGTCGACAGGGGTCCGCCCGCGGACATGGTCATATCGGCAGAAGTGGTCATGCGGCCCTCCGAGGTTCGTGCCGCAGCCTGCCCAGCACATGGGCGAGGCTGCGGGCCGTGGTCGCCCACCCGTCCAGTGCGGCCCGGCGCCCGCGCGCCGCCGCCTTCAGCCGGCGCCGTACGTCGGCCTCCCCGAACCAGCCGCGCAGCTCCGCCGCGATGGCCGCGGGGTTCTCCGGCGGGACGAGGATGCCGGGCACCCCGCCGTCGGGGGCGCGGCCGACGGCCTCGGGGAGACCGCCGACGTCCGTGGCGAGAACGGGGATGCCGCGCGCGAGGGCTTCGGTGACCGCCATGCCGTACGTCTCGGCGTAGGAGGTGAGGACCATCAGGTCGGCGGCGGCGTAGCTGGCGTCGAGTTCCGCGCCGGCCTGCGGTCCGGCCAGGTGGAAGCGGTCCTCCAGGCCGAACTTCGCGATCAGCGAGCGGATGTGGTCGACGTACTCCGGGTCCTGGTCGAGGCCGCCGACCAGGACGCAGCTCCAGCGCAGTTCGGTGACGGTCGCGAGGGCCTCCACCAGCCGGTGCTGCCCCTTGCGCGGGGTGACCGCGGCCACGCACAGCAGCCGGGAGACGCCGTCGGTGCCGGAGGCGAGGGGCGCGATGTCGGCGCCGGGGGCGGCCACATGGACCCGCTCGGGGGCGAGCCCGTGGTGGGACACGAGTCTGCGGACCGCCCATTCGCTGGTCGCGATCACGGCGGACACACCCCGCAGGGTGGTGCGCTCCTTGGCGTCGAGTTCGGCGGCGAGTTCGGGCTCCAGGCCGGTCTCGTCGCCGAGCGGCAGATGCACCAGCACGGCCAGGCAGAGCCGTTCGGCCTCGGGGAGGATGATCTCGGGGACGCCGCAGGCGACCAGCCCGTCCAGCAGGACGACCGTACCGTCGGGGAGTTCGCTCAGCGTGCGGGCGAGTTCGGCGCGGGCCGTCTCGTCCGGGCGCGGCCAGCTGCCGTCGATCGCGTGCTTGTGCACCTGCCAGCCGAAGCCGGGCAGGTCGAGGCAGATCCGCCGGTCGTAGGCGTTGCCGCCGCTGGGCCGGGTGGGGTCGTCGACGCCGCCCGGCATCACGAAGTGCACGGAACGCAGCGACATGGGGATGATCGCGGCGTTCTTCAGCGCCGCGTTCTGCACGGGCACATAGCCGAGCCTCACTTGCTCTTCCCCGTTCGCCTGAGCCCCGCCCTTCACCTGGGCGCCGTTCACACGGGCCGCGGCACCGGCTGCCTGGGCGGTGGTGCCGACGGCCGCCCGGTCGATGGTCACGTCGGTCACAGGGCACGCTCGTAACTCGCCCAGGCGATGTGCGACTCGTGCAGGGTGACCGTGAGGCTCGCGATGCCCTTGGCGTTCTCCCCGAGGGCGCCCTTGTGGATCCGCTCGGCGAGCCGGTCCGCGATCACCTTGGCCAGGAACTCCGTGGAGGTGTTGGTGTTGGCGAAGGCGGGCTCGTTGTCGAGGTTGCGGTAGTTCAACTCGCTCACCACGGCACCGAGCTCCTGGGTGGCCAGCCCGATGTCTACGACGATGTTGTCGTCGTCCAGTTCGGCGCGCCGGAAGGTGGCGTCCACGAGGAACGTGGCGCCGTGCAGGCGCTGCGCGGGTCCGAAGACCTCCCCGCGGAAGCTGTGGGCGATCATGATGTGATCGCGAACGGTGATGCTGAACAACGGACGACCCTCCAGTGCGGTACGTCTGCCCCCGGGCCGGGGCATGCCGTGTAGTACGGCTGCTCCCTACCCGTTGTTCAGCCGAGTTTTCCGGTTTCTTCGGAGGTCAGCGTTTCGTTCGGGCAGTTCAGGGGCGGGTGGGGCGAACCGGAACGCTCAACTCAGGGGCTCACTCGACGTCGTAGCGCACCCGGTGGCACATCCCGGGCAGCTCTCCGCTCGCGAGCTTCGGCAGGACGTCCGGGAGTTCCTCGAAGGCGCACTCCCCGGTGACGAGGGCGTCGAAGCGCGCGTCGGCGAGGAGTTCGAGGGCGAGCGCCAGCCGGTCCGCGTACGTACGTCCGACGCGTCCGGCCGGGGAGACGGTTCCCACCTGGCTGCTGCGGACGGTGAGCCGGCGTGAGTGGAAGGCCTCGCCGAGCGGCAGGGCGATGCGGCGGTCGCCGTACCAGCTCAGCTCGATGACCGTGCCCTCGTCGGCGAGGAGTTCGAGGGAGCGCACGAGGCCCTGTTCGCTGGCGCTGGCGTGCACGACGAGGTCGCACTCGCCCAGCGCCTCCTCGGGCAGCGCGAAGTCCACACCGAGGGCGCGGGCGATGTCGGCGCGCGCCGGGTCCGCGTCGACGAGCTGGACGCGCACGCCCGGGTAGCGCGCCAGGAGCGCGGCGACCGAACAGCCGACCATGCCGCCGCCCACGACGGCGATCCGGTCCCCGATGAGGGGCGCCGCGTCCCAGAGGGCGTTGACGGCGGTCTCCACGGTCCCGGCCAGCACGGCACGCGCCGCCGGAACCGACTCCGGCACGACGGTGACGGCGCTCACCGGAACGACGTAGCGGCTCTGGTGCGGATACAGACAGAAGACGGTCCGGCCGAGCAGTGCGTCGGGCCCCTCTTCCACCCGACCGACGCTGAGATAGCCGTACTTCACGGGAGCGGGAAAGTCGCCCTCCTGGAAGGGCGCGCGCATGGCCGCGCGCTGGTTCTCGGGCACTCGGCCGCGGAACACGAGCGTCTCGGTGCCCCGGCTGACTCCTGAGTACAGCGCGCGGACCAGGACCTCGCCGTCGGCGGGCGTCGCGAGGGTCTCCTCGCGGATCTCACCCTCCCCGGGGGAGCGTAGCCAGAAGGCATTGGCTGTCGGTTTCATGTGCGTCTCCGTGAACGGTCGAGCGGTTCGCCACGTACGCAGCGGTGGAAGTTCGCGGACACGGTACGCGGCGATGATCCACTTGTCACACGTTCGGAAGGTATGCGGTGGCCCTGATCAACACATACGACGGCCGGCTGTTGCTCTCGGAGACGACCGTGGGCGCGGGCGCCCAGGTGCTGCTCCTCGCCTTCCTGGGCACGGCGATCGGACTGGGCCCGGCGGGCTGGCTGACCGGGCTGGCCTTCGGGCTCGCCACCTGGGCGGTCCTCAACCGCGCCCTGCTGCGCACCCGGACCCGAACCTTCGGCCCCGCGAACCGCGTCACGCTCGGCAGGGCGATACTCGTCGGCGCCGTCACCGCGCTGGTCGCCGACTCCTTCCAGAGCTCGCCGCCGGTCTCGCTCTTCGTCGGTCTGACCGCCGTGGCGCTGATCCTGGACGGCGTCGACGGCAAGGTGGCCCGTCGGACGGGGACGTCGACCGCGCTGGGCGCCCGCTTCGACATGGAGGTCGACGCGTTCCTGATCCTGGTGCTGAGCGTGTACGTCTCCATGTCGATGGGCCCGTGGGTGCTGCTGATCGGTCTCATGCGGTACGTCTTCGTGGCCGCCGCCAAGGTCGCCCCGTGGCTGAACAACTCCCTGCCGCACAGCATGGCCCGCAAGACGGTCGCCGCCGTCCAGGGCGTGTTCCTGCTGGTCGCCGCCTCCGGTCTGCTGCCGTACGCGGCGGGCTTCGGCTTCGTCGCGCTGGCCCTGGGCTCGCTGCTCTGGTCGTTCGGACGGGACATCGTCTGGCTGTTCCGCAACCGCGAGGGCGTCGCCGGGCCGACGGCCACAACGGCGGCCACGGTCACGGCCACCGTGCACGAGACGGTGACCGTGACCATCGACCCGGCCGTCGAGCGCCGGGCGGCCGAGCTCGTCACGAGCTGAGCCGGACAGGACCCACGCCGAAACTTCAGCCGACCGTGAGGACGATCTTTCCGGTCGTCCGGTCGGTCTCCCCCAGGGCGTGTGCCTTGGCCGCCTCGGCGAGCGGGAAGGTCGCGTCGACATGGGCCCGCAGCTTCCCCTGCTCGACGAGTGCCGCGATGGCCCGCATCCCCGCGTGGTCGGCCTCGACCAGCAGCTTCTCCAGCCGTGCGCCCCGCGCGGCGGCCCTCGCGGCGTCCTCCTCCCCGCCGACCGGCAGGATCGAGACGAGGGTGCCGCCCTCCCCGAGCACGTCCACGGATCGCGTGCGGACGTCCCCGGCGAGGGTGTCCAGCACGACGTCCACCTCCTCCCCGGCCACCTCCACGAAGTCCGTGGTCCGGTAGTCGATCAGCTCGTCCGCGCCCAGCTCGCGCAGCAACTCGTGCTTGCCGGCACTGGCCGTACCGATGACGTACGCGCCCCGCGCCTTCGCGATCTGCACGGCGAGATGGCCCACTCCCCCGGCGGCGGCGTGGATCAGGACCCGCTGCCCCGCCCGGACGTCGGCGGTGTCGACGAGCGCCTGGTACGCGGTGAGCGCGGCCAGCGGCAGCGCACCCGCCTGGACGTGGTCGATGTTCGACGGCTTGTGGGCGAAGGCCCGGGCGGGCGCCTTGGCGTACTCGGCGTACGCGCCCGCGCCGTACGGGTACGGCAGCATGCCGAACACCTCGTCGCCGGGCTTGAACAGGGTGACCCCGAGGCCGACCTCCTCGACGACGCCCGAGACGTCCCAGCCCAGCACCGGCAGCGGCTCGGGGTGCCACAGTCCGAAGGAGCGGTTCTTCCAGTCGGTCGGGTTGACGCCGGCCGCGTGCACCCGGACGAGGATCTCGCTCATCCTCGGCACGGGACGGGGCAGTTCGGCCTCCCTCAGCACCTCCGGTCCCCCGAAGGCGTCCTGGGTCATCGCTCGCATGGTGGTCTCGTCGCGGCTGGTGTCGTGCGCGGTGGTTTCGGTCATGCGGTCCAGCCTGCTGGGAACCGACGATCACGACAATGGCACGATGGCCATCATTCGATGAGATCGTGCCACACTGGTCGGATGAGCCGCATGACCGGTCGTACGACCTCCCCGCACCGTGTGGTGGTCCTCGCGCTCGACGGGGTCTACCCCTTCGAACTCGGCGTCCCGAGCCGTATCTTCGACGCGACCGAGGGGCTGTACGAGGTGCTGACCTGCACCGTCGACGGGCGCCCGGTGCGTTCAGCGGCCGACTTCGCCATCGCCGTCGAGCACGGCCCCGAGGCGCTGTCCACGGCCGACACCGTGATCGTTCCGTCGTTCGGCGTCTCCCCGGCGGCGGCCCGGCTGGTCTCCACCGAACTGCCGGAGCCCGTGGCGGCGGCCCTGGCACGGATCCGGCCCGGCACCCGGGTGGTGTCCATCTGCACGGGCGCCTTCGTCCTCGCCGCGGCCGGTCTCCTCAACGGCAGGCCCGCGACGACGCACTGGGCGCTGGCCGAGCTGTTCCGGAGCCGCTTCCCGCAGGTCGACCTGGACCCGGACGTCCTGTTCGTCGACGACGGCGACATCCTGACCTCGGCCGGCGCCGCCTCCGGCATCGACCTCTGTCTGCATCTCGTGCGCCGGGACCACGGCAGCGAGGTCGCCAACCGGGTCGCTCGCCGCTGCGTGGTGCCGCCGTGGCGGGAGGGCGGCCAGGCCCAGTACATCGAACAGCCCGTCCCCCAGGATCCGGCCAGCGGCACCGCGGCCACCCGGCAGTGGGCCCTCGAACACCTCGACGCGCCCCTCGCCCTGGCCGACCTCGCCCGGCACGCCCGGATGAGCCTGCGCACCTTCACCCGCCGCTTCAACGACGAGGTCGGCGTGAGCCCCGGCCGCTGGCTCGTCCAGCAGCGGGTGGCCCGCGCCCGTCATCTCCTGGAGTCCACCGACCTCCCGGTCGACGAGATCGCCGGCCACGTCGGCTTCGCCACCGGCACGTCGCTGCGCCAGCATCTGCACGCGACGATCGGCGTGTCCCCGCTGACGTATCGGCGTACGTTCCGCGCCACGGCCGAGGTGCCCGCCCCGGCCGGCCGGTGACCACCGGCCGGCGACCGCTAGCCGGTGACCGCTCCCGCCCCCGGTGGCATGTTGTACGGCGTCACCACCTGGATCGCCGACGGCAGGAACGGGCCCTCGTCGGGGAGGGCCTGATGGGCACGCATGATCGTCTGACAGGCGCGGCGCACGTCCTGGCGGAGGTCGTGGTGGAGCACGGCGGAGAGCCGATGCTCGCGCAGCAGCCGGGTGTTGTCGTGGTCGAGGTCGTGGGCGACGAAGACATGCGGCGCACGGCCGAGCGCGGCGAAGGCGTCGAGCGTGGCGGTGTTGCCGCCGCCGATGGAGTAGACGGCGGCGATCTCCGGCTCCCGCTCCAGCGCGTCGAGGACGAGGTCGCGCTGGGTCGCGTCGAGGCCGTCGCTGTCGGTGACCTCCACGAGGGTCCGCTGCGGCGCGACCGCCCGCATCACCCCGCGGAACCCCATCTCGCGCTCCTCCTCGTTGCGGTAGAAGCTGCGGCTGATCGTCACCAGTACGGCGCCCGGCCGGTCGCCGAGCCATTGCCGGAGCAGATACGCGGCGGTCGCCCCGGCGGCCCGGTTGTCGATGCCGACGTACGCGCCGCGCGGGCTGCCCGGCAGGTCCGTCACGAAGGTGACCACCGGGATCCCGGCCGCGACCAGCCGTTCGACGGCGGCGGTGACCTCGGGGACGTCCGGCGCCTTGAGGATCACGCCCTGCGAGCCGCGCCGCCCGATCCGGTCCAGCACCCGCACCATCTCCGCGGCCGACCCCGTCTCCCGGAAGTGGAAGCGGGACCGTACGACCGCCGGGTGCAGGGACGGCAGCTCGGCCTCCAGGGCCTCCCGGACGGCGGTGGAGAACCGCTCCGGGGTCTGCATCACGATGTCGACCATGAACGTACGGCCGCCGATGCGCACCTGCGTCCGCTGCCGGTCCAGGTCCCGCACGGCCTGGTGCACCTCGCGGGCGGTGCTCTCGCGCACCCCTCCCCGGTCGTTGAGGACCCGGTCGACCGTGGCCTGGCTCAGCCCGGCCTGCCGGGCGATCTCACGGATCGTGTAGGGGTGCGCCATGCGGTGTGTCCTGGATCTCGACGGTGGGCCCGGTGAGCCGGATGAGGGGTTTTTGATGGTCCGCTGCGGGTTGTACGAGGGGCCCGCCGCCCCAAGACTGACAGAGGCGGAGGCGCTGTGAAAGGCCCTACGACCAGGACCGCCACAGGCCCCGGCACGGCCCGCCGGAGCCCGTCGAAAGGAATCACCCTCACATGGCACTACTGGAGGACAAGGTCGTCCTCGTCAACGGCGGCAGCCAGGGCGTCGGCGCGGGCGTCGTCCGGGCGGCCCTGCGGGAGGGCGCGACCGTCGTGTTCACGGGGCGCCGCGCCGAGGTCGGCGAGCGGTTCGCGGCGGAGACCGGCGCGACGTTCGTCCGGGCCGACCTGGCGGACCCCTCGCAGGTGCGCGACGCCGTGGAGCGGGCGATCACCGCGCACGGCCGGGTCGACAGCCTCGTCAACGCGGCCGGCCTGACCTCACGCGGCTCGCTCCTCGACACCTCGCCCGAACTCTTCGACGCGCACATCGCGATCAACCTGCGGGCCCCCTTCTTCGCCATGCAGGCCGTGGTCGAGCACCTGGTGGCCCGTGCGGCGCCGGGCACGATCGTCAACATCGGCTCGAACTGCGCGCACGGCGGCCCGCCGTTCCTGGCCCCGTACTCCGCCGCGAAGGCCGGCCTCGCGGGCCTCACCCGTAACGCCGCCCACGCCCACCGCTGGGACCGGATCCGGATCAACGACCTCAACATCGGCTGGACGGAGACCGAGGGCGAGGACGCGATCCAGCGCGAGTTCCACGACGCGGGCGACGACTGGCGGGAACGGGCCGCCGAGCGCCTCCCGATGGGCAAGCTCGGCCAGGTCGACGAGATCGCCGACTTCGTGGTCTTCCTCCTCTCCGACCGCAGCGGCGTGGTCACCGGCTCGGTGATCGACTGGGACCAGAACGTCGTAGGCGCCCAGGACTGACCGCCCCACCCGCCTTCCCCCTCACTTCCCCCTCACTTCCCCCCGCTTCTCCTGCTTCTCCTGCTTCTCCTGCTTCTCCTGCTTCTCCTGCTTCTCCTGCTTCTCCTGCTTCTCCTGCTTCTTCAGCACATCCGAAAGGGACTCTCGATCATGCGCATTGGCATCCTGGGGCTGGGCCGCATCGGCGCCTTCCACGCCGGGACTCTCGCCGGGCTGGACGTCGTGGAGGAGCTGGTGGTCTCCGACCCGCTGGCCGCCGCGGCGCAGGCGGCCGGCGAGAAGTTCGGCGCGACCGTGGCCGACTCGCCCGAGGCGGTGTTCGCCTCCGGGATCGACGGTGTCGTGATCACCGCCGCCACCGACGCGCACCCGGGGCTGATCCTGGCCGCCGTCGAGGCGGGCATCCCGGTGTTCTGCGAGAAGCCGGTGGCGAAGACGGTCGAGGAGAGCCTCACCGTCCTGCGCGCCGTGCGCGAGAGCGGCATCGAGGCCCAGATCGGCTTCAACCGCCGCTTCGACGCGGGCTGTGTGGCCGCCCGCGAGGCCGTCCTCAGCGGTGAGCTGGGCGCGCTGCACACCGTACGGTCGACCACCCTCGACCCCGCCCCGCCGCCGGCGGCCTACGTCGCGGTGTCGGGCGGCATCTTCCGGGACTGCGCGGTGCACGACTTCGACGTGGTGCGCTGGGTGACGGGCCGTGAGGTCGTCGAGGTGTACGCGACGGGCGGCAACAAGGGCGCGGAGTACATCAAGGAGGCGGGTGACGTCGACACGGCGTCCGCGCTGCTCACCTTCGACGACGGCACCATCGGCGTCATCTCCAACACCCGTCACAACGCCCGGGGTTACGACGTCCGTCTGGAGGTCCACGGCATGAAGGACAGCGTCGCCGCCGGCCTCGACGCCCAGCTCCCGCTGCGCTCCGCCGAGCCCGGCGTCACCTTCCCCTCCGGTGTGCCGCACAACTTCTTCATGGACCGCTTCGCCCCCGCCTACCGCGCCGAACTCACCGCGTTCACCGAGGTCGTCGCCGGCACCCGCACCTCCCCCTGCACGGTCGCCGACGCCCTGGAGGCCAGCTGGATCGCCGAGGCGGCGACCCTGTCGGTGGCGGAGCACCGGCCGGTACGACTGGAGGAGTTGCGCAAGGACGCCGCCTGAGCGGCCCGAACGAAACGTCGGACGCGGGTCAGGCGCTGCGGCGGGTGACCAGACGGGTGGGCAGGATCAGCGGGGTGGGGTCCTGCCCGTGGACGAGCGCGACGAGCATGCGCGCCATCTCCCGTCCGAGCGCCGCTATGGGCTGGTGGACGGTGGTGAGCGGCGGATCGGCGATCCCGGCCACGGCCAGGTCGTCGAAACCGACCACGGCGACGTCGGAGGGCACCTGCCGCCCGGCCTCGCGCAGAGTGCGCAGCGCCCCCGCCGCCATGTTGTCGCCGGCGGCGAACACCCCGTCCAGGTCGGGATGTTCCGCCAGTGCAGCGGCCATGGCCGCTGCTCCGCCGGGCTCGGTGAAATCCCCTGCCCGCGGCGGGAAGGGATCGAGGCCGGCGGCCAGCATGGCGTCCCGATAGCCGCGGTACCTGGCACGCCCCGCCTCGGTGTCCAGGCGCCCGCAGATCGTGGCGATGCGCGTCCTGCCGCGTGCGAGCAGATAAGCGGTCGCCTCGCGGGCACCGCCGGTGTTGTCGACGTCCACGTACCAGCGGGGAGCGGGCCCTACGGGACGCCCGCCGAACACCACGGGGATGTCCGCCTCCTCGGCCGTCCGGGCCAGCGGATCGCCTTCGCGCAGCGCCATCATCATGACGCCGTCGGCGCCCTTGCAGCGGATCAGTTCCGCCACCCGCTCGCGGCCCCGGTCGGAGGCGGCCAGGCACAGCATCAGATGCAGGTCGGCCTCCTCCAGCGCCGCCGACGCCCCCACGATCACCTGGGCGAAGAACGGATCCGCGAAGATCGACGGTTCCTCTCCCGACACGACCAGGGCGGCGGCTCGCGTCTGACGGGTGGCCAGGGCGCGGGCGCTCGGATTGGGTACGTAGCCGAGTCGCCGGACGGCCCGCTCGACCGCCTCGCGTTTGCCGCGGCTGACGTGCGGTGCGTTGTTGAGGACGCGCGAGGCCACGGAGCGGGAGACACCCGCGAGTTCGGCCACGGCGTCGAGCGTGGGCTGCCGACGCGGTGGATCGCCCGCCAAGACCATGCGCCTCTCCCCCCGGCCGAAAACGCCGAAACCGCCGAAGTCTGGGAGCGCTTCCGGTCAAAGGGACCGTAGAGCCTCGAACTCGCCCTGTACAGAGGGCGATTCACACCTCGGCTCTTGACAGTCCTACCAGTCAGCCACACGATACCGACCACACCCCCTAGCTCCTCAGCGCCACAGGCACTACTGGGAGCGCTCCCAATGGGAGCGCTCCCAACCCTTCGGCACGTCGAACCACCGCACTTCCTCAGCGCGTCGCACGCTCGGGACGAGAACGTGCGACGCATCCCCGCCAGGAATTCCGAGGTGATGTCATGCGCCGCAGGCTCCGCGCCCTGATGGCAGCGCTCTGCTCGCTGCCGCTCGCGCTCGCCGCCGCTCCGTCCGCCCATGCCGCCGACCCGACCAGCATGACCAGCGGGTTCTATGTGGACCCCGACAACAGCGCGAAGCGGTGGGCCGCCGCCAACCCCGGTGACGGCCGGGCGTCCGCGATCAACGCCTCCATCGCCAACACCCCGATGGCCCGCTGGTTCGGCGCGTGGAGCGGCTCGATCGGCACTGCCACGGGCTCGTTCACGGGCGCCGCGGACAGCCGGGACAAGCTGCCCGTTCTCGTCGCGTACAACATCTACAACCGCGACTACTGCGGCGGGCACTCCGCGGGCGGGGCCTCCTCGCCGTCCGCCTACGCGAGCTGGATCTCCCAGTTCGCCGGCGGCATCGGCAACCGCCCGGCCCTGGTGATCCTGGAGCCGGACTCCCTCGGGGACTACGGCTGCATGAACCAGGCGCAGATCGCCGAACGGCAGAGCATGCTCAGCGGTGCCCTCTCCCAGTTCAGCCGTCAGGCGCCCAACACCTGGGTCTACATGGACGCCGGCAACCCCGCCTGGACGGACGCCGCGACCATGGCCAAGCGACTGCACGAGGCGGGCCTGCGGCAGGCCCACGGCTTCTCGCTGAACATCTCCAACTACCTCACCACGGGCGAGAACACCGCCTACGGCAACGCGGTGAACAGCCAGCTCAGTGCCCGCTACGGCTACACCAAGCCGTTCGTCGTGGACACCAGCCGCAACGGCAACGGCTCCAACGGCCAGTGGTGCAACCCCTCGGGCCGCCGTATCGGCCCCGCCACCCAGATGGGCGGCGGCGCCGAGATGCTGCTGTGGATCAAGGTGCCGGGCGAGTCGGACGGCAACTGCGGTGTGGGATCCGGCTCCTCGGCCGGTCAGTTCCTGCCCGAGGTCGCCTACAAGATGATCTACGGCTACTGACCACGCCCCCCACCCACTGATCCAGGACTCCCGTGGCCCGGTCCGCTGCCCCGCGACCGGGCCACGGGCTCGCCGTCAGCCGGTGGAGGTCTCGGCGTCAGCCGGGAGAGGTCTCCTCCAGCCTCTCGAAGAAGAACTCGTGCTTCAGGAACGAGACGTCGTACTCGTGGCCGGGCCGGGGCGGCAGGAGCTGCGACGCCTGGAAGAGGCGCCACCCGTCGAGCCCCGTCGGGTAGGGCGGCTCGTCGCTGTCCCCCGCCGTCGGACGGGTCCGGCCGGTCCCGTCGTACCGGGACCAGCCCACGACCGGGGAGTCGAGTGCCGAGGTCGACAGATACAGGACCAGGACCTGTTGCCTCATGCGTGACTCCTCATCGCGGGCTGGTTGCTGACGCGCGTGACCCAGTACTCGACGTCGAACGACTCGTCACCGGTCAGGGCCCGCCACAGCAGGACCCGGTTGTAGATCTCCAGGCGGCCGGTGGCCTGCTCGTACCACGGGAAGGAGGTGTCCAGCTCCGCCGTGACGGCCGGGTCGTGCAGGTCGCCGGTGTCCCAGAGGCGCACCTGGGGCACGGTCGGGTTGAGGCGCAGTTTGTACATGAAGCGACGGCGCGCGGTGTCGTTGCGGCGGCCGCCGTGCCAGATGCCGTGGTGCACGAGGACGACCGTGCCGGCCGGGCAGGTCAGCCGGGTCTGCCCCCGCAGGTTCTGGACGCGGCCGATGTCCGTCTCGTTGATCCGGCGCAGATGGCTGCCGGGCACGCTGAGGGTGCCGCCCATCTCGGCGGTCACCTCGTGCGGGTAGTACATGAGCTGGATGTCGAACGCGTCCGGCCGTGCGTCGATGATCGCGTCCGCGTGGAGGTCCTGCGCGTGACCCTCGTGGGGCTCGCGGACGTGCACGGCGTGGTGGTCGACGGTCGGTTCGGGTCCGACCAGACTCTCCACGGCACCGGCGACGACCGGCAGTTCGAGCAGCGCGTGGACGAAGGTGTCGGGCGGGAACGCCGCGCTCAGCGGGGTGCCGTACGGCACTCCCGGCAGGCCCTCGGCCAGCGCGGCGACAGCCCGTTCGTTGATGTTCCGCGGCACCACCCCGTCCAGGCGCAGGAATCCCTGCGCGACGAAGCGGGCCACCTGAACCGAGCTCAGGAGGTGCTTGCTGGTTGGCATACGACGAACGTACGGACCCCGCCCGGCCCTGTAGTGGGCTGAAATCTCCCTGTGGTGGTCCATTTCCGTGACCTGTGCGGCCGGTGGGCGCCCCGAACGGGAGGCGCCCACCGCCGTGGTCTACGCGATGAGGTCCGCCGGTCGGCGTCCTTCGTGTCCCACGAACCCCACGAACCGCGACCACTCCTCGCGTCCTACCGCGAAGTGAGGAAGCGCCAGGTCCTTGGAGTCCCGTACGCACACGGCCCGCCGGGTGACGGCGACTTCGACGCAGTCGTCACCCTGGCTGCCGCTGTAGCTTGACTTGAACCACGCCAGTTCCGTCGTGCTCATAGGTCCAGATCCCCTCGGAGTCGCTCCAGCAGCACCCGCGAATCCCTGGCATTCAGGGCCTGCGAGCGCAGTGTGTCATAGCGCTGCTGGAGCAGGCTCACCTCTTTCGAGTCGGAGATCAGACGGCCGTTCTGCTGTCCCTCGGAGTACGCGAGCCGCTGCCCCTGCGGCGTCTCCAGCAGTCGCACCGGTCCGTCGAGGCACGCGTGCAACCCGGCCTCCAGCGGCACGATCTGGAGCGTCACATTGCGCGGCGCGCTCAGCTCCAACACGTGGTCGAGCAGCCGCCGCATCCGCGCGTCGTCCCCGAACCGCCGCCGGAACACATGCTCCTCGACGATGAAGCTGAACGGTGTCGTCGGCCGCTCGAACAGCATCCGCTGACGCTCCATCCGGCGGTCCATGAAGCTGTCCAGCTGGTCGTCCGGTGTCACCGGGACGGTCCCCTCGAAGACCGCCCGCGCGTAGTCCCTGGACTGCAACAGCCCGGGGACCAGCCTGCATTCGTACGTGCACAGGCTCACCGCGACCCGCTCCAGCCGGGCCCACTGGCGGAACCAGGCCGCCAGGCCCACGTCCCCCCGCCCTCGCGTCACATACTGTGACGACTTGCGCAACGCCCCGGTGTTCCCCAGCAGTTCGTCGGCCCGCCGCACGTAGTTCGCGTCCGGCATCCGGCGTCCCTGCTCCACCGATTCCACCGTGTGCCGGGAGAAGCGGACGAGATCCGCGAACTCCGCCCGGCTGTAACCCGCGTGCTCGCGCAGCGCCTGTGTCACGGCGCCCCACGTCCGCAGGCTGTCCGAGGGGTCGGGTTCGCGGTCCACCGCAGTCCCCTCGTCGGCCACTGCCTCGTCGTAGTCGTTGCCCATGCCGCCGCCCGTCATCCGCGGCCACCTCCGGTCTTCGTGCGCTGTGCCCCCATGCCCCGACGGCACCCACAGTGACGGGAGGACGTGCGTACTGTCCACAGAATGTGCCCGTACGCTGACGCAGCGTACGGGCCGGGTGACGCTCGTACCGCTGGCCGCCCCCCAACGGCCACCGGGACGAGGCTGTCAGGTGACGGGGGGCACGTCCTTGCAGTCGGGTACGCCCGCCAGCCAGGCCGGTCCCTTGATGTAGATGTTGGTGACCCAGGCCCGGTAGTCCGGAAGGTAGGACCAGACGTCGTTCTCGTAGCCCTCCGCCCTGACCATTTCCGCGTGCTTCTGGCAGTACACGCGGATGGTGGTCGAGTACGGGAAGGCGTAGACGCGGTCGGCCCCGAGGCTGGGCTGGGCCTTGGTCCAGACGCCGGTGCCCCACGTCTGGTGGATGTGGCCGGTCGGTTCGCCGGTGTTGACGCGGACGGCGCCGAAGTAGGTGCTGCCCAGGCGGACGTCACTGACCATCAGCTTGGTGCCGGACTGCCTGGCCTCGACCATCTTGCCGGCGCCGAGGTAGATGGCGATGTGCTGCATGTCCTTGGAGTCCTTGCCGTAGGCGAGGAGATCGCCGGGCAGCAGCGGGGCGAGACCCTGGGCGGCGGTGAAGCGGGCGGCGGCGCGGTGCGTGTAGAACTGCTGGCTGGCGACGCCGTTGAGGATGTCCGTGCCACCGGTGGCCTGGGCGTACGCGTACCGGACGAGGCCGGAGCAGTCGAACCCGCGCCGCTCGGGGTCGTGCTCGCTGGCCGGGTCGCTGGGGTCGACCTGCCCGTAGGTGGCCCCGGGGTTCGCGCCGTGGCCGCCGCCCCAGGTGTACCAGGTGCCGGCCGCGACCTCGGCGCACGCGGCGGCGATCGCCCGCTCGGCGGCCGCGGACGCGCCGGGGGCGAGGGGGCGGCAGTCGCCGGCGGCGGGAGCGGCGGGTGCCGCCTGGGCGGTGGCGGACGTGGCCACCGGCGCCCAGAGGAGGACGGCCAGGAGTGCGATCAGTGTGCGTGTGATCAGTGTGCGTGTGATCAGTGTGCGGTTGAGTCCGGTCCGGCTCACCATGCCGGGACCCCCGATTCCTGTTTGACGTGGATCATGTGGTCGTTGCGGTCGTGCGGTGCGGTCCTGCGGTCGTGCAGCAGATTGCCGTTCCGCGGCCCCGTCGTGGAGGCATGAGGTGTCGCCCCCTTCGATCGGGCAACCCGGGAAACACCTGGGAAACCCCCTGTGAGCAGGGCGGCTGGTCACTCAGCGGCGTCCGCACGGCGGTCCTGCGGACACCGGTGTTCCCGGCAGCAGGCTGCCGCGTTCCGCAGGGCCGAGCCCGGCGCTGACGCGGCAGATCTTCTCCAGGCGTGCCCCGGGGTCGAGGTCCCACAGCCGTACCGTCCCGTCGGTGCTGCTGCTGGCCACCGTCCGCCCGTCGGGCGCGAAGTCCACGCCCCACACGGCGTTGCTGTGGCCGGACAGCGTCGCCCAGGGCTGCCGCGCCCGCATGTCCCACAGCCGCACCGTGCGGTCGTTGCCACTGCTGGCGAGCATGCGGCCGTCCGGTGAGAAGGCGAGGCCCCGGGCGGAGCCTGTGTGTCCGGTGAGGGTTGCCTCGAAACGACGGGTGCGCACGTCCCACAGGCGTACGGCGCCGTCGTTGCCACTGCTGGCGAGGGTACGGCCGTCCGGGCTGAACGCGACACTCCGCACCGCGCCGGTGTGGCCGGTGAGTTCGGCCAGGTCCCGGTGCGAGGCGACGTCCCAGAGCCGTACGGTCAGGTCGTCGCCGGCGCTCGCCAGGGTGCGGCCGTCCGGGCTGAAGGCGACGGCGTTGGCGTAGTCCTCGTGTCCTTCGAGGACGGCGATGTCGCGTCGTGCGGCGACGTCCCAGAGGCGGACCGTACGGTCGGCGCCGGCCGAGGCGAGGGTCCTGCCGTTCGGCGCGAAGGCCACCGAGAAGACCTCACCGGTGTGACCGGTGAGCCGCGCCAGGAACGTGCGCCCGGCCACGTCCCACAGGCGGATCGTGCCGTCGGAGCTCGCTGAGGCGAGGGTTCTGCCGTCAGGGGAGAAAGCCACCGAGAAGACCGTCTCGGCGTGACCGGTGAGCCTCTTGAGGAGGCGGTGCGTGCGTACGTCCCAGAGCCGCACCGTGTGGTCGGTGTCGGCGGTGGCCAGCAGCTTCCCGTCGGGGCTGTAGGCCGCCTGCCAGACCTCCGTGAACGGACGTGCCGTCAGCACCGGCCCGCCCAGGTCCCACAGGACTACGGACTGGTCGAAGCCGGCCGTGGCCAGCCGGGTCCCGTCGGAGGTCACGGCGACCCCCATGACGTAGTCGGTGTGTCCGGCGAGCACGGCGGTCTGCCGGCCGCCGCGCACGTCCCACAGGCGGGTCGTGCCGTCGCCGACCGCGCCGATCACCGCCGTGCCGTCGGGCGTGTAGGCGACGGCGTTGATGTCGTCGCTGCTCCCGGTGAACACCGCTGTCTGCTCGCCCTCGCGCACGTCCCACAGCCGCACGGTCCGGTCGATGCCGCCGGAGACGACCTGCCGTCCGTCCGGGGAGAACGCCGCGCCCAGCACCTCGTCGGTGTGCCCTTCGAGCACGTGGAGCCGTTTCGCGCGGTCGGTGTCCCACAGGCGTACGGTCCGGTCGGCGCCGGCGGAGACGATTTTCGTGCCGTCGGGCGCGTACGCCAGCGCGTTGAGGGTGCCCTTGTGACCGGTGAGCGTGGCCGTGCGCCGGGGCGTCTGCCCGGTGTTCCAGAGTTCGACGCCGTCGCCGGTCGCGACGGCGAGCTTGCCGCCGCGCGGGTCGAAGGCCACCGCCCGGCCGCCCTTCGTGCTGGTCGCGAGGACGCCCGCGCGACGGCGTTCGGTGACGTCCCAGAGGGTCACGGGGCCGTCCGTCGACGTCGCCGCGAGGGTGCGTCCGTCGGGGCTGAAGGCGACCGAGCGGACCCGGCCGGGAACGGTGAAGGTGGCCAGCGTCCGGTGGTCGCCGGTCGCGCGGCGCACGATGACGGTGCCGTCGGAGCTGGCCGTCGCCAGGGTGCGGTCGTCGGGGGCGAAGGCCACCGCGTTGACCGGGCCCCGGTAGCCGCCGAGCCGGGCGGAGAAGGGCTGGGCCTGGGTGCTCAGGAGCGCGCCGCGCGCCTCGATGGTGGTGTCGGCCCGGTAGGCCTCCTCCGCGAGCAGCATCGACGCCTCCGGCCGGCCCCCGGCGAGGGACGCGGACCGCACGGCCAGAGCCTGGGAGCGGGCGGCACGCTCCTGGTCGAGGGCGCCCTCGCGCTGCTGGTAGGCGAGGCCGCCGGCGGTCACGGCGAGCCCGAGCAGGACGACGAGCGTGGCCAGCATGGACTGCCGCAGCCGGACCTGCCGTCCGGCCTGTCGGCGGCGGCCGTCCTCCTCCGCCTGACTTGCCCTCAGAAAGGCCTCCTCGCCGGGGCCGAGGCGGCTCCAGCCGTCGGACTCGTCGGCCCAGGCCCGTACGGTCTCCAGCCGGGTGCCCCGGTAGAGGGCGGACGGGTCGCGTCTCTCGCGCTCCCATTCGGCGGCGGCGTGGGCGAGTTGCTGGTGCAGGAGGAGGCCGGCGCGGTCGGCGTGGATCCAGTCGCGCAGCCGTGGCCAGGCGTGCAGCAGGGCCTCGTGGGTGATCTGGACCGTGTCGCTGTCCAGGGTGATGAGCCGGGCGCGGACGAACGCGTCGAGCGCGGCCGCCGCACCGTCGGCGTCGCCGAGCTGTGCCATCAGGGCGGTCCTGCTGGTCCGGCGGCGGGTCGCTCCGGCGCCGTCCGCGACGACCACCAGCCGGGACAGGATGCGGCGGATCGTCCGCTGCTCGGCCGGGTACAGCCGGGCGAACACGTTCTCGGCGGTGCGGGCGATGGCTCCCTGGATGCCGCCGGCGCGTTCGTACCCGTCGACAGTGAGGGCGCTGTCCGTGCGGCGCTGCCAGGTGGCGAGCAGTGCGTGGGAGACGAGGGGGAGCGCGCCGGACGGCGTCTCGTCGGCGCCGATCCCGGTGGGGTGCGCGGGGCCCGTCCCGGTGGGGAGCGCGGCACGGGACCCCGTGGCGTGCGCGGCGCCCCGCAGCGGTGTCTCCGGTTCGTCGCGCAGTCCGGCGTCGCGCAGGAGGAGCGGGACGAGGCCGGGTTCGAGGGTGACACCGGCGAGTTCGGCGGGCCGGGTGATGGACTCCCGCAGTTCCGCCACGGACATGGGCGCCAGGACGAAGAGTCCGTCGGTGAGTACCGGGGTCAGTTCGGGCAGGCCCAGACAGCTGCCGGTGAAGTCGGCGCGGACGCCGAGCACCACCACGGCCGGGGCGCGTGTGTCGTCGCCCGGTCCGGTGGTCGCGAGGGCGCACAACACCCGGACGTAGGCACGGCGTTCCTCGTCGTCGGGGCAGAGCGTGAACAGTTCCTCGAACTGGTCCACGATCAGGACGGGGCGCGGGGGCGGGGGTCTGCGGTCCCCCGGGGCCGTCGGCGGTTCGTCCGGGGCCGTGGGCGACGCGTCCGCCATCGCGCGTACGGCGGCGAGCAGGGCGGCGGGGTTCTCCCGCACCGCCTCCACGGTGACGCCGAGGTCGCCGCCGACCGCTTTGGCGGTGCGTTCCAGCAGTTCGTCGAGGGGGCGGGAGGTGGGGGTGAGCAGGACCACCGGCCAGCGGTCGGCGCCCGGCATGGGGAAGTCGCCGCGCTTCAGGGCGGGCACGAGGCCCGCGTTGAGCAGGGACGTCTTGCCCGCGCCCGACGGGGCCACCAGCATCAGCGGTCCGCTGCCGACCCGTTCGAAGACCCGTTCCACCAGGGCGGCCGTCGCGTGCTCCCGTCCGAAGAACCACTCCGCGTCCTGCGGGGTGAACGCCGACAGGCCGCGGTAGGGGCATGTCTCGTCGGACTGCCGTTCGGAGGTCGCCTCGCCTTCAGCCCTCGCCTCACCGTCGCCGCGCGCCGCCTGCTCCACCAGTCGTAGCAACTCGCCGTCGGCACGCAGCACTTGGTCGCAGAGTCGGGCGACGTCGAGGGTCGCCCGCTTCGTACCTGTCTCGATCTTGCTGAGGTAGCCCTTGCTGTAGTGGGTCTGCCGGGCGAGGTCGGTGAGGGAGAGGCCGCGTTCCTGCCGCCGTCGTCTCAGTTGTGCGGGGAAGGACGACGTGGTCGGCGCGTCCCGGTCTCGTTCGTTGCGATGGTCCGTAGCAGGTCCGTGCTGCGGGTCCCCCAAGGTGTCCCCCAAGGCAGGTGCGTCCCATGAGACGGCGGATGCCAAAGGTTACTGTCGGGGCGTTGAGGGCAGCCAAGCCTTTCACCCGGAGTGGCGAAAACACGAACGTCCGGAACCGAGGGCCGACGCGGTTCCGGACGATCGCGGCTCGGGTCGGTGGGAGTCAGGTCAGGATGACCACACAGGAGCTGCTGTTGGCCCACCGATGTGAACTGATGTTGTTGTCCACCGGCGCGCCGTTGCTGAACCGGCTGTGCGCCAGGTTGTCGGCATACATCTCGCCCGGCAGGAGACAGGCGTGGCCGGCACCCCCTTGGGCGTGATCGAAGAACTGAGCGACGCTGAAGGTGCCTGCGTAGCCGCGGTTCATGACGGACGAGGCCCTGTCGTCGGCGTCGGGCCCCCAGTCGCCGCCGGGAGGGACGGGCAGCGGGGAGCCCGAGCAGTCCGGGCCGTCCCAGGCGTAGATCTTGCCGTCGCGCGGACCCCACTTGCTGTCGCAGCCGGGGCCGGCGACGGCGTCGTCGGCCGCCTGCGCGGCCGTGGTGGGCACGGCGAGGCCGAGTGCGGCGAGCCCGAGGACCGCCGCCGTGACGGTGAGCTTGCGCATCGTGCGTTCCCCCTTGCGGTGGAGTGTGACGTGCCGTTGAGCGGGGGCGGGGCCACCCGGGGTGGTCAGTCCCGGGCCGCCCGCGCCGATCGGACGGATCAGGTCAGGAAGGCCCCACAGGCGCTCCGGTTGACCCACCGGTGCGAGGTGATGTGGTCGTTCACGATGCCGCCGGTGTTGAACCGGTTGTCGGTCAGGTTGTCGGCGTACAGCTCGCCCGGCGCGAGGCAGGCGTGACCGCCGCCGTAGTTGTCGTTCTCGTAGAACGCGACGTGGTCGAGGCTGCCGACGTAGCCGCGGTTCATGACGGAGGTGGCCTTGTCGTTGGCGGCGGCACCCCAGTTGGCGCTGTTCCCCGGGGTGGCGATCAGCTGGGCACCCCCGCAGTCCAGGTCCTGCCAGGCGTACATGTAGCCGTTGCGGGCGCCCCACTTGCTGTCGCAGCCGGGGCCGGCGACGGCGCTGTCGGCCGCCTGGGAGGTGGTGGCGGGTACGACGACGCCCAGGGCGGTGAGCCCGAGAAGCGCTGCCGTGACGGTGAACTTGCGCATGGTGTTTCCCCTCGTTTTTCGTCGGTGTGCGTGGGTGGTGCAGGGCGATGAACACGGCCGGGAGCACGAGATGCTCAGTCGCGCTCCGGAACGATGCGCACCGCCCGGTCATAGGCCTGCTGACCGAGGCGTCGGTACGTGTCGACGTCCTTGCCGTACCGGTCGCGCAGGCGGTCCTCGTAATACGTCTCCCGGGCCGAGGCCACGGTCCGCAGGGATGTCTCGCGGGCGCAGGTGGCGTCCGCGACGGCGGTCCTCCGCTCGGCGGCGAACGCCTCGTCGGCGCGGGCCTCACCCAGCCGGCTGGTGTTGACCAGGATGGCGTCGCGGGCCGCCTGAGGGTCTTCGTAGGACTGGCCCGCCTTCTTCATGCACCGGGACCATGCCTCGATGGCGGCGGTGAGCTGACGATCTTTCATCAGGTCGTCGGCATAGAGGCCGTTGAGGCTCGTGGCGACCTTGCCGGTGCGGAACCATACGGCGGGGTCGCCGTAGAGCTCGCGCTCAGCCTCCTCCGTGCACCCGCCGATGCGCTTGCGGATCTCGCCGCTGCTCCCCGGCAGCGACGCGGTGAGGGTGCGGGCGTCATCGCCCCCGTCGAGGGCGATGTCGAAGGCGGCGCGCCGGGACGGGGAGAGACCTGCGCGGTAGGTGCCGATGGGGTTTCGCTCATGGACGCGCCGACTCTTCGCATCGATCCGACCGCCGTACCCGTACGTACGCGCCCACTCCACGTCGTCCTGGACGTAGCGCACCGGGCGGCTCTCGCGCAGGGTCAGGGTGCGGTCCTCCCCGTACTCGAAGCCCTTGCGGTTCATGCACTGCTTCGTCAGGCGCTGCTGGGCGTCGTTGACGCGCAACTCCTGCTGCCAGGTCAGCGGCAGAGGGCGGGCCTGACGGGCAGCCGTGGTGGCCGAACCGGGCTTGCTCGCGTCGGTGTTCTCGGTGCATCCGATCGCGCCGGCCGCCACGACCGTCACGACTGCCCACAGAGACATGAGCGTGCGCCTCATGGGCCCTCCCCCCTCGGCCTCGCCGGTCCTGATCGCTACCTGCTGACGAAGCCAGAGTTGCCTCGCCGGAACACCGGGGTCGACCGGTTTCCTGTTGCCCTCCGGTGCGGTGGCCGGGAAACCGGCGACGACCAGGGGAAACAGAGGACGGGAGGCAACGCCGGAGGCGTGACCGGCTCATGCGGGACTCATGGTCGGCCCGAAGCGGAACCTCTTCTCGCAGAAAGCCCGGCTCAATCCATTGACGCGCACATGCCCCCCTCTTATCTTCTGACCGAAGTTCCGCACGATGTGCGACATACCGAACAAAACAACATCCTCACGCCTCAGGGCAGTTCACGCAGAAATGGGACGAGCGTTGAACAGAACCCTCAGGGCGGTCCTCGCCCTCCTCACCTCGGTGGTCGCCCTTCTGGGGCTCACCACCGCCTTCGCCGGCGCGGCCGGAGCCGCCCACCCGCCGGCGGGACAGGCGACGCGGTACACCATGACCGCGTTCACCAACAGCAGCGAGTCGAACATGTACGTCTACGACTCGCCGGACGCGACCGGGTTCACCCTCCGCAAGGGCCCCGCGTACACCCCGCCCTCCGGCCTCATCCGTGACCCGAGCATCTTCAAGCACACGGACGGCTACTACTACCTGACCTACACCACCCGCACCTGGTCGGCGCTCTCCACCACCATCGGCTTCGCCCGCTCCACCGACCGCCTCAACTGGACCTTCCTCTACGACTACACGGTCCCGATCAGCGGTCTGCAGCGCGCCTGGGCGCCGGAGTGGTTCGTCGACACCAACGGCAGCGTCAACATCATCCTGTCCGCGTCGATCGCCGCCGAGGGCGAGTACATCTTCAAGCCGTACAAGCTGACGGCGACGAACTCCGCCCTCACCGCGTGGTCGGCGCCCACCCAGCTTTCCGGCATCGGCCCGAACTACATCGACACCTTCATCGTCAAGATCGGCTCCACCTACCACGCGTTCACCAAGAACGAGACGACGAAGTACATCGAGTACGGAACCGCCTCCAGCCTCACCGGCCCGTACACCATCACGAAGACGGGCAACTGGGCGGGCTTCGGCTCGGGTATGGAGGGCCCGGCGCTGGTCCAGCTCGACAACGGCGGCTGGCGTATCTACTACGACGCCTACGGCGCCGGGCAGTACTGGTACAGCGACAGCTACGACAACTTCGCCACCTGGTCGACCCCGACGCAGCTCCCGGGCCTCACCGGCTTCGTACGCCATCTGACGGTCCTCAAGGAGACGGTCTCCGGAGGAGTCACCCTCCCCACCAACACCACCCGCTCCCTGCAGTCCGTCAACTTCCCGGGCCGCTACGCCGTCGCCCGCACCGACAACCTCGGCTACGTCGACCCGGTGACGTCCTCCAGCACCACCGCCGTCAAGCAGAGCGCGACCTTCACCGTCGTACCCGGCCTCGCCGACGCCAACTGCTACTCCTTCCGCAACTCCGCCGGCCGCTATCTGCGGCACTGGGACTACCGGATCCGCTTCGACACGGACGACGGCACGACGGTCTTCGACAAGGACGCGACGTACTGCGCCCGCCCGGGCACGACCTCCGGCTCGGTCCGCCTGGAGTCGTACAACTACCCGGGCCGCTACATCCGCCACTACAACTACGAACTACGCCTGGACATTTACCAGGCCACAGACACCTTCAGATCAGACAGCTCCTTCACCGCGGTGAGCCCCTGGTCCTGACGCCGAGGAGGTCCCCGCGCCCCGTCAGGGGCGCGGGGAACTGCGCGAGAAGCCCCACCGGACGGACGCTTGGGGGGTCAAAGGGGCGCAGCCCCTTGGTGGGGGCACCTCCCGCTCGAGCGAAGCCGAGAGTGGGGGAGGGACGGGTAGGGGCGGCGGGGGCGACGAAACCCCCACGCACCCCCACCCACCGACTCACCCCTCACTCACCACCGCACCCGGCGCCCGCACATACCCCGCCGGCCGAGCCGTGAACGTCCCCCGCCCCCGCGTCCGACTACGCAACCGCGTCGCATACCCGAACAGCTCCGCCAACGGCACGACCGCGGTCACGACCACCGACCCACCCCGCGCCACGGAGTCCGACACCCGCCCCCGCCGCGCGGCGAGATCCCCGAGCACCCCACCCACGGCATCCGAGGGCACGGTCACGGTGACATCGGCGACAGGCTCCAGCAGCCCCATCACCCCCACCCGCATGGCCTCCCGCAGAGCGAACCGCCCCGCCGTGCGGAACGCCATCTCCGACGAGTCCTTGGAGTGGGTCGCCCCGTCGACCAACGTGACGCTCACCCCGGTCACCGGATGCCCACCGAGCGGCCCCTCGGTGAGGGCGTCCCGGCAGCCGGCCTCGACCGCGCGGACGTACTCCTGCGGCACCCGGCCGCCGACGACGGCCGAACGGAACACGAAGCCCGTCGCGGCCCCGTCGCCCTCCGCCTCCAGAGGTGCCACGTCCAGCACGACATGCGCGAACTGCCCCGCCCCGCCGTCCTGTTTGACGTGCCGGTACACCAGCCCCGCCACGCCCTGGACGATGGTCTCGCGATAGGCCACCCGGGGCCGGCCGACGGCGACGTCGAGCCCCTGGCTCTGCCTGACCTTCTCCACGGCGACCTCCAGATGCAGTTCACCCATGCCGGACAGCAGGGTCTGCCCGGTCTCGGGGTCGGTCCGTACGACCAGCGAGGGATCCTCCTCGGCGAGCCGAGCGAGGGCCGTGGCGAGCCGGTCGGTGTCGGTGCTGCGGCGTGCCTCGACGGCCACCGACACCACCGGGTCGGCGACGGACGGCGGTTCGAGGAGCAGCGGCGCCGCCGGATCGCACAGCGTCGTCCCCGCGCGGGCGGACTTCAGCCCGACCACCGCGACGATGTCCCCGGCCACGGCCCGCTCCAGCTCGGCGTGCCGGTCGGCCTGGACCCGCAGGATCCGGCCGATCCGCTCGGTGCGCCGCGTCCCGGCGTCCAGCACGGTGTCCCCCTTCCGGATCGTGCCCGAGTACAGCCTCACGTACGTCAGCCGTCCCGTGGCCGTGGCGCTCACCTTGAACGCCAGGGCCGCGACCGGCGCCTCGGCCTCGGCGGCCCGCTCCTGCTCCGTACCGTCGTGCGTGCCGCGCACGGCCGGCACGTCCAGGGGCGACGGCAGATACGCCACCACCGCGTCGAGCAGCGGTTCGATGCCACGGTTGCGGTAGGCGGAGCCGCAGAGCACGACCACTCCCTCACCGGTGCGGGTGAGGTCGCGCAGCGCGGCGGCCAACGTCCGCGCGGAGAGCGTGCCCTGCGCGCAGAACTCCTCCAGCGCCGTCGGATGCAGCTCCGCCACGGCCTCCTCCAGCCGCCGCCGTCGCCGCCCGGCCTCGTCCCTCAGCTCGTCAGGGACCGGGCCCTCCACGGCCGTATCGGACCCGTCCGCCCACACCAGCGCCCGCATGCGCGGCAGATCCACCACTCCGACGAACCCGTCCTCCGTACCGATCGGCGACTGCACCACCAGCGGCGCCGGATGGAGCCGCTGCCGGATCGACTCGACGGCCGTGTCGAGGTCGGCGCCCGCGCGGTCCAGCTTGTTGACGAAGGCGATACGCGGTACGCCGTGCCGGTCGGCCTGCCGCCACACCGACTCGCTCTGCGGCTCGACGCCCGCGACGGCGTCGAACACCGCGATCGCGCCGTCGAGCACCCTGAGCGAACGCTCCACCTCGTCGGCGAAGTCGACGTGGCCTGGGGTGTCGATGAGGTTGATCCGATGCCCGTCCCAGGCACAACTGACGGCCGCCGCGAAGATGGTGATCCCCCGATCACGCTCCTGCGGATCGAAATCGGTGACGGTCGTCCCGTCGTGGACCTCGCCCCGCTTGTGCGTGGTCCCGGTGGCGTACAGGAACCGCTCGGTGACGGTGGTCTTGCCGGCGTCGACATGGGCGAGGATGCCCAGGTTGCGGACGGCGTTCAGAGGGTTGGCGATGTTGGTGACGTGGCTGCGCATGGCCCGTGGCCTTTCAGCTGAGCTGTTTCAGGGCAGCGCGATTCCCGTGCGAGGGCGCCATGCGAAGACGTCAGGCGTACGTCACGGGCTCCGGTACCGGCCGCGCAGCGGGCACCGGCCGGACGAGGACACGAGGATCACCTCGTACAGGGAACGGGGAACGACGACAGCGGTGCGGTCACACATGGCCGGGCCCCCCTCGTCTCGTCGTTCGGTGGGGCGAGTCTAGAGAGATCGACGGGGCCGGGGCATCGCATTTTTCCGGAGGCCCGGCCACCCCGACGGCGACGAAAAACCCCACCGACCGGAAACGGTCGACGGGGTCGATTCGATCTATGTGGTTGTTCTCTGTGGTTCTGTGGTGTCCGAGGGGGGACTTGAACCCCCACGCCCGATAAAGGGCACTAGCACCTCAAGCTAGCGCGTCTGCCATTCCGCCACCCGGACCAGGTGTCTGCCGCCTGGCCGGGAGTGTTCCCGGCGGCGACATGGACAACAATACCAAGGTTTCGGGGTGCCCTTCACCTGCATATCCGGGCCCCGGGCGGGGTCGTGCGGGCCCCTGCGAGCAGGGCCGCACGACCTCACCTCGGGTGATCGGACGGTCACTTTCCGGCCGGGGCCGGCGTGGGTCAGGCGACGGACGGCATGAGGTGGTACTCGGGGAAGTTGCCCGGCAGCCGCTCCCCCGCCGGGCCCCGGGTGACCGCCTTGACGAGCAGGTCGCCGCCGACGAAGGCGCCCCGCCAGGAGGCGCCGAAGCCGCCGAAGAGCTCGTCGCGGTCGCCGCGAGAGCGGGGCCTGCCGTGGCCGACCTTGAACGCCCGGATCTGGGGTGCGAGCCGCTCGTAGGTCGCCCGGTCGTCGGTGGACAGGGTGGCGACGAGCGCGCCGTTCGAGGCGTTCATCGCGGCGAGCAGCTCGGCCTCGGTGTCGACCAGGACGATCGTGTCGACCGGGCCGAAGGGTTCCGCGTGGTGGAGCGGGGAGGACGGCGGCGGGTCGAGGAGGGTGACGGGCTGGACGTACGCGCCGGTGTCCTGGCCGGGCAGGAAGCGCGCGTCGGCGAGCCGGCCCCGGTGCAGCGGGACGGCGCCCCGGTCGACGGCCTCGGCGACCTGGTCGGTCAGTTCCTTGGCCTTGGCCGCGTTGATGACGGGTCCGAAGTCCAGCGTCGGGTAGGGGTCGTCGGGGTGCTCCACGGCCAGCGGGTGGCCCACCCTGAGGGTGCGGACCGCCGGGAGGTACGCCGCGAGGAACTCGTCGAACAGCTCGCGCTGGACGACGAAGCGCGGGTACGCCGTGCAGCGCTGTTTGCCGTAGTCGAAGAGTTTGGGGACGACAGCGGTGAGGGTCTCCCAGTCGGTGTGGTTCCAGATGCCCCAGGTGTTGAGGCCCTCCTGTTCCAGGACATGGCGTTTGCCGAGGTCGGCGACGGCGGTGGCCACGGCGGCGCCGGTGTCGCGGCCGCCGACGAAGGAGACGCAGCCGATCTCGGGGGCGCGGACGAGTGCCTCGGACAGTTCACGTCCGCTGCCGCTGACGAGGGTGACGGGGACGCCTTCGCGGGCGGCGAGCGCGGCGGCGAGGGTGAGGCAGGCGACGCCTCCGTCGGTGGGGGTCTTGGCGATGACCGCGTTCCCGGCGAGCGCCTGGACCAGCATGGCGTGGACCAGCACGCTCATCGGGTAGTTCCAGCTGGCGATGTTGGAGACCGGGCCGTCGAGCGGCACGCGCCCGTCGACCATGAGCTCGATGCCGTCGACGTACCAGCGGACGCCGTCGATGGCCCGGTCCACGTCGGCCTGCGCCAGCCGCCAGGGCTTGCCGATCTCCCAGACGAGGAGCAGGGCGAGCAGTTCGCGGTGCTGGGCGAGGGCGTCGAGGGTGGCGGCGACCCGGGCGCGGCGTTCGTCGAGGGGGACGTGGCGCCACGCGCGGTGCTGGTCGAGGGAGGCCCGAACCGCCCGGTGCGCGGTGGCGCCGTCCAGGCGGGGCGGGCCGGCGATGGGGCTGCCGTCGACGGGGCTGGTGGCGGGCAGCGCCCGGCCGTCGGCCTGCCAGGACCCGTTCCAGAGGTTGAGGACCCGGTCGTCCCGGAAGGCCTCGGGGGCGACCGCGAGGCAGCGCCGCCAGGCGTCGGTCCAGGCGGTGCCGGACTTCAGGGTGAGGGTGGCAGGGGTGAGGGTGGATGGTGCCATGGGTGTCTCCGCTCTCGGTGCACAGTCGGGGGCGGGAGGTGCGCCGGCCCCGTCCAGGGCCGGGCGAGCAGGTGCGGTGCGCGCGGAACGTCAGGTTTCGGTCTCCAGGGCGGCGAGCACCAGGCGGGCCGTCTCCGTGGGAGTGCTGCCGACCCTCACGCCGACCGCTTCCAGGGCTTCCTTCTTCGCCTGTGCCGTGCCGGAGGAGCCGGAGACGATCGCGCCGGCGTGGCCCATCGTCTTGCCCTCGGGCGCGGTGAATCCGGCGATGTAGCCGACGACGGGCTTGGTGACGTGGTCGCGGACGTACGCGGCGGCCCGTTCCTCGGCGTCGCCGCCGATCTCGCCGATGAGGACGATCAGTTCGGTGTCGGGGTCGTCCTGGAAGGCGGCCAGGCAGTCGATGTGGGTGGTGCCGACGACGGGGTCGCCGCCGATGCCGACGCAGGTGGAGAAGCCGATGTCGCGGAGTTCGTACATCAGTTGGTAGGTGAGGGTGCCGGACTTGGAGACCAGGCCGATGCGTCCCGGCTTGGTGATGTCGGCGGGGATGATGCCCGCGTTGGACTGGCCCGGGGTGATCAGTCCGGGGCAGTTGGGTCCGACGATCCGGGTCCCTTTGGCCCGCGCGTACGCCGTGAAGGCGACGGAGTCGTGGACGGGGATGCCCTCGGTGATGACGACGGCGAGGCCGATGCCGGCGTCGGCGGCCTCGACGACGGCCGCCTTGGCGAAGGCGGGCGGGACGAAGACGACGGTGACGTCGGCACCGGTGACCTCGATGCCCTCGGCGACCGAACCGAAGACGGGGACGGCACGCTCGTCGAAGTCGACGGTGCGGCCCGCCTTGCGGGGGTTGACGCCGCCGACGACGTTCGTGCCGGCCGCGAGCATGCGGCGGGTGTGCTTCATGCCCTCGCCGCCGGTCATGCCCTGGACGAGGACCTTGCTCTCCTTGGTGAGGTAGATGGCCATGTCCGGGCTCCTCAGTTCGCGTGGGCGAGGTCGGCGGCGCGGCGCGCGGCGCCGTCCATGGTGGTGGCCTGGTGGACGAGGGGGTGGTCGCGGTCGTCGAGGATCGCCCGGCCGCGCACGGCGTTGTTGCCGTCGAGGCGGACGACGAGCGGTTTGGTCAACTGGACGCTGTCCAGGGCCCGCACGATGCCGTCGGCGACCGCGTCGCAGGCGGTGATCCCGCCGAAGACGTTGACGAGGACGGACTTGACGTCCGGGTCGGAGAGGATGACGGAGAGGCCGTCGGCCATGATCTGGGCGGAGGCGCCGCCGCCGATGTCGAGGAAGTTGGCCGGGCGCGCGCCGCAGCCCGCGACGACGTCGAGGGTGGACATGACCAGTCCGGCGCCGTTGCCGATGACGCCGACCTCGCCGTCCAGCTTCACGTAGTTGAGGCCCTTGGCGGCGGCCGCCGCCTCCAGCGGGTCGTCGTGCGCGAAGCCCTCGTCACCCCAACGGGGCTGGCGGAAGCTCGCGTTGTCGTCGAGGGTGACCTTGCCGTCGAGGGCGAGGATCCGGCCCTGTTCGGTGCGGACGAGGGGGTTCACCTCGACGAGGAGGGCGTCCTCGCGGGTCAGCACCTCCCAGAGCCGCATCAGGATGTCGACGGTCTGCGGCGGCAGACCGGCCGCCTCGGCGATCTCGGACGCCTTCGCGGAGGTGACGCCCTCGACGGGGTCGATCGGAATGCGGGCCACGGCTTCCGGCCGGGTCGCCGCCACCTCCTCGATGTCCATGCCGCCCTCGGCCGAGGCGATCGCGAGGAAGCGGCCGGCGGCGCGGTCGAGGACGTACGAGACGTAGAACTCGCTCTCGATCGCAACGGGTTCGGCGACCATCACCGTGCGGACGATGTGGCCCTTGATGTCCATGCCGAGGATCTGCCGTGCGGTCAGTTCGGTGGCGGCGGGGTCGGCGGCGAGCTTCACCCCGCCCGCCTTGCCGCGTCCACCGGTCTTCACCTGGGCCTTGACGACGACGCGCCCGCCGAATCGGCGGGCGATCTCGCGTGCCTCCTTGGGCGAGTCCGTGACCTCGGCGCGTGGCACCGAGATGCCGTGTTCCTCGAAGAGTTGCCTTGCCTGGTGCTCGAACAGGTCCATTCCGGCTCCTGACTCAAAAGTGCCGCACGCCCCCTGGACACCACCCACCGGATGCGGGATAACAAGCTTCATACAGTATTCGTCGACTGTATGCAATCAATCGCGAGCACGCTCCAATCCCCTACGAAGGGACAGGACTTCGCCATGCCCGACGGCAACAGCCAGGACCTCATTTCCGGTGGTCACCTCGTCGCGAAGGCACTCAAAGCGGAGGGTGTGGAGGTCATCTACACCCTGTGCGGCGGCCACATCATCGACATCTACGACGGCTGCGTCGACGAGGGCATCGAGGTCGTCGACGTCCGCCACGAACAGGTCGCCGCCCACGCCGCCGACGGCTACGCCCGCATCACCGGCAAGCCCGGCTGCGCGGTCGTCACCGCCGGCCCCGGTACGACCGACGCCGTGACCGGTGTCGCCAACGCCTTCCGCGCGGAGTCCCCGATGCTGCTGATCGGCGGTCAGGGCGCGCACACGCAGCACAAGATGGGGTCCCTGCAGGACCTGCCGCACGTCGACATGATGACGCCGATCACCAAGTTCGCGGCGACCGTCCCGGACACGGCCCGCGCCGCCGACATGGTGTCGATGGCGTTCCGCGAGTGCTACCACGGCGCCCCGGGGCCCTCCTTCCTGGAGATCCCGCGCGACGTCCTCGACGCCAAGGTGCCCGTGGAGAAGGCGCGCGTCCCGAAGGCGGGCGCCTACCGGGCCTCGACCCGCTCCGCCGGTGACCCCGAGGCGATCGAGAAGCTCGCCGACCTGCTGGTGCACGCCGAGAAGCCCGCGATCCTGCTGGGCAGCCAGGTATGGACGACCCGGGGAACCGAGTCCGCGATCGAGCTGGTGCGCACGCTCAACATCCCGGCGTACATGAACGGCGCGGGGCGCGGCACCCTGCCGCCCGGCGACCCGCACCACTTCCAGCTCTCCCGCCGGTACGCGTTCTCCAACGCCGATGTCATCGTGATCGTCGGTACGCCCTTCGACTTCCGCATGGGCTACGGCAAGCGGCTGTCGCCGGACGCGACCGTCGTGCAGATCGACCTCGACTACCGGACCGTCGGCAAGAACCGCGACATCGACCTCGGGATCGTCGGCGACGCGGGCCTCGTGCTCAAGTCCGTGACCGAGGCGGCCTCCGGACGCATCAACGGGGGCGCGTCGAAGCGCAAGGAGTGGCTCGACGAACTGCGCGCCGCCGAGCAGACCGCCATCGAGAAGCGGCTCCCCAGCCTGAAGTCGGACGCCTCGCCGATCCACCCGTACCGGCTGGTCAGCGAGATCAACGACTTCCTCACCGAGGACTCCATCTACATCGGCGACGGCGGCGACATCGTCACCTTCTCCGGGCAGGTCGTGCAGCCCAAGTCACCCGGGCACTGGATGGACCCGGGCCCCCTCGGCACGCTCGGCGTCGGTGTCCCCTTCGTGCTCGCCGCGAAGAAGGCGCGGCCCGACAAGGAGGTGGTGGCCCTCTTCGGGGACGGCGCCTTCTCCCTCACCGGCTGGGACTTCGAGACTCTCGTCCGCTACGACCTCCCCTTCGTCGGGATCATCGGCAACAACTCCTCCATGAACCAGATCCGTTACGGCCAGGCCCAGAAGTACGGCCTGGAGCGCGAGCGGATCGGCAACACCCTCGGCGACGTCCACTACGACAAGTTCGCCCAGATGCTGGGCGGTTACGGCGAGGAGGTCCGCGACCCCGCCGACATCGGCCCCGCGCTCCGGCGCGCCCGGGAGTCCGGCAAGCCGTCGCTCATCAACGTCTGGGTCGACCCGGACGCGTACGCCCCCGGAACCATGAACCAGACGATGTACAAGTGAGGTGCCCCCGATGACCCCCACCGCAGCAACGTCCGGCGCAGGCACGTCGACCAAGGCTCTCGAAGGCATCCGCGTCCTCGACATGACGCACGTCCAGTCCGGCCCGTCCGCCACCCAACTGCTCGCCTGGCTCGGCGCGGACGTGGTGAAGCTGGAGGCGCCGACCGGGGACATCACGCGCAAGCAGCTGCGCGACCTCCCGGACGTCGACTCCCTCTACTTCACGATGCTCAACTGCAACAAGCGGAGCATCACCCTCAACACCAAGACCGAGCGCGGCAAGGAGATCCTCACCGAGCTGATCCGGCGCTCCGACGTCATGGTCGAGAACTTCGGCCCGGGCGCGGTCGACCGCATGGGCTTCACCTGGGACCGCATCCAGGAGATCAATCCGCGTATCGTCTATGCCTCCATCAAGGGGTTCGGGGACGGTCCGTACACCAACTTCAAGGCGTACGAGGTGGTCGCGCAGGCCATGGGCGGGTCCATGGCGACGACCGGCTTCGAGGACGGACCGCCGCTGGCGACGGGGGCCCAGATCGGGGACTCGGGCACGGGCATCCACGCCGTGGCGGGGATCCTCGCGGCGCTCTACCAGCGGGAGAGCACCGGGCGCGGGCAGCGGGTCAACGTGGCCATGCAGCACGCCGTCCTCAACCTCTGTCGGGTGAAGCTGAGGGACCAGCAGCGGCTGGCACACGGCCCGCTCCGTGAATATCCCAACGAGGACTTCGGCGACGAGGTTCCCAGGTCCGGGAACGCGTCCGGCGGCGGTCAGCCCGGCTGGGCCGTGAAGTGCGCGCCGGGCGGCCCGAACGACTACGTGTACGTCATCGTGCAGCCCGTCGGCTGGCAGCCCATCAGCGAACTCATCGGCCGGCCCGAACTGGCGGACGACCCCGAGTGGGCGACTCCGGAGGCCCGTCTCCCCAAGCTCAACAAGATGTTCCAGCTGATCGAGGAGTGGTCGTCCACCCTGCCCAAGTGGGAGGTGCTGGAGCGGCTCAACGCCCACAACATCCCGTGCGGGCCGATCCTCTCCACCAAGGAGATCATCGAGGACGAGTCGCTGGTCTCCAACGAGATGGTCGTCACCGTGCCGCACCCCGAGCGCGGCGAGTTCGTGACCGTCGGCAGCCCGCTGAAGCTGTCCGACTCCCCGGTGGACGTGGTCAGTTCACCGCTGCTCGGTGAGCACAACGAAGAGGTCTACGTCGGCGAGCTGGGGCTCGGCGACGAGGAGCTGCGCCTGCTCAAGTCGAACGGAGTGATCTGATTGATGGCCGAAGACCGGGTGCTGAGGGTGCGGGGCCTCCTCGACGCCGTGCGGGCCGAGGGCCGGAGTGCGCTGACCGCTCCCGAGGGCAAGGTGATCGCCGACGCGTACGGGATCGCCGTACCCGGCGAGGAGCTGGCGCGGGACGTCGACGAGGCGGTGTCGTACGCGGCGCGCTTCGGCGGGCCGGTCGTGATGAAGATCGTGTCGCCGGACATCCTGCACAAGACCGACGCGGGCGGGGTGATCGTCGGAGTGGAGGGCGCCGGTGACGTACGGGCCGCGTTCCACACGATCGTCGACAACGCGCGCGCGTACGCGCCCGCCGCCCGGATCGAGGGCGTCCAGGTGCAGGAGCTGCTGCCGAAGGGGCAGGAGGTCATCGTCGGCGCGGTGACGGACCCGACGTTCGGGAAGGTGGTCGCGTTCGGGCTCGGCGGGGTGCTGGTGGAGGTCCTCAAGGACGTGACGTTCCGGCTCGCGCCGGTCGACGCGGACGAGGCGCTCTCCATGCTGGACTCGATCCGCGCGGCCGAGATCCTGCGCGGGGTGCGCGGGGCGGCCCCCGTCGACCGGTGGGCGATCGCCGAGCAGATCCGCCGGGTCTCCGAACTCGTCGCGGACTTCCCGGAGATCGCCGAGGTGGACCTCAACCCGGTGATCGCGACCCCGGAGGGGGCGGTCGCGGCGGACATCCGGGTGATCCTCGCGGAGTCGGTGCCGAAGCCGAGGCGCAGGTACTCGCGCGAGGAGATCCTCACGTCGATGCGCCGGCTGATGCAGCCCGCGTCGGTGGCCGTGGTCGGCGCCTCCAACGAGCAGGGCAAGATCGGCAACTCGGTGATGCGCAACCTCGTCGACGGTGGTTTCGCGGGCGAGATCCATCCGGTGAACCCCAAGGCCGATGACATTCTGGGCCGCAAGGCGTACAAGAGTGTCACGGACGTTCCCGGTGAGGTGGATGTGGCGGTCTTCGCGATCCCCGCCAAGTTCGTGGCCGCGGCGCTGGAGGAGGTGGGTCGCAAGGGCATCCCCAACGCCGTGCTGATCCCGTCGGGCTTCGCGGAGACCGGGGAGCACGAACTCCAGGACGAGATCGTGGCGATCGCCGAGCGGCACGGCGTCCGGCTGCTCGGGCCGAACATCTACGGCTACTACTCGACCTGGCAGGACCTCTGCGCCACGTTCTGCACGCCGTACGACGTCAAGGGCGGGGTGGCTCTGACCTCGCAGTCCGGTGGCATCGGGATGGCCATCCTGGGCTTCGCGCGGACCACGAAGACGGGCGTGTCGGCGATCGTCGGGCTCGGCAACAAGTCGGACCTGGACGAGGACGACCTGCTGACCTGGTTCGGCGAGGACCCGCACACCGAGTGCATCGCCATGCACCTGGAGGACCTGAAGGACGGGCGGGCCTTCGTGGAGGCCGCACGGGCGACCGTCCCGAAGAAGCCGGTGGTGGTCCTGAAGGCGGGCCGTACGGCGGCCGGGGCGAAGGCGGCGGGCTCGCACACGGGCGCGCTGGCGGGCGACGACGCCGTGTACGAGGACATCCTCAGGCAGGCGGGTGTCATCAGGGCGCCGGGGCTGAACGACATGCTGGAGTACGCGCGCGCGTTGCCGGTGCTGCCGGCTCCGCAGGGCGACAACGTCGTGATCATCACGGGCGCGGGCGGCAGCGGCGTACTGCTGTCGGACGCGGTGACCGACAACGGGCTGCACCTGATGGAGATCCCGCCGGACCTGGACGCGTCCTTCCGGAAGTTCATCCCGCCCTTCGGGGCCGCGGGCAACCCGGTCGACATCACCGGCGGCGAGCCTCCGTCGACGTACGAGGCGACGATCCGACTGGGCCTGGAGGACCCGCGCATCCACGCGCTCGTCCTCGGCTACTGGCACACCATCGTCACTCCCCCGATGGTCTTCGCGGAGCTCACCGCGCGCGTGGTGGCCGAGTTCCGGGAGCGGGGCATCGAGAAGCCGGTCGTGGCGTCGCTCGCGGGTGACGTCGAGGTGGAGGAAGCCTGCCAGTACCTCTTCGAGCGGGGCGTCGTGGCGTACCCGTACACGACCGAGAAGCCGGTGGCCGTTCTCGGCGCGAAGTACCGGTGGGCGCGGGCGGCGGGGCTGTTGGGGAGGCGGTCGATGAGCTGAGCGACTGCTCGAACCACGGGGCCCGCGGACGACCGCTCGCCGCGGGCCCCGGCGCAAAGAAGCACGGACAGGGGGCGCTGGCCAGACTTCTTCCACGCGGAGGGTTCGATCGACATGGCAACAACTGACATCTCCACACCCGTCCCCTACCGGGAGGTGACGGACGCAGGCGGCCGGATGTACCGGATCGGCGAGTCCGACCTGGACATCATGGGGCGCAAACGCAAGTGGATGGTCATCCTGCCGTGGGTGGGCATGATGGGCATCAGCTCGGCGGAGTACGCGTTCGCGTCCGCCGAGGAGACCCTGCACACGGCGCACAGCTGGAGCAACCAGCACATCTTCTGGATGCTGGGCGTCTGGGTGTTCTTCCAGGCCGCGGTGGCCTTCCCGGCCGGGAAGCTGCGTGAGAGCGGCAAACTGCCCGCCCGCTGGGCGATGATGCTGGGCGCCGTCGGCACCCTCCTCGGGTACGTGTCCCTCGCGTTCGCTCCGCACGTCGTCGTCGCGTACGTCGGGTTCGGCATGTTCAGCGGTATGGGCGCCGGCATGGTGTACGCGACCTGCGTCAACATGGTCGGCAAGTGGTACCCGGAGCGCAAGGGCGGCAAGACCGGCTTCGTCAACGGCGGTTTCGCCTACGGTTCGGTGCCCTTCGTGTTCATCTTCACCGGGTACATGGACCTGACGAACTTCCGCTGGGTGCTCGTCTCGGTCGGTGTGTTCCTCGCGGCGGTCGTCGCCGTGGCGGGCTGGTTCTTCCAGGACCCGCCGAAGAACTGGTGGCCGGCCGAGGTCGACCCGCTGCGCAAGCCGGACGACCCGCGCGCGCGGCGCGCACTGGAGAAGAACCCGCCGGCCGTGAAGCAGTACACGCCGAGCGAGGCCTGGCGCACGGGCCGGGTGGCGCTGATGTGGTTCTGTCTGCTGTGCACCTCGGGTGTGAACATCTTCGGCATCGCCTTCCAGGTGCCGTTCGGCAACGAGGCGGGTTTCGCGGGCGGGATCGTGGCCACCGCCATGTCCCTGAAGGCGATCGTCAACGGCACGGGACGCGGCGTCATCGGTTGGCTCTCCGACCGCTACGGCCGCAAGCAGTGCCTGATCTTCGTCTGCATCGTGCTGGGCCTGTCCCAGTACGGCATCCTGTGGTCCGGCAACATCGGCAACCTGCCGCTCTTCCTGGTGTTCTCCAGCATCTCCGGCTTCGGCGGCGGCGCCATCTTCCCGATGTTCGCGGCGATGACCGCGGACTACTTCGGCGAGAACAACAACGCCTCCAACTACGGTCTGGTCTACAGCTCCAAGCTGGTGTCCGGTCTGCTCGGCTCCGGTATGGGCGCCGTGGTCGTGGGCGCCTGGGACTACGCGGGCGCCTTCGTGCTCGCCGGTTCCATCTCGCTGTTCGCCGGTTGCGTGGCGGTCTTCCTGCACCCGCCGGGTCGGCCCCGCTCCCGGCACATCGCTCCCAACCCCCGTCCGCTCGGTGACGAAGTGGCCTGACACGTGGCTCTGACGCCTCCGCGTACGGCAGCAGGCGGCCGCCCCGTGGTCTCGCACCACGGGGCGGCCGCCTGCTGCCGTTGTCGTCCGGTCCGGTGCGGTCAGCACTTCTCCCGCAGCGAGTGCAGGTGCTCGCTGGAGCGGCGGGCGAAGGTGAAGGACTCGGCGGGGTTGTCGTGCTCGGCCTGCCAGTGGTGGGCCAGGCGGTGGCCCTTCAACCGGGTGACGGCCGAGATGAACTTCTGGTAGTCGATGTCGCCGTCGCCGACGTCGACCATGCGGTAGCCGTACGGGTTCGACGGATCGCTGTCGCCGTCCTTGACGTGGAAGAGCGGGTAGCGGTTCGGGCGGCGCAGGACGTAGTCGAGGGGCTCGAAGGGCGCGGGGGTGCCGTCGGGCCGCTTCGAGAACCGGAACTGCGCCACGTACGCCCAGAAGATGTCCATCTCCAGGAAGACCAGGTCGGGGTCGGTCTCCCGGAGCAGCACGTCGTAGAGGCGGACCTTGGGGTTGTCGGTGGCGAAGGAGAACTCCTCGGAGTGGTTGTGCTGGTAGAACTTCATGCCCCGCGCCCTGGCCGCCGCGCCGTAGGTGTTGAACTCGTGGGCGGCCCGCTTCATCGCGTCGACGGTCATGCCGTAGCGGAAGGGACCGGCGGCGGTACCGATGTGCTTGAGGCCCAGGGCCTGGGCGTCGTCGAGGACCTTGGTGAGGTTCTGGGCGAAGGTGTACGCGTTCGGGTCGCTCGCGTAGTAGCCGACGTGGCTGCCGATCGGGGTGAGGCCGTGGTTGCGGGCCAGACGCTTCAGCTGGGCGAGGGTGATGGGGCCCGCCGAGCCCTGGGTGTAGCCGGCGAACTCGACCTCGTCGTAGCCGTACTTCTCCAGTTCGGCGAAGACGGGGGCGAAGCCGAGGGTGGAGACCTTGTCGCGCAGGCTGTAGAGCTGGATGCCGAGGCGGCCGGGCGGGAGGACGGGGCGGCCCCGGCCCTTGCCCGCTGCTCCGGTGGCGGTCGCGGCCTCGGTGCCCGCGGCCTGTGCCGGGGCGGCCGCGCCCAGCAGGGCGGCGACCGTGGCGCCGGCGGCCACGCCGAGCATGCCTCGTCTGCTGAGGCGGTGGGTGAGTTCGGGATCCGGCTGGTGGGTGCGGCTCATGCCTGGAACTCCTCTGCGTGGAAGGGCGTTGTCAGTGGTGAGTGCTTCACTTGTGACCAGTCAGGACCCGTGGGTCCTGGGCACCGGTCAGGACAGACCGGCAAGTCGGAGCAGGAGTGCTTTCACATCGGTGGCCGCGACTCGGTCACCGACGGCTCGGGGGGTGGAGCAGATGATGAGCGGACCGTCGTCGTCGCTCGCGGGAAGGCGGCCGTGGCTGCCTCGAATAGGCGAGGGGTCCAGCGGCACGACCGCCATGCGGTAGCGCAGCCCGAGTTTCTTGCGGGCCAGTGCCGTAGCCGCCTTGAACTTCACCAGCGGGTCGAGCGGGTCCATGAACAGCTCGACCGGGTCGTAGCCGGGTTTGCGATGGATCTCGACGGTGCGTGCGAAGTCGGGCGCGCGGTCGTCGTCGAGCCAGTAGTAGTACGTGAACCAGGCGTCCGGCTCCGCGACGGCGACGAACTCGCCGGAGCGCGGATGGTCGAGGTGGTGAGCCTTCTTGCCCTCGTCGTCGAGGAGTTGATCGATCCCGGGCAGGTCCGCGAGGGCTTCCCGGGTGGCGTCCAGGTCCTCGGGGCGGCGTACGTACACATGGGCGATCTGGTGGTCGGCGACGGCGAAGGCCCGTGAGGCCATCGGGTCGAGGTACTCCATGCCGTCCTGGGTGTGCACGTCGAGCAGGCCGGCGCGGCGCAGGGCGCGGTTGATGTCGACGGGGCGGTGCGCGCGGGTGATGCCGTACTCGGAGAGCGCGACGACGGTCCGGCCTTCCGCGCGGGCGTCGTCGAGCAGGGGCGCCAGGGCCCGGTCGAGGGCGGCGGCCGCCTTCAGGGAGCGCGGGTCGTCGGGGCCGTAGCGCTGCAGGTCGTAGTCGAGGTGGGGGAGGTAGCAGAGCGCCAGGTCGGGGCGGCGGGTGCGGACGATGTGGCGGGTAGCGTCGATGATCCAGCGGCTGGAGACCAGGTCGGCGCCCGGTCCCCAGAAGTGGAACAGGGGGAACGTGCCGAGTTCCGCGGTGAGTTCGTCGTGCAGGGCCGGCGGCCGGGTGTAGCAGTCGGGTTCCTTGCGGCCGTCGGAGTAGTAGATCGGACGGGGGGTGACGGTGATGTCGGTGTCGGCGCCCATGGCGTACCACCAGCAGATGTTGGCGACCGTGTAGCCGGGGTGGGCGCGGCGGGCGGCGTCCCAGAGTTTGTCCCCGGCGACGAGACCGTTGTGCTGGCGCCACAGCAGGACGTCGCCGAGTTCGCGGAAGTACCAGCCGTTGCCCACGATGCCGTGCTCGGCGGGGAGCGTGCCGGTGAGGAAGGTGGACTGGGCGGCGCAGGTGACGGCGGGCAGGACGGTGCCGAGCGGGGCACGGGAGCCGGACTGTCCGAGGGCCTTCAGGTGAGGCATGTGGTCGAGGAGACGGGGGGTGAGGCCGACGACGTCCAGGACGAGAAGGGGGGTGGGGCCGGCGTCGGGTCGCGAAGGGACGGCTGCCTCGGGGTTCATGGCAGCTCCTTGAGGCCGAGGTCGGTCAAGAGGTCCCGCGCCAGGGCGAGTTCGGCGGCGATGCCGTCGGCGAGCTGGGCGCGGGTGCTGGGGCGCAGTTCGGGCGGCAGGGCCTGCCAGGTGTAGGTCTCGACCTCCAGATGGCGGGTGAGGGGGTGGGCGCCGCCGACCAGGTGGGCCAGGGCGGCCTTGAGGACCGGGAGGGTGGAGGTGAGGGGTGCGGCGGGAGCCGCGTGGAGCGGGACGTGGAAGTGGGCGCGCCAGGGGGAGGCGTCGGGCAGCGCCTCGCCCCTGAGGGCCTCGCCCAGGTCGTCGGTGCCGCGCAGTCCTGCGGCGGTGGCGGTGCGGGTCTGGTGCAGGAAGCGGGGCTCGTCGAAGGCGGCGAGGGCTTCGCGGACCTCGGGGAGGTGGGGGTGTTCGGCGTGCAGGGCGGCCGAGAGCTGGGATTTGACGACGGGGACGCCGGCTCGGGTGAGCGCGTCCAGGGCGGTGTGCGGGTCTTCGAAGGAGGTGGCGAGGTGGCAGGTGTCGACGCAGATGCCGATGCGGTCGTGGCCGATGTCGGTCAGGGGGCCGATGGCGTCGGCGGTGGTCTCGACGGTGCAGCCCGGTTCGGGCTCCAGACCGATGCGGATGGAGCGGCCGGTCAGCTCGGCGACGACGTCGAGGCGTTCGGCGAGGGTGCGCAGGGCCGTGCGGGACCGGGCGGCGCGCTGCTCGTCGTAGGCGGTGCGCCAGGCCAGGGGCAGGGTGGAGACGGTGCCCTCGGTGACGTCGTCCGGGAGGAGCCGGGCGAGCACCCGGGCGAGGGAGGTGGTGTGGTCGAGGCGCTCGGGATCGGCCCAGTCCGGCTTGTAGACGCGGTACTTGACCTCTTCGGCACCGAAGCCCTGATAGGGGAAGCCGTTGAGCGTGACCACTTCGAGGCCACGCCGGTCGAGTTCGGCACGCAGGCCGCGCAGCGCGGACGGGTCGGTGACCAGGGCAGCGGCGGCGTCCCTGGCCAGCCACAGGCCGATGCCGAGGCGGTCGCGGCCGAGGCGGCGGCGTACGGGCTCGCAGTGGTCGCGGAGTTGGGCGAGGACGCCGTCGACGGTCTCGGCCGGGTGCACGTTGGTGCAGTAGGCGAGGTGGACGGTGGAGCCGTCGGGGTGGCGGAAGCGCATGCGTCACTCACCGCCGCGCAGGATGCTGTTGCCCTCGTGCGTGGCGTCGGTCGCGGTGACGTCGAGGTCGAGTCGGCCGCTGAGTCCGTAGAACGCCACCGGGTTGCGCCACAGCACCAGGTCGACGTCGTCCTCGTCGAAGCCGGCCGCGAGCAGGGCGTCGGCCACCCTGCGGGTCTTGAGGGGGTCGCTTCTGCCCCAATCGGCGGCGGAGTTGACCAGCACCTTCTCCGGGCCGAACTCCTTGAGGACGGCGACCATCCGCTCCTCGTCCATCTTGGTGTCGGGATAGACGGAGAACCCGAGCCAGGCGCCGCTGTCCCTGGCCTCCTCCACGGTGGTCTCGTTGAGGTGGTCGAGCAGCACCCGTTCGACGGACAGGGCGGAGGCCCGTACGGCGTCGAGGGTGCGGCGCAGACCGGCGAGCTTGTCCCGGTGCGGGGTGTGGACGAGGGCGGGCAGCCCGTGGTCGGCGGCCAGCTGGAGCTGGTGTTCGAGCGCGTGGTCCTCGGCCGGGGTCATGGAGTCGTAGCCGATCTCGCCGACCGCCACGACCCTGTCCTTGAGGAGGTAGCGGGGCAGCTCGTCCAGGACGGGGGTGCAGCGCGGGTCGTTCGCCTCCTTGGGGTTGAGGGCGAGGGCGCAGTGGTGGGCGATGCCGTACTGGGCGGCGCGGAAGGGTTCCCAGCCGAGGAGGGAGTCGAAGTAGTCGACGAAGGAGGCGGGCGAGGTTCGGGGCTGTCCCAGCCAGAAGGCCGGCTCCACGACCGCGCGGACACCCGCCTCGTACATCGCCTCGTAGTCGTCGGTGGTGCGTGACGTCATGTGGATGTGGGGGTCGAAGACGCGCATCAGGACTCCTTGGCGTCGGCCGGTGGGGGCGCGGTCAGGGCCAGGACGCGGTGCAGGTCCTCGGGTACGGGACGGCCCGCGGCGGTGCGTTCCTCGGCGAAGGCCCGGAGCATGCGGGCGAGTTCGGTGTCGCCCCGGGCTCGGCTGGTCAGATCGGCGACCTCGTCGACGCGCACCCCGGTGAACAGGCACTTGAGGACGGCGTGCCGCCACGGGTGCGGGGCCAGCCGGCGGGCGGCGTACGGGCCGAGGGCGGCGGCGACCAGGCGGGTGTCGTTGGTGCGCAGGGCGTCCTCGACGAGGTGCAGCGCCTCGGGGCCCGGCACGAGGTGGGGCAGGGCGTGCAGGACGGCTCGGCGTTCGTCGGCGGTGCCCTGGCGGTAGACCCGGGTGAGTGCGTCGGTGTCGGGGCGGGCCGCGTGCAGGATCAGGACGCGGACGGCGTCGGCGCGCTCGGTGCCGCAGCGCCGGCCCGCCTCGGCGAGGCGCAACTCCCAGGCGGAGATGGGCCCGTGGCTGCCCGGATGGTCGGCGGCCTCCTCCAGCGCCCGGCCCAGCCAGGTGTGGGCGTCGGCCGTGAGGTGGGCGTCGAGGTGGCGGCGCAGCTCGGCGGGGGCGGTGTGGGCCGGGTGGGCGTGGTGGGCGTGGTGGTGGGCCTGGTGGGCGTGGTCGGTCGTCGGCGCGGCCGGGGTGCGGGGGTGGGTCACGAGGTGCTCCCGGGGTCGGCGGTGCGGCCGGTCGTGCCGTGGCCGAGGGCGAGGGACTGTTCGAGGAAGGAGAGGGACTGCTCGGCGAAGTGCGGACCCGCGTGGGAGTGACGGGGCAGTTCGACGACGGTCAGGGCCCGGTAGTCGACGGCGGCGAGCGCTTCGAGGACGGGCGGGAAGTCGATCTCGCCCTCACCGAGGGGGAGGTGTTCGTGGACGCCTCGCCGCATGTCCTCGATCTGGACGTGCCGCAGCCAGGGCGCGGCGGCGCGGACGCAGTCGGCCGGAGGGAGGGGTTCGAGGCACTGGCAGTGGCCGATGTCGAGGGTGAGGCCGAGTGCGGCGGGGCTGTCGAGGGCCTCGCGGAGGCGGTGGAAGTCGGCGAGCGTGGCGAGGAGGTGACCGGGTTCGGGTTCGATCGCGAGGGGGACACCGGCGGCGGTGGCGGCGTCGAGGACGGGGGCGAGTGCGTCGGGGAGGCGTTTCCAGGCGGTGTCCTCGTCCGTGCCGGGCGGGGTGACGCCGCTGAAGCAGTGCACGGCGTGGGCGCCGAGGTCGGCGGCGACCCGCACCGCCCGGGCCAGCAGGTCGGCCCGGCGGGCCCGGTCGTCGGGGTCGGCGTCGAGCAGGGTGGGGCCGTGCTTGCGGCGGGGGTCCAGGACATAGCGGGCCCCGGTTTCCACAGTGACGGACAGCCCGAGCTCCTCCAGCCGCCGCGCGAGCCTCCGGGTGCGGGCGGCGAGGTCGGGAGCGAGCGGGTCGAGATGCATGTGGTCGAGCGTGAGCCCGACCCCGTCGTAACCGAGGTCGGCGAGGAGCGCGAGCGCGTCGTCGACCCGGAGGTCGGCGAGCCCGTTGGTGCCGTAGCCGAAGGAGAGCCTCGGACGAGGTGGCCGTGTGCTCATGCCGGGCTCCCGTCCACAGGGCTCGCCTGCGATGAGCTCGCCGCCGCATCGGTCGCTGGCGAAGAGTCGGCTTCCGAAGGCCCCGCCGCAGAAGAGCCCGCATCCGAAGGCCCCGCCGCAGAAGACCTCGCATCCGAAGGCCCCGCTACAGGAGACCTCGCTTCCGAAGGCCCCAGCTCGCCCGCGTCGACGCCGTGCGGCGGCCGTAGGCGCGGGCGCAGCCGTTCCGCGAAGCCCGCCAGTGCCGCGTACTGCTCGCCCAGTGCCGCCGGGCCCTCCCCCGTCGGGTCCTTGAAATAGAAGCCCAGCTCGGTCAAGGGGCCGGAGAGGCCCGCCTCGTGGGCGCGGGACAGGAGGCGGGCGAGGTCGAGCACCAGGGGCGCGGCCAGCGCCGAGTCGCAGCCCTGCCAAGTGGTCTGGAGGACCATACGCGTGCCGAGGAAGCCGTCGAAGGCGATGTGGTCCCAGGCGGTCTTCCAGTCGCCGAGGGCGGGGACGTCGTCGATGTGGGTCTCGCCCTCGGGGGTCGCCCCGAGGCTGTCGGTCAGGACGCGCTCCTTGCCGGCGTTCTTGGCGGCGGCGGCGGCCGGGTCGGCGAGGGCGGCGCCGTCGCCACCGCCGAGCAGGTTGGTGCCGGACCACGCCCGGACGGTCAGAGCCCGTTGCGCGAACATCGGCCCCAGGACCGAGCGCAGCAGGGTCTGGCCGGTCTTGCCGTCGCGGCCCGCGTACGGCAGTCCGGAGGAGGCGGCGAGGGTGGCCAGGGACGGGTGCTGGAGGCCGGTGGACGGGGTGAAGTTCACGTAGGGGCAGCCGGCGCGCAGGGCCGCCGCCGCGTAGAGGGAGCTGGGTGGCAGGTCCGTCCCGGTGGGCGCGGGTTCCGTGGAGGCGACGTTCACCACGACCGCCCGGTCCAGGCCCAGGCGTCGTACGAAGTCCTGGATGTCGGCGGCGTAGGAGGAGATCAGCTCGTCGGGGGTCCTCGTGTCGCCCGGGAGGGGGCCGCCGGGCCTGATCTCCCGGTCGGCGGCGGCCAGTTCGGCTTCGACGGCGGACGGAAGGCCGTGGGGCAGGACGCCGCCGGCCGCGAGGGCTTCGGCCCGTTTGGGCAGGGGGCAGTCGACCGTGTCGTGGCCGCCGAAGACGAGGGAGGACAGGGGCGGAAGGTGTGCGCCGGCGAAGAGAGGGGTCTCGGTGACCATGCCCGTCGGGGCGTGCAGCCCCGCCGTGACGGCCGCGCAGCCCGCGACGACGGTGGTGGCGACGGAACCCCGTGCTCCGATCAGCCAGACACCGACACGCGGTGGGGAATCGGACACGGACGCGGACACGGACACGGCCGTGGACACGGGCGCGGGCGCGGGCATGGGCAGCCTCCTCGTCGAACCGGTGGTGGGAAAGCCGGTGGCCCTCCGTGGGGAAGAGGGGAAGGGGTGAGGGAAGAGGTGGGGGGCAAGACGGCGGGCGGAGGTCCGGCGTCCCCCGCCCGCCGTCGCTCAGTCGCCCGGTGGCGAGTCCGCCCGGTCGGCGGCCCGCGCGGGCAGTTCCTTGATCCGGATGTCACGGAAGGACACCTGATCGGCGGATCCGTGGTTCTGGATGCCGAAGTGGCCGTCGCGCAGGCTCCGTACCGGATCGGTGTTGGTGAAGTCGTTGATCTTCACGCCGTTGAGCCAGACGCGGAGGCGCTCGCCCTCCACGCGGATCTCGTACGTGTTCCACTCCCCCGGCGGGTTCAGGGCGCGGTCGCGCTTCCTGAGGTCGGCGGAGCGGAAGCCGTAGACGGACCCGGTGGTGCGCTCGGGTACGTCCGTGGCGTCGATCTGGACCTCGTAGCCGTTGTTCACGGCCGACCAGGGGTCGTCGGAGGGCGGGAAGCCGACGAAGACACCGGAGTTGTCGTCGCCCGAGGGGCCGGACATCCTCCAGTCGAGCTTCAGGGAGTACGACCCGAAGCTTCGGTCGGCGTACCAGAGCATCCCCATGCCACCCGCCGACGTGATCGTGCCGTCGTCGGACAGGGTGAAGGAGCCCGGACCGGCCTGCCGCCACGCGGACAGAGAGGCCGCCGTGCCGTCGAACAGCGACCGGTAGCCGTTCTCCGGGCGGCAGTCGGCCTGGGCCTCGCCGATCGCCCACCGGAGGCCGCCCAGCAGGTGCTGCCGGAAGGCGGGTTCGGCGAAGGACTCCTTGGTGTGGCCGCCGCCGGTGTAGAAGGCGCGCCCGCCCTGGTAGTCCTGACACCAGGCGATGGGGTGATCGCCGTTCATGGTGCCGCCGCTGTACGACGACTCGTCGAGCGAGGCGAGGACATGGGCCCGCGCGCGGGGGTTGGAGCGGTAGTTGTACCACTCGTCCGTGCGGTTCCAGGTCGCGCCCAGCCCGGCGGTGGCCGGGTGGGCGTGATCCTCGACGTCGACCGTCGCGGGCTGGATCGCGGGGTGCGACTGGAAGTACGCGCCCGCGAGCCCGCCGTAGAAGGCCCAGTCGTACTCGGTGTCGGCGGCGGCGTGGATGCCGACGTACGCGCCGCCGCGTTTGATGTACCGCTCGAACGCGCCCTGTTGGGCCGGGTTCAGGACGTCACCCGTCGTGGAGAGGAAGACCACGGCGTCGTAGCGGCCGAGGTTGCGGGCGGTGAAGGCGCCGGCGTCCTCCGTGGCGTCGACCGTGAAGCCGTGGGCGGTGCCCAGTTCCCGTACGGCCGTGATGCCCTCGGGGATGGAGTCGTGGCGGAACCCGGCGGTCTTGGAGAACACCAGCACCCGGCGCTCGTCCCCGTGACCCGCGCCTCCGGGACCTCCAGGGCCTCCGGAGCCGCCCGCCTCATCCGACACGGCGGGCCCCGACACACAGCCGATCAACAGGGCGGCGCCACCCAGCGCGGCCCACAGGCGTCCTCGTCCGCGTCCGTTCGTCGGCATGACGCCTCTTCTCGTCGACATGACGCCCCCTCACCGCTTCGTGAAGGTGAAGTCGTCCACGTCGAACAGGCCGCCGGAGCCGGTCCCCTTGAACACCAGGTACAGGGTGGTGGTGCCGCGCGGGGCACGGGAGAGGTTCGCGGTGACGTCCTGGAAGTTCTCCCAGCCGCCGGTCGCCGGCACGGTCGCGCTGCCGAGGAGACGGCCGGTCGGGGAGCCCGCCCGGACCTCCAGCTTGCCGCCGGCGCCCCCGGAGGAGATACGCGCGGTGATCTTCGTGGCGTTGGAGAGGACGTACGGCTCGAAGGAGATCCAGTCGCCGTTGTCGATGTCCCCGACCGTCTTGCCGCCGTGGGCCGTCGCCTTGGACTGGACCGCGATGCCGGAGGAGTCGCCGTAGTGCTCGGCCTGGCGGTGGGTGGGCTGGACGACGTTCTGGTCGTGGGTGGTCAGCGGGGCCTGGCCGCCGCCTCCGCCGTCGGTGTACTCGGCGTCGAAGACCCCGAAGATGTTGGCGTTCTCGTCGTGGCCGCCGTCGGCGCTGGTCTGGATGGTGCCGGTGCAGCCGTTGGCGGAGGTCACCGGGTGGCCGTGGCTGTCGTGGCCGAGGATGAAGGTGACCTTGACCTTGGCGCAGTCGATCGGGCGGCCGTCCTCGGGGTCGCTGACCTTCACCTTGAACGGTACGGCGTCACCGAAGGCGAACAGCTGCCCGTCCGCCGGGAGTTGCAGCTCGACCTTGGGTGCGGTGTTGCCCACGACGATCTGCACGCTGGCGCTGCCGGTGCGGCCCGAGGGGTCCTTCGCGGTCACGGTCGCCGTGTAGGTGCCGTTCTTCTTGTAGGTGTGCGTCGGGTTCGCGGCCGTGGAGGTACCGCCGTCGCCGAAGTCCCAGCTGTAGGTGAGGGCGTCGCCGTCCTGGTCGCTGGTGCCCGCCGAGGAGAAGCGGACCCGCAGTTTCGCCTGGCCGGAGGTGCGGTCGGCGGCGGCCTGGGCGACCGGGGAGTGACCGTCGGTGGCGTTCTCGATGCGGTACAGGGCGGAGTGTTCGTCGCCGCCGAACCAGGAGATGCCGTAGTCGAGGACGTACAGCGCGCCGTCCGGGCCGAAGGCCATGTCCATGATCTGGGTGCCGGTCCACGGGACGTCGGCGATCGACTGGACGGTGCCGTCGGCGTCGCTGGAGATCCGCTTGATCCAGCGGCGGCCGAACTCACCGGCGAAGAAGTCGCCGTCGTACGCCTCGGGGAACTTCACCGGGGAGTCGAGCGCGGCGTCGTAGTCGTAGACCGGCCCGCCCATCGGGGACTCGGAGCCGTCGCCGAACTCCGGGACGGAGTTGCCGTTGTAGGGGATCCAGGCGGGCTCGGCGGGCGGCAGGTCGGTCAGGCCGGTGTTGTTCGGCGAGGTGTTCTTCGGGGCCGCGCAGTCGAACGCCGCGCCCGAGGTGCCGGTGGCGAAGTCGTAGTCGACGTAGGCGTCGTTCTTGCCGGTGCAGTACGGCCAGCCGAAGTTGCCCGGCTTGGTCACCCGGGCGAACTCGACCTGCCCGGCCGGGCCGCGCGAGGCGTTGGCGGCGCCGGCGTCGGGGCCGTACTCGCCGACGTAGAGGATGCCGGTCTTCTTGTCGACGCTGAACCGGAACGGGTTGCGGAAGCCCATAGCGTAGATCTCGGGGCGGGTCTTGTCCGTGCCGGGCGCGAAGAGGTTGCCGTCGGGGACGGTGTACGAGCCGTCGGCGCCGACCTTGATGCGCAGGATCTTGCCGCGCAGGTCGTTGGTGTTGCCGGAGGTGCGCTGGGCGTCGAAGGCCGGGTTGCGGTTGGAGCGTTCGTCGATGGGGGTGAAGCCGTCCGACTGGAACGGGTTGCTGTCGTCGCCCGTCGACAGATACAGGTTGCCCGCCGCGTCGAAGTCGATGTCGCCGCCGACGTGGCAGCAGATGCCGCGCGAAGCGGGGACGTCGAGGATCTTCTTCTCGCTGGCGTTGTCCAGGGTGCCGTCCGCCTTCAGGACGAAGCGGCTCAGCCGGTTGACGCCGTCGAAGGGCGCGAAGTCGGCGGCCGTACCGGTCTCGGGGGCGTCGCCGGCCGGGGTGTTCAGCGGGGGCGCGTAGTACAGGTAGATGAAGCGGTTGTCGGCGAAGCCCGGGTCGACGCCTATGCCCTGGAGGCCCTCCTCGTCGTGGGAGTACACGTCCAGTTTGCCCGCGAGCCTGGTGTTGCCCGCCGCGTCGGTGAGGCGCAGTTCGCCGTCGCGCGAGGTGTGCAGGACCGAGCGGTCCGGGAGCACGGCGAGCGACATGGGCTCGCCGACCTCCGGCTCGCCCTTGGCGAGGGTGACCTGCTGGAAGTCCTCGGCGGCGGCCTTTGGTTCGGCGGCGGCCCTCGGTCCGGTGTCGGCCGCCCCCGCCGCCGGCGCGGTGAGGGAGAGCGAGGCGCCCGCGAGCAGCAGACCGCTCAGCAGGGCGATCGGCCCGCGCAGTCCACGGCGTCTGAAGAGACTGGTGGTGCTGGTGGTGCTGGTGGTGCTGGTGGTGCTGGTGGTGCTGGTGGTGCTGGTGGTGTGTCTGGTGTCGTCGTACGGGTGCACGAAATGCCTCCAGTAAGGGGCTGGTCGTACGGAGGTGTACGGGTGTGTGCGGTACGCCGGGGTGCGCCGTCACCCCGGAAGACAGGGAGCCGTTGTGGCAGGAACCGTTACTCGTTGCCGCCGAAGGCCGCGTCGAACGACGCCGTCGGCGGTTCGAAGTCGAAGGCCTTGAGGTGGGCGAGCGCCTCGGGGGCGCCCTGGAGCCGGTCCATGCCGGCGTCCTCCCACTCGACGGAGATCGGGCCCTGGTAGTCGATCGAGCGGAGCATCCGGAAGACGTCCTCCCAGGGCACGTCGCCGTGGCCGGCCGACACGAAGTCCCAGCCTCGGCGCGGGTCGCCCCACGGCAGGTGCGAGCCGAGGCGGCCGTTGCGTCCGTCGAGGCGCTTGCGGGCCTCCTTGCAGTCGACGTGGTAGATCCGGTCACGGAAGTCCCACAGGAAGCCGACCGGGTCGAGGTCCTGCCACACGAAGTGCGAGGGGTCGAAGTTCAGCCCGAACGCCGGTCGGTGGTCGACCGCCTCCAGGGCGCGCTGGGTCGTCCAGTAGTCGTAGGCGATCTCGCTCGGGTGGACCTCGTGCGCGAACCGCACGCCCTGGGCGTCGAAGACGTCGAGGATCGGGTTCCAGCGGGTCGCGAAGTCGTCGTAGCCGCGCTCGATCATCGACTCGGGGGCGGGCGGGAACATCGCGACCAGATGCCAGATGGCGGAGCCGGTGAAGCCGATGACGGTGTCCACGCCGAAGGCGGCGGCGGCCCGTGCGGTGTCGGCCATCTCGGCGGCGGCCCGCTGCCGTACGCCCTCGGGCTCGCCGTCGCCCCAGATGCGGGCGGGCAGGATGGCCCGGTGGCGTTCGTCGATGATGGCGTCGCACACCGCCTGTCCCACCAGGTGGTTGGAGACGGCCCAGCACTTCAGGCCGTACTTCTCCAGGAGTTGGTGGCGGGAGGCGAGGTACGACGGGTCGGCGAGGGCCTTGTCGACCTCGAAGTGGTCGCCCCAGCAGGCGAGTTCGAGGCCGTCGTAGCCGAAGTCGCGGGCGAGACGGCAGACCTCTTCGAGGGGGAGGTCGGCCCACTGGCCGGTGAAGAGCGTGAAGTCGCGCGGCATGTGCGGGGCCTCCTCAGACCGCTGTGGGGGTGTGGGTCGGGGTGTAGACGGAGTTCTTCTCGGCGCTCTCCTCCACCGCCGCGAGCACCCGCTGCACCTGGAGCCCGTCGGCGAACGACGGCTCGGGGTGCCGGCCTTCCGCCACGGCATGGACCAGGTCGCGGGCCTGATGGACGAAGGTGTGCTCGTATCCGAGGCCGTGCCCCGGCGGCCACCAGGCGTCCAGGTAGGGGTGGTCGGGCTCGGTGACGAGGATGCGGCGGAAGCCGGCGTGGGCGGCGGGCTCGGTGTGGTCGTGGTAGGCGAGTTCGTTGAGCCGTTCCAGGTCGAAGGCCAACGAGCCGCGCTCGCCGTTGAGCTCGATGCGCAGGGCGTTCTTGCGGCCGGTGGCGAAGCGGGTGGCCTCGAAGGAGGCGACGGCTCCGGAGGCGAAGCGGCCGGTGAACAGGGCCGTGTCGTCGACGGTGACCGCGCCCCGGCCGGCGGTTCCGCCGGAGGAGGCGAGACCGCTGGACACCCCGGCCGGCAGGGGCCGTTCGCGCACGAAGGTCTCCATCAGCGCGGACACCCCGACCACCGGCTCCCCCGCCAGGTACTGCGCGAGGTCGACGATGTGGGCGCCGAGGTCGCCGAGGGCCCCGGAGCCGGCGGACTCCTTGCGCAGCCGCCAGGTCAGCGGGAACTCCGGGTCCACGAGCCAGTCCTGAAGGTACGTCACCCGTACGTGCCGCAGGGCTCCCAGTCGCCCCTCGGCGACCATGCGGCGGGCGAGCGCGGTGGCGGGCACCCGGCGGTAGTTGAAGCCGACCATCGCCAACCTGCCGTTGGCGTAGGCCTCTTCGGCCGCCGCCGTCATCTGCTCCGCCTCGGCGACCGTGTTGGCGAGCGGCTTCTCGCACAGCACGTGCTTGCCGGCGGCCAGTGCGGCGAGGGCGATCTCGGCATGACTGTCGCCCGGGGTGCAGATGTCCACGAGGTCGATGTCGTCGCGGGCGATCAGCTGCCGCCAGTCGGTCTCCGTCCCGGCCCACCCGTGCCGGTCCGCCATGGCGCGGACCGCCTCGCCGTCGCGCCCGCACACGGCGGCGAGCACGGGGGTGAGCGGCAGGTCGAAGACCCTCCCCGCCGTGCGCCACCCCTGGGAGTGCGCGGCCCCCATGAAGGCGTAGCCGACCATCCCGACCCGCAGCTGCGGCCGGTCCGCCCCGCCGGCGAGCCCGGCGGGCCAGGTCCCGGCGCGCGGACCGTCGCCGGTCGGCGTACCGGTGGGTGGGGCCGCGGCACCGGGAGCGGTCCCGGCCCCCGCGTCGGGCCCCGGCGCTCCTGACTCCTCCGCCTCGGCCTGGTCGGGCTGCTGCGGCTGTCCCATGCGTGTGTCCTCCTCGTGGTGGCGCGGTGGGGGGTGGGGCCCGACCCGGCGGTCCGGCGCCGTGTCCTGACTCACCCCGGTCCCGGAGCCCGGCCGGTCCCGGTGGCGTCGGGTCCGCCGGGCGGGGCCCGTCACTTGAAGCCGGTGGCCATGTACTGGTCGACGTTGTCCTTGTCGACGACGGCCGAGTACAGCGTCAGCGAGGACGGGATCTCGAACTCGGCGAGGCCGCTCACCCCCTTGCCCTGCCCGAGGGCGCGGGCGAGGTCGATCGCGGAGGCGGCCATGGTCGGCGGGTAGAGGACGGTCGCCTTCAGCACCCCGTCGTCCTTCTTGATCGCCTGGAACGCGGAGAGCGCGCCCGCGCCGCCGACCATCAGGAAGTCGTCGCGGCCGGCCTGCTCGATGGCGCGCAGGGCACCGACGCCCTGGTCGTCGTCGTGGTTCCACAGCGCGTCGAAGTTCGACTGGGCCTGGAGGAGTTGGGCCATCTTGGCCTGCCCGGACTCGACGGTGAACTCGGCGGCCTGCCGGGCCACCTTCTTGATGTTCGGGTAGTTCTTCAGGGCGTCGTCGAAGCCCTTGGTGCGCTGCTTGGTCAGCTCCAGGTTGTCCAGCCCGGCGAGCTCGATGACCCGGGCGTCGCCCTTGTCCTTGAGCTGCTCGCCGATGTAGTGCCCGGCGTTGAGGCCCATGCCGTAGTTGTCGCCGCCGATCCAGCAGCGGTACGCCTGGGGGGAGTTGAAGATCCGGTCGAGGTTGACGACGGGGATGCCGGCCCGCATCGCCTTGAGGCCGACCTGGGTGAGCGCCTTGCCGTCGGCGGGCAGCACGACCAGGACGTCGACCTTCTTGTTGATGAGGGTCTCGATCTGCCCGATCTGCTGGGCGGTGTCGTTCGAGCCCTCGGTGATCTCCAGGGTGACGTCCTCGTACCGCTCGGCGCGGCTCTTGGCGTTCTGGTTGATCGCGTTGAGCCAGCCGTGGTCGGCCTGCGGTCCGGCGAATCCGATGGTGACCGCCTTGCCGGGCTTGTCGTCGGCGGCCGGCTGATCGGCGGCGGCCGGGTCGTCCTTGGTCTCGTTGCTGGTGCAACCCACGAGGAGGGCGCCGGCCGAGACGGCGGCGGTCCCGAAGAGCAGTCCTCTGCGGCTGGTGAACTCTGGCATGGCGGTGGACCTTTCGCGTGTCGGCTCTTCGGTGGGTCAGGTCGTGGTGGCCGTGCGTCGCTGGACCAGGACCGCGGCGACGATGATCGCGCCCTTGGCGATCTGCTGGACGTCGGTCTGCAGGTTGTTGAGCGCGAAGATGTTGGTGATCGTGGTGAAGATCAGGACGCCGAGGACGGAGCCGGTGATGGTGCCCCGGCCGCCGCTGAGCAGGGTGCCGCCGATGATCGCGGCGGCGATGGCGTCGAGTTCGTAGAGGTTGCCGTTGGTGTTCTGGCCCGAGCCGGACAGCACGATGAGCAGGAAGGCGGCGATGCCGCAGCACAGACCGGAGAGCAGGTACAGATAGAGGCGCTGGCGGCGGACGTCGATGCCCGCGAGCCGGGCCGCCTCCGCGTTGCCGCCGACGGCGACCGTGCGCCGGCCGAAGGTCGTGCGGTTCAGCACGAGCCAGCCGATGATCGTCACGAGTGCGAAGACCAGCACGAGCGGCGGAATACCGAGGACATAGGCGTCGCGCTCGCCGAGGTCGAGGATGGCGTCGACGGTGACGACCTGGGTGCTGCCGTCGGTGATCTGCAGCGCGAGACCGCGGGCCGAGGCGAGCATGGCGAGGGTGGCGATGAAGGGGACCATCCCGCCGTACGCGATGAGCAGCCCGTTCACCAGGCCGCAGCCGACTCCGACGATCACCGCCGTGAAGAGGATGCCGGCGAAGCCGTACTCCTGTGTGGCCACGGTCGTCGCCCAGACCGAGGCCAGGGCGACGATCGCGCCCACGGACAGGTCGATGCCGCCGGAGGTGATGACGAAGGTCATGCCGACGGTGACGACGCCGATGACCGAGGCCTGGGTGAGGACGAGTTGGAGGTTGCGGGTGTCGAGGAACTCGTCGGGCCTGGTGACACCGCCGATGAGGATCAGCGCGGCGAGCACGCCGAGGAGGGAGAGCGTACGGACGTCGGCCCGGAACAGCATGGTCCGCCAGGCCGGGGGCCCGCTCGCCGCGGGGGCCTTGTCGATGCTGTCCCTGGGCGGGGACACGGGCTGGGTCATGACGCCTGGCTCCCTTCGCCGGTCGCGGGGATTCCCGCCCCGGCCACCGGACTTCCCACACTGGCCACCGGGCTTCCTTCCATCACGAGGTCGAGGACACGGTGTTCGTCGAGTTCACGGGCGGGCGCGGTGTGCACGACCCGGCCGTCGCGCAGGACGAGCACCCGGTCGGCGAGGCCGAGGACTTCGGGCACCTCGCTGGAGACCAGCAGAACGGCGAGTCCCTCGTCGGCGAGCCGGCGGACCACGGCGTACAGCTCGGCGCGGGCTCCGACGTCGACGCCCCGGGTCGGCTCGTCGAGCAGCAGGACCCGGCAGCCGCGCAGCAGCCAGCGGGCGAGGACCGCCTTCTGCTGGTTGCCTCCGGAGAGGGTGCGGACGGGTACGGCCGGGTTGTCTGGGCGCAGGGACAGCTCGCGGGTCGCCGCGCGCGCCCCTTTCAGTTCCGCCGCCCGGTCGATCCAGCCGACGCGCGCGAAGCGGGACATCGACGACACGGAAACGTTTCTGGTGACGGACTCCAGCATCAGCAGCGCCTGCGCCTTGCGCTCCTCGGGGGCGAGGCCGAGCCCGGCCCGTACGGCGGCCCGCACACTGCCGAGCCGCAACTGCCTGCCGTCGACGCTGACTTGACCGGCCGTGGGCTTGCGGGCGCCGTAGATCGTCTCCAGGATCTCCGAGCGTCCCGAGCCGACGAGTCCGGCGAGCCCCACGATCTCGCCGGGCCGCACGTCCAGGTCGAGCGGCTCGAACTCCCCGGCGCGCGCCAGTCCCCGCACCTCCAGGACGGGCGCGACCGAGGTCGGGGGCGTGGGCGGCCGATCGGGGAAGACGTACTCGACGTTGCGCCCGGTCATCAGTGCCACGACCTCGCGCGTCGGTGTGGACTTCGCGGGCAGCCCGCCCGCCACGGCCCGCCCGTCCTTCAGTACGGTCACCCGGTCGCCGATCCGGCGGATCTCCTCCAGGCGGTGCGAGATGTAGACGACGGCCACGCCGTCCGCGGTCAGGTCGCCGACGATCCTGAACAGGTTGTCGACCTCGTCCGGGTCGAGCGCGGCGGACGGTTCGTCCATCACGATCAGCCGTACGTCGTGGGAGAGCGCCCGCGCCATGGAGACGATCTGCTGCTGAGCGGCCGACAACTCCCCCACGAGCCGCGCCGGATCGACCTCCGGGTGCCCAAGTCGCTTGAGCAGCGCGGCAGTCGACGCGCGCGCCGCCTTCCCCCGTACGACGAAACCGGCGGCCGTCGGCTCGTGTCCGAGGTGGACGTTCTCGGCCACCGACAAGCCCTCCACCAGGTCGAGTTCCTGGTAGATGGTGGCGATACCGAGCCGCATGGCGGCGATCGGGGATTTCAGGGTGACGGGTTCGCCCCGCCAGGTGATGGTGCCGTCGTCGGGCTGGTGGGCGCCGGCCAGGACCTTGATCAGGGTGGACTTCCCGGCGCCGTTCTGGCCGAGCAGACAGTGGACCTCGCCGGCCTGGACGTCGAGGTCGACGCCGTCGAGGGCCCGGACTCCGGGGAACGACTTGGTGATGCCGGACATGGTGAGCAGCGGTGGTTCTGGTGCCATGAGTTCCCCTTGGCGGGCGTGCGGGCCGGTTTCAGGGCGAATCCGTCTGCTGGGCAAGCGTTTCGGGCAGGGCGGAGCAGAGCGCTGTGCTGGTGGGGCCCGGGCGGAGAGAGCCTAGGCGCGTGCGAACGGAAGAGGGCTCACGCGGGTGAGAACAGGTGGTCGCTGATGAGACGGGCCGCGCCGATGACTCCGGCGGTGGGCCCCAACTCCCCCAGCACGATGGGCAGATTGTTCGTCGCGAGGGGCAGTGACTGACGGTAGACCTGGGTGCGGATGGCGGCGAGCAGGGTGTGGCCGAGGCCGGTCACCCCGCCGCCGATCACCACCAGGCCGGGGTTGAAGAAGCTGACGAGTCCGGCGATGACCTGGCCGGTGCGGTTGCCGCCCTCGCGTATCAGGTCGAGCGCGGTGGCGTCGCCGGCGGCGGCCGCGGCGGCCACGTCGACGGCGGTCAGGGTGCCGTTGGCGTCCAGACGCGAGGCGAGTTCCACCGAAAGTCCCTGCTGGGCCGCTTCCTTGGCGTCGCGGGCGAGCGCGGCGCCGCTGAAGTGGGCCTCCAGACAGCCCCGGTTGCCGCAGGCGCAGGGGCGGCCGTCCGGTACGGCGAGGATGTGCCCGATGTCGCCGGCGCTGCCCGTCGTACCGCGGTGGACCTCGCCACCGACGACGATGCCACAGCCGATGCCGGTGCCGATCTTGACGCAGAGGAAGTCGCCCACGGAACGGGCCACGCCCGCGTGCTGCTCCCCCATCGCCATCAGGTTCACGTCGTTGTCGACCATGACGGGGCAGCCGAGTTCCTGACTGAGCGCCTCGCGGACCGGGAACCCGTCCCAGCCCGGCATGATCGGCGGGGCGACCGGGACGCCCTCCGGGAAGCGGACCGGTCCGGGGACGCCGATGCCGGCGCCGTCGAACCCTTCCGCGAGCCCGGAGGCCTTCAGTTTGGCCGCCATGGACAGCACCTGCTCGAAGACGGCGACCGGGCCCTCCCGCACGTCCATCGGCTGGTTGATGTGCCCGAGGATCTCCAACTCGGCGTTGGTGACGGCCACATCGATGGACGTGGCGCCGATGTCGACGCCGAGGAAGCGCAGTTGGGGAGCGAGGCGGATGTTGTGCGACCGGCGGCCACCGCGGGAGGCGGCGAGCCCGTCGGCCACGACCAGTCCCGTCTCCAGGAGCCGATCCACCTCCACGGCCAGCTTCGACCGCGACAGGTCCACCCGATCGCCCAGCTGGGCCCTTGAGTTGGGCCCGCCGTCCCGCAACAGCCGCAGCAGTCGGGCCTGATGCGCGTTCGCGGGTCGAGCCGTCATACGTCTCACAAGCCCCTCCCCGCCTCAACCGGACGCTACGTCAGTCGGGTTCCGGCCACACCGTCGCGACCGACCTTTCGCAGGGGAACGTAGCAGCGGCTGCCGGGGCTGGGAAGAAGTAGCGCACAGATTGCCACCAACTTTCTCCACTCACAGGACAAAGAACCGCACAGCGACCCGCCCCCGCGGGGCGGACCGACGACCATCCCAACCGGCGGCAACGGTCCGGGCCGAGCAACGGCAGCCGAACGTCCACGACTTCAGCGATGCCCACCCACCTGCGACGACCCGTCAGGGGCGACTGACGCAGACGGGCGGGCGACGCAGACGGCGGGCGGCGTAGGCGGGCAGGCGACCTAGCGGGCGGGGGACGCAGGCGCGCGGCGGGTATGGGCGGGCGGCCGACGACAGACGCGCGGGCGACGCAGACATGGCGACCGATGCAGACGCGAGGGCGATGCAGACGCGAGGGCGAGGCAGCCGGGCGGGCGACTGCTGGCGCAGGCGGGCGGCCGACGCAGGCACGTGGGCGACGCAGACCGGCGACCGATGCGGGCGCGCAGGCGACGCAGACGGACGACCGACACGGGCGGGCGGCCGACACGGGCGGGTTGTGGCGGGGTCCGCGGCCGGGGGTGCGGGCGGGCGGGCGACGCAGGCGGGTGCCCGCCCTTGCGTGGGTCTCGGCTACTTCTCCCGCTCGTGGTACGTCTTGCGCGTGTGCTCCGTGTGGGCGCGCATGACCTCGGTCGCTCGGGACTCGTCGCGGGCGGAGATGGCGGCGATCAGATCCCGGTGTTCGATCCAGGACTGGTGGCCGCGCCGGCGGGCGACGGGGGTGTAGTACCAGCGGACGCGGCGGTCGACCTGGGCGGCGAGTTCGGCGAGGACCGTGTTGCCGGCCAGCTCCATGACCTTGGCGTGGAAGCGGGCGTTGAGGGCGACGGTCGCGTCGACGTCGTCGGCCTCGACGGCTCGCTCGCCCTCCGCGCAGAGCTCCTCCAGGGCCGTGATCCCCGCCGTACCGGCGTTCGCCGCGGCGAGCCGGGCGGCTTCGGCCTCCAACAGGGTGCGGACCGTGAGGAGTTGGTCGGCCTCCGCCTCCGTAGGCTCGTGCACGAACGCGCCCTGGGCGGGCCGGAGATCGACCCACCCCTCGGTGTTGAGACGCTGCAGGGCCTCGCGGACGGGCTGCCGGGACACCCCGAGGTGCCCGGCGAGTTCGCTCTCGACCAGGTGCTGGCCGGGGCGCAGCGCGCGCGTGGTGATGAGTTCGAGCAGGGCCTCGTAGACACGGTCGCGCAGTGGACCGGGGCGTTCGAGCTTGGGCACGGCTCCTTGCGGCAGTCCTGCCGACAACATCGCGATCCCCTCCAGAGCGCCACCGGGCACTGCAAACGGAAAGTCGGCCTGAGGCAAATCAAAGGCCAGTATGGATTGGCTTTCGTCTACAGTCTACGGCCCACAATTTCCAGCCCGATGGAGGGTCGGACTCGTCACACCGCCGCACCGCGCCCCGAACATCCTGCTCAGGGGCAGCGGACCACCTGTCCCGCGTAGGACAGGTTGCCGCCGAAACCGAACAGCAGCACGGGATCGCCGGAGGTGATCTCGCCGCGTTCGACGAGCTTGGAGAAGGCGAGGGGGATGCTGGCGGCCGAGGTGTTGCCGGAGTCGACGACGTCCCGGGCGACGACGGCGTTCACCGCGCCGATCTTCTCGGCGAGGGGCTCGATGATGCGCAGATTGGCCTGGTGGAGGACGACCGCGGCGAGGTCGGCGGGGGTGAGTCCGGCCTTCTCGCAGGCGGCGCGGGCGAGGGGCGGCAGCTTGGTGGTGGCCCAGCGGTAGACGCTCTGCCCCTCCTGTGCGAAGCGCGCGGGGGTGCCCTCGATCCGTACGGCGTTGCCCATCTCGGGCACCGATCCCCACAGCACCGGCCCGATGCCGGGCTCCTCGGCCGCCTCGACGACGGCGGCGCCCGCTCCGTCCCCGACGAGAACACAGGTCGTACGGTCGGTCCAGTCGGCGACCTCGGACATCTTGTCGGCGCCGATGACGAGCGCCCGGGTGGCGGCGCCCGCCCGCACGGCGTGGTCGGCGGTGGCGAGGGCGTGGGTGAATCCGGCGCAGACGACGTTGACGTCCATGGCGGCCGGGTTCGGGATGGAGAGCCGGTTCGCGACGCGGGCCGCCATGTTCGGGGATCGGTCGACGGCGGTGGAGGTGGCGACCACGACCAGGTCGATGGCCTCCGGACCGAGTCCGGCGGCGGCGAGCGCCTTGGCGGCGGCGTGCCCGGCCAGCTCGTCCACCGGCTCGTCGGGTCCCGCGATGTGCCGGGTGCGGATGCCCACTCTGCTCGTGATCCACTCGTCACTGGTGTCGACCAGACCCGCCAGGTCCTCGTTGGTGAGGACCTTGGTGGGCTGGTAATGGCCGACGGCGGCGATCCGCGAGCCGTTCATGGGTGGTTCCCCTCGTTGCCTGTGGTCAGCGGGATCCACCAGTCTGATCAGTGACCCACGGGTACGAGGACGGGTGAGGCGACAGTAAAGCGCGGGCCGAGTTGTGGGCTTCTGTCAGACCCGCGACGCGTTCCGGCCCCGTGGCGAGTCTGTTCCGTGACCGCGCTCACCCCCTAGCAGAGATCGAGGCTGTGGAAGTCGTACGTCGCGTAGTCCGGGAAGTTGTAGATGACGCCGTCCGGAGGGGTGGAGGACGAGTACCTGGGACCCCAGAAACGGACGTGCGCTCCGCCGGTCTGGTTGTTGCGAACAGCGAGCGCGTCGATGAAGTTCGAGAGCGACCGCGTATCGCACTTGTACAGGTGGAAGATGCTGAGCTTGCCGTCGCCCTGGCCGATCGACACGCAGGCGATTCCCGATGCCGCGGAGCATATCCGCAGCCGATCGTCCCGCTGGTCGGCCGGTATGTCCCGCCATACGAACTCGCCCGGCAACAGCGGGGAGATCTGCGGTGTCCAGGCGGCCGTTCCGGTCGTACCGTTCGACGCTGCCTGTGCCGGCGCCTGCGCCGCCAGCGGCAGGGCCACTGCGGCGACCATCGTCGCGACCATCGCGGCCGCCCGCTTGCTGATCCTTCTCAACCTCATGTGATCTCCTCCGTAGCCGCGACCGATGCGGCTGTGAACCGACGGTGCGCAAGCTAGCCGTGGGACGGCGGGACAGGGCATCCGGAACGTGCGGGAGTACGTTTCCCCGCCGCATCGGGCACCGTGGCGACGCGACGGCCACGGAGATCGGTGACGGGGAGGGGTGGGGCTACATGCGGTTCCGACGAGGGAGAGGGCCGGGCTGGGGGGCCGGGGTTCTGGCCGTGCTCGTGGCGCTCTTGGCGACTCTGGTGGCCACGGCGCCGGCCACATCCGCCGCGCCGGCCGCGCCGGCCGCCAGACCCGACTTCAGACTGCCCTTCGCCTGTGGGCAGACGTGGCAGCTGCAGACGTACCGGGGCCATGCGCCCGAGGACAAGAAGCTCGACATGTACCGGGTCGGCGGGAACACCCTCGGCTCCCTGGTGGCCGCGTCCGCGGCCGGCACGGTCACCGAGTTCTTCGAGCCGGGCGGCCTGGAGATCAACCACGGCAACGGCTGGTTCACGGTCTATCTGCACATGGACCGCAGAGACGTACGCGTCGGGCAGCAGGTCGCCTCCGGGGCCACGCTGGGGCGGCTGGGCCTGGTCGGTACCACCTCGGCCCACCTGCACTACGAGCAGCTCTACGACACCAACGGCGACAACAACGGCGAGAACGACGAGATAGTCCACCCGGTGATCCAGGGCACCGAGTACCGGCTCTCACCGGACAGCAACTTCCCCCAGGTGACCAGCACCAACGCCTGCGGCGGCGGGGGCGGTGACCCCGCGCGGTACTGGGTGGACACCTTCGCCGACGCGACCGGTTACGCCGCCGTCGACTGCGTCGGCGACAGCAGGCCCGAGTGCGCACCCCAGGGCAAGCTGTACAAGGGCACCAACTACGTCCTGTGCAAGAAGTGGGGGGACAAGGTACAGGTGGGCACCTCGTACAACCACTACTGGCTGCTGACCGATCTCGACGAGGTGGCGCCCGGTGGGAAGGGCCGTGCCTATGTGTCGGCGTACTACCTCCAGCGCTGGGGGAACGACGAGGCGAAGGACAACGACGGCCGGGTCATCCGCGACTGCAACCCCGACGAAGTCCCCAGGTGACGTCTCAGGACCCAACGGACAGCACCGGCGCCCTCCGCACCCGGGTGAGCAAGCTCTCTCGCGGTGTGGAGGGCGCGCTGGTGTGTGTCGGCGCCCGTCCCCGTCCAATGGCCTGGGTGCGGGGTCGTCCGCGGGCGCCGCGCCGAAGGCCGCCGCGCCCACGTTCTTGAACTCCGTTGCACTGCCGCACGGATGTCGGGGAGGGTCGGGCCATGGAGTACTTCTGCTACCACCGCGATCGGCTCGGATCCCTCCCCCTGCGCGAGGAGTTGACGGAAGCGCACTGGTCCTACATGGACGGGTACGAGAAGGAGCTGATCGCTCGCGGTCCGACCTTCGCCGCTGACGGCGAGACACCCACCGGCAGCGTCCACATCGTCGACCTGCCCGATGCCGCCGCCGCCCGCGCGTTCGCCTTCGACGAACCCAACTACCAGGCCGGCGCGTTTCGGGACGTGCTGGTGCGCCGGTGGCGCAACCTGCTGGGGCGGACCATGTGGGAGTTCCCCGGCGGCGCGAGCGGCGGCAACCGCTACCTGGTGCTCGGTCTGGGTTCGGGTCGGGCCGCCGACGCCGACGTGCCGTCCGACCGCCCGTCCGACCGGGACGACCTGATCGCGTACGGTCCGCTGCTGTCCGACGACGGCGCCACATGGCTGGGAACGGCGGTACTGCTCCGCGCCCCGGACCCGGCGACGGCACGCACCGTACTGACCGCCGACCGGTACGCCGACATCGAGGTCCACGCCTGGGAGTTCGGCGGACGCCGCTGACGGTTCGGGCCGCGTGATCCGTGGGTCCAGCTGCGGCGCCGCGCGCCCCGGTCCGTCAGCGACGCCCCGGGGTGTTCCTGGCGGGCACGGGGCCGGTGCCGGGGCGGGGCCCGATGTGGCGCGGTGGGCGGCCCGGTGCCGCGTAGGCGAGGTGCACGAGCCGGGAGTGTTCCTGACGCATGTGCATGAGGGACTCGAGGATGTACCCGACGAGCAGCACGAGCACGGCGATCGTCATGATCGCGGCGGCGAGGATCGCCGTGGGGATGCGCGGCACGGTGCCCGTGCGGATGAAGTCGGCGATGACGGGGATGCCGAGGACGACCGAGACAAGGGCGAGGAGCCCCGCGACCACGGCGTGGACGAGCGAGGGCCGCTCGCGCCGGGCGAGGTCGAGGATGACCCGCAGGATGCGCCAGCCGTCCCGGAAGGTGTGCAGTTTGCTCTCGCTCCCGGCGGGTCTGACCCGGTAGTCCACCTCCACCTCGGCCGTGGGAAGCCGGAGGTGGAGCGCGTGGACCGTCATCTCGGTCTCGGTCTCGAACTGGCGGGCGAGCGCCGGGAAGGACTTGACGAAGCGGCGCGAGAAGACGCGGTAGCCGCTCAGCATGTCGGTCACGTCGTTGCCGAACAGGAACCGCACCGCGCCCGTGAGCAGCCGGTTGCCGGTCGCGTGCCCCATCCGGTAGGCGGCGCTGACCGTCTCGCGGCGGGCGCCGACCACCTGGTCGTAGGGCCCCTCGAAGAGCAGGTTGACCAGGTCCCGGGCCCGGGAGGCGTCATAGGTGTCGTCACCGTCGATGAGGAGCAGGGCGTCGGCGTCGACATCGGCGAAAGCACGCCGGATGACGTTGCCCTTGCCCTTGCGCGGTTCCTCCCGGACGATCGCGCCCGCGTCACGGGCGACCTCCACCGTGCGGTCGGTCGAGGCGTTGTCATACACGTAGATGTCGGCCTCGGGGAGCGCCATCCTCAGGTCGCGCACGACCTTGCCGACGGTGGCCTCCTCGTTGTGACACGGCACGACACACGCGATCGTCGGTTGCACGGCCACTCCCTACCTGACCCGGCGTCGGATGACGACAGAATTTCGGATGACGATAGGAAATAATGCGTTATGGGCGCGTCCGGGTGGTCGGGGCGCGCCGGGTCGTTACTCTCGCCGTGTGCTGGTCCTCGTATCCATGGCGCTGCGGGTGCGCGACGCCGTCCTGGGCGTCTGGCGCGAGGCCGCCACGTTCGGGGTCGTCGGGGCGCTGGCCTTCGTGGTGGACAACGGCGGCTACAACCTGCTGGTGTTCGGCCTTCCCGGCGGCGCGGAGGGCGGGGTGATGCGGTCCGCCCCCGTGTGGGCCTCCGTCGTCGCGACGGGCGCGGCGGCGCTCTTCAGCTGGGCGGGGAACCGCTACTGGACCTACCGCCGACGGCATCGCGAGAACATGACACAGGAACTGGCCCTGTTCCTGTTCGTGAACGTGGTCGGTGTCGCCATCACCGCGGGCACGGTCTTCGTTTCGCGGCAGCTGCTCGGGCTGGATTCGATGGCCGGCGACAACACCGCCCGCGTCCTCGGCTGGGTCCTCGCCACCCTCTTCCGCTTCTTCACCTACCGACGCTACGTCTTCGTCGCAGCCTGACCCGCGCCACGCCCCTGACCCGCGGTCGCACCCTGACCCGCGGTCGCACCCCGACCCGCGTCGCAGCCTGGTCCACGTCGCGCCCTGCCCCGTACGGCCCTGTCGGCGCTGTTAGCATCCGCCGCATGGGACAAAAGGTGCGCATTCGGGGCGAAAAGCACTGGAACTGGTGGCTGGCCGCTGTCGCCGCGGTGTGCTGCCTGACCACGGCCATCGTCTTCAACCCCGGGTACATGAGTCCCGACAGCATCGACCAGCTCCAGCAGGCCATGGGCAGAACGCCGCTGACCGACTGGCATCCGCCCGTGCTGAGCCTGGTGTGGCGCGCGCTCATCGCCGTCACCGGCACGCCCGCGGCCATGGCGGTCCTCCAGTCCGTCGTCCTGTGGGGCGCGCTGTGGGTGCTCGCCCGCTGCGTCTGGGAGCTGACCGCGAGCCGTGCCGGTTCGCTCGCCGTCCTCGGCCTCGGAATGACTCCCCCCGTGCTGACGTTCGTCGGCGTGGTGTGGAAGGACGTCCACGCGGCGTGCGCGCTGCTGGCGGCCTGCGCGGTGGCCTTCGTGGGGCTGTTGCTGCGGGACCGGGGCTTCTCCACCAGGATGCGCTGGGGTCTGCTCTGGCTGGGCGTGCTCTTCCTCTCCTACGCCGTGCTCGTGCGCAAGAACGCCTTCCTCGCCGCGATCCCGATGTTCGTCCTGCTCGTCCTCGCGCTGTGGCGCTCCCCCGGGCGCCGCACGTGGGCCGCGTGCACGGCGGCGCTGGTGGCGGCGGTCGTCGTGCCCGCCGCCGCGATCTCGCTGTTCGCGCGGCCCGCGCAGACGGATCAGGGCGCGCAGATCCTGCTCGACGATCTCGTCCACGTCCTGACCGTGGAGGAACTGCGGTCGGCCGACGTCCGGCCCGACCTGCGGGACCGCCTGGTGGCCGCCGCCGAGGAGTGCGACCGCGTCGACGCCCTGTCGGACGCCTACTGGGCCTGCTACCAGCGCTCGGCGGACGGACTGTCCCGGGACGCGGACCAACTCACCTCCCTGTGGCTGCGCGAGATGCGCGGACACGTCTCCGGCTATCTCCAGTACCGGCTGCGGGTCTTCACCGCCCTGCTCTTCGAGACGGGCTACGTCTACCAGCCGGGGGTCTTCGGCAACGACCTCGGCATTGACGTGACCCGCCCCCGGCTGGAAGCCATCCTCGCCTCGTACGTCAACGGCACGGCCACCGACCTGAAGCCGCTCTTCCGGGGGTGGTTCTGGCTCGCTGTCGCGCTCGTGCTCGCCGTCCGTCCGGGCAAGGGGACGTTCTCCCTGCCGATCCGGGCGCTGGGCATCAGCTCGGTGGCGTACGTGCTCGGCTATCTGCCCATCGTGCCGGCGACGAACTACCGCTACGTCTACTGGCCGGCGCTCGCCTGCGCGCTCGGCCTCCTCCTGCTCTGGCTGGACCGCGCCAGGCCGGGCCGGTCCACGGCAGGCTCGGGCGTCCGGCGCGACAGCGCCGCCGTCACCGTCCCCAGCGGCGTGACGGCGCATCAGCCGACGGCCCCCGAGGAGCAGCCCCCGGCGTGACTGTGCCGATGCCGGGGCCCCGGCATCGGCACAGCGTGGTCGGACGTGGTCGGAGCCCTCAGCCGGTGAACAACTGCGTGGCCTTCCGTACGAGTTCGTACAGCCCGTAGGCGAGCGGTACGCCCACCCAGATCCACGCGAAGGCGATCAGCGGGCGCCGGTCAGGCGGGTTCGGACTGCTGTCGCTGGACGACATCGGCGGCCTCCCTCGGGGCGGGGATGTGGAAGCGGGGGTGGACGGGGCGGACCAGTTCGTTGGCGACGAAGCCGATCACGAGCAGCCCGATCATGATGAAGAAGGACGTGCCGTAGAGGTCGGAGCCGGACTTGCCCGCCTCCTCCTGCCGGTCGGCGATCCAGTTGACGATCAGCGGTCCGAGGACACCGGCCGTGGACCAGGCGGTGAGCAGTCGGCCGTGGATGGCGCCGACCTGGTAGGTGCCGAAGAGGTCCTTCAGATAGGCGGGGATGGTGGCGAAGCCACCGCCGTAGAAGGACAGGATCACCAGGGCGCAGACCACGAACAGGGGCTTGGAGGCGTCGCCGAACTGCGCGATCAGCAGATACATCAGCGCGCCGACGCCGAGGTAGACGCGGTAGATGTTCTTGCGTCCGATGAGGTCGGACGTCGAGGACCAGACGATACGGCCGGTCATGTTGGCCGCGGAGAGCAGCGCGACGAATCCGGCGGCCGCGGTGACGGTGACCGGGGTGGAGGAGTCGGCGAAGAAGTCCGTGATCATCGGGGCGGCCTTCTCCAGGATGCCGATGCCCGCGGACACGTTCATGCAGAGGATGACCCACAGACACCAGAACTGCGGGGTGCGGATGGCGTTGCGGGCCGAGACCTGCGGACCCGCGAGGACGCTCGGCCCGCTGTCGACCGGCCTCTCCGTGCGCGGCACCCGGACCAGCAGCACGCCGAGCAGCATGAACACGGCGTACGACAGCCCGTGCACCAGGAAGGCCAGGGCGATGCCGGAGGAGTCGGCGCCGAAGGACTCCAGCATCTGGGCGGACCAGGGCGAGGCGATCAGCGCGCCGCCGCCGAAGCCCATGATCGCGATGCCGGTGGCCATGCCGGGTCGGTCCGGGAACCACTTGATCAGGGTCGAGACGGGCGAGATGTAGCCGATGCCGAGGCCGATGCCGCCGACGAAGCCGTAGCCGAAGACGATCAGCCAGTACTGCTCGGTGGCCGCGCCGAGGGAGGCGAGCAGGAAGCCGGACGAGAAGCAGATCAGCGCCACGGTCATCGCCCAGCGCGGCCCGTTGCGCTCGACGAGGGTGCCGCCGAACGCGGCGGACAGGCCCAGCATGACGATGCCCAGCTGGAAGGGCAGGGCGCTCTGGGTGCCGCTGAGGCCGAGGGCGGATTCGAGCGGCGGCTTGAACACGCTCCAGGCGTAGGCCTGTCCGATGGAGAGATGCACGGAGAGTGCGGCCGGGGGAACGAGCCAACGGCTCCAGCCCGGGGGTGCGACGGGGGGACTCATGATCCCGGACGGTAGGGAGTGGCGGGGGAGTTGAGAAGGCGGCACGTCGACCGTGTGCGATGAACGGTATCCACCGCGCGCCGAACGGTTGCGCGAACCCTTGTCGGCCCAACTTCCATACTGTAGACAATATTTCGTCGACAGATTTTCCCAGCGCCCAGGGCAGCGCAGCTCGGTGCGCCATCTCCGCGGTATCCCTCGACCGAACGGAGCTCCCTCACCATGAAAGTCGCAGTTCTCGGCGCCGGTGCGATCGGCGCCTATGTCGGCGCCGCGCTCCACCGCGCCGGCGCGGACACGCATCTCGTCGCCCGTGGACCGCATCTCGCGGCCATGAGGCGGGACGGGGTGCGCGTGCTCAGCCCGCGCGGGGACTTCACCGCCCGCGCCCACGCCACCGACGACCCGGCCGAGATCGGCCCGGTCGACTTCGTGTTCCTCGGCCTCAAGGCCAACTCGTACGCGGCGTGCGGGCCGCTGATCGAGCCCCTGCTGCACAGCACCACGGCGGTGATTGCCGCCCAGAACGGCATCCCCTGGTGGTACTTCCACCGGCACGGCGGCCCACACGACGGCCACCGCGTCGAGAGCGTGGACCCCGGCGGCGCGGTCAGTGCGGTGCTCGCGCCGGAACGGGCCATCGGCTGTGTCGTCTACGCGGCCACCGAGCTCGAAGGGCCGGGCGTCGTACGGCACTTGGAAGGCACCCGGTTCTCCATCGGCGAGCCCGACCGCAGCGTGTCCAAGCGCTGCCTCGACTTCAGCGAGGCGATGACGGCCGGCGGCCTGAAGTGTCCGGTGGAACCCGACATCCGGGGCGACATCTGGATCAAGCTGCTCGGCAACATCTCGTTCAACCCGATCAGCGCCCTGGCCCGCGCGACCATGCGGCAGATGTGTCTGCACGGCGGCACCCGCAAGGTCATCGAGACGATGATGGCCGAGACACTGGCCGTCGCCGAGGCCCTGGGCTGCGAGGTCGGGGTCTCCATCGAACGGCGGATGGCCGGCGCCGAACGCGTCGGCGACCACCGCACCTCCACGCTCCAGGACCTGGAGCGCGGCAAACCGCTGGAACTCGACGTCCTCCTGGCCGCCGTCGTCGAACTGGCGGACATCACGGGCGTCGAGGTGCCCACACTCCGCACCGTCCACGCCATCTCGGACCTGCTCGCGTTGAGGAGCGCCGCGTGAAGAACCGGCAGAACCGGCAACCGAAGGCCTACACCCGGCTCACCCACCCCCTCGTCCGTGACTCCCGCGACGAGCCCTTCCGGCAGGCGAGTTGGGAGGAGGCACTGGACCGGGCCGCCCGTGGCATCGAGCGCAACCGCGGCGCGTTCGGCATGTTCTCCTGCGCCCGCGCCACCAACGAGATGAACTACGTGGCGCAGAAGTTCGCCCGCGTGGTCATGGGCACCAACAACGTCGACTCCTGCAACCGCACCTGCCACGCCCCGAGCGTGGCCGGCCTGTCGGCGGCGTTCGGCTCCGGCGGCGGCACCTCGTCCTACGAGGAGATCGAGCACACCGACGTCGTCGTGATGTGGGGGTCCAACGCCCGCTTCGCGCACCCGATCTTCTTCCAGCACGTGCTGAAGGGGATACGCAACGGCGCCCGGATGTACGCGGTCGACCCGCGCCGGACCTCCACCGCCGAGTGGGCGGAGAGCTGGCTGGGACTGAACGTCGGCACCGACATCCCCATGGCCCACGCGATCGGCCGCGAGATCATCCACGCGGGCCTCGCCAACGAGGCGTTCATCCGGCGGGCCACCACCGGTTTCGAGGAGTACAAGACGCTCGTCGAACCCTGGACGCTCTCCCTCGCCGAGAAGGTGACGGGCGTACCGGCCGCCGCCATCAAGGAGTTGGCGCACGCCTACGCCCGCGCCGAGCGCGCCCAGCTGTGCTGGACGCTCGGCATCACCGAGCACCACAACGGCACCGACAACGTCCGCGCGCTGATCAACCTCTCGCTGCTGACCGGGCACGTGGGCCGCTACGCCTCCGGGTTGCAACCCCTGCGCGGCCAGAACAACGTGCAGGGCGGCGGCGACATGGGCGCCATACCCAACCGGCTGCCCGGCTTCCAGGACATCCTCGACCCCGGCACCCGGCTGAAGTTCGAGTCGGCGTGGGACACCGTCATCCAGCCGCACTACGGGCTGAACCTGACGGAGATGTTCGAGGCCATGGAGGAGGGCTCGCTGAAGGCCGTGTACTGCATCGGGGAGAACCCGGCGCAGTCCGAGGCCGACAGCGAGCAGGCCGTCCGGCGCATGCAGGAGCTGGACTTCCTCGTCGTGCAGGACATCTTCCTCACCAGGACCGCCGAGTTGGCCGATGTCGTGCTGCCGGCGACCGCCGGGTGGGCGGAGACGGACGGCACGACCACCAACAGCGAACGGCGCGTCCAGCGGGTGCGCAAGGCGGTCACCCCGCCCGGGGAGGCCCGCGAGGACATCGACATCATCTGCGACCTGGCCGCACGGCTCGGGCACGAGTGGAAGTACGCCGACGCCGAGGCCGTCTGGAACGAGCTGCGGTCGGTGTCGCCGGACCACTACGGGATGACGTACGAGCGGCTGGAGGAGCACCAGGGCATCCAGTGGCCCTGCCCGGACACCGACGGCCTCGAACCGACGTACCTGCACGGCCGGTTGTGGGATCCGGACCCGGCGCGGCGCGGCAGACTCGCGCCCTTCGGGATCGTGCGGCACGATCCGCCGGTCGATCTGACGGACGAGCGGTTCCCGATCCGGCTCACCACCGGGCGGCGGCTGGACTCGTACAACACCGGTGTGCAGAGCGGGGGTTACGCCTCGCCGCTGCGGCGCGGGGAGTACATCGAGCTGTGCCCGGAGGACGCCGAGCGCTACGGGGTCGTGGTGGGCGAGGAGGTCCAGGTCTCCTCGCGGCGCGGATCGGTGGTGGCGCCGGTCTGGATCGACCTCGGGCTGCGGCCGGGCCTCGCCTTCATGACCATGCACTTTCCCGACGAGGTGGACACCAACCAGCTGACGATCGAGGCCAACTGCCCGATCGCGGGGACGGCGGAGTTCAAGGCGTCGGCGATCCGGATCGAGAAGCTGCCCGTCGCGACCATCGTGAGGTGACACAGAGTGGACCTGCACTTCGGTGACAGCAAACCGACGGACGAGGAGAAGGCGGCGGTCGACGCGCTGCTCGGGCCGCCGGAGTCCTCCTGGGAGGGCGCGGCCCGCGACGAGATGCGAGCCGCCGACCTGCGGTGGGCACGAGGCGGCCGGGAGGCCCGGGAGCGCCGTGATCTGCTGTTGCCGGGGCTGCACGCGATCAACGACCGGATCGGCTGGATCAGCGAGGGCGCGCTGGACTACCTCTGCCGCCGGCTGACCGTGCCGCCGGCGGAGGCGTACGGCGTGGCCACCTTCTACGCGATGTTCTCGGTCAAGCCGCGCCCCGCGACCGTGCTGCACGTCTGCACGGACCTGGCGTGCGCGGCGGCCGGGGCGGCCGACCTGTGCGCCGGGGTCGAGGCCCGCCTCGGTCTCGGCAGCGGGGTGAGCGTGGAGCGCGGCCCGTGCCTCGGGCTGTGCGAACGGGCCCCGGCCGCACTCGCGATCAAGGCAGGGGACCCGGTGCGTACGGCGGTGGCGGCGCCCGCGACCGTCGAGGCGGCCGTCCTCGCGGCGAGCGCGCCCGACTCGGCGGAGGAGGAACCACCGGCGGCCATGGCGGTGCCCCAGGCCGGGGACCCTTCGCTGACCCTGCTGGGCCGGGTCGGCGTCATCGATCCGTCCTCGCTCGACGACTACCGGGCCCACGGCGGCTACACGGCCCTGCGCCGGGCCTTCGAGCTCGGCCCCGCCGGTGTCATCCGCGAGGTCACCGACTCGGGCCTGGTCGGGCGGGGCGGCGCAGCCTTCCCCACCGGCCGGAAGTGGCAGGCCACGGCGGCGCAGCCCGACCATCCGCACTTCCTCGTCTGCAACGCGGACGAATCCGAGCCGGGCACCTTCAAGGACCGGGTGCTCATGGAGGGGGACCCGTTCTCCCTGGTCGAGGCGATGACGATCGCCGGGTACGCCACCGGCGCGCACCAGGGCTACCTGTATCTGCGCGGTGAGTACCCGCGGGCCCTCGCCCGCCTGGAGAACGCCCTCGCGCAGTGCCGGGCCCGGGGGCTGCTCGGCGACGACGTCCTCGGGCAGGGGTACGCCTTCGACATCGAGATCCGCCGGGGCGCCGGGGCGTACATCTGCGGCGAGGAGACGGCGCTCTTCAACTCCATCGAGGGGTACCGGGGCGAGCCGCGCTCGAAGCCGCCGTTCCCCGTGGAGAAGGGCCTGTTCGGCAAACCGACGGTGGAGAACAACGTCGAGACGCTGGTCAACGTCCTGCCGATCCTGATGATGGGCGCCCCGGCGTACGCGGCGATCGGCACCGCCCGCTCCACCGGGCCGAAGCTGTTCTGCGTGTCGGGCAGCGTCGACCGGCCCGGCATCTACGAGCTGCCCTTCGGGGCGACCCTCGGCGACCTGCTGACGCTCGCCGGGGTACGGGACCGGCTCCGGGCCGTCCTCCTCGGCGGCGCGGCCGGCGGTTTCGTACGGCCCGACGAGCTGGACCTCCCGCTCACCTTCGAGGGGACGCGGGAGGCGGGCACCACGCTCGGCTCGGGGGTGGTGATGGCCTTCGACGACACGGTCCCGCTGCCCCGGCTGCTGCTGCGGATCGCGGAGTTCTTCCGCGACGAGTCCTGCGGGCAGTGCGTGCCGTGCCGCGTCGGGACCGTACGGCAGGAGGAGGCGCTGCACCGGATCGCCGAGCGGACCGGGGCGGCCGCGGCCGGGGACATCGCCCTGCTCAGGGAGGTCGGCCGCGCCATGCGGGACGCCTCCATCTGCGGTCTCGGACAGACCGCGTGGAACGCCGTGGAATCCGCCATCGACCGTCTGGGGGCGTACGAATGACCGTGATCCCGCTGGGAGTGCCGCGTCGCCTGCTGGAGTTCACCCTCGACGGGGAGCCGGTGCGGGCGCCCGAGGGCTCGACGATCCTGGACGCCTGCCGGGCCGCCGGCAAGGACGTGCCCACCCTGTGCGAGGGCGACACCCTCACCCCGAAGAACGCCTGCCGGGTCTGTGTCGTCGAGGTCGAGGGCGCCAGGACCCTCGTCCCCGCCTGCTCCCGCAAGGCCGAGCCCGGGATGGAGGTACGCACGGACACCGAGCGCGCCCGGCACAGCCGCAAGATCGTCCTCGAACTCCTCGCGTCGTCGGTCGATCTCTCGACGACCCCGAAGGTCGCGGAGTGGCTCAAGGAGTACGAGGCGAAACCGGACCGCTTCGGCCCGGACGCGGCCCGGCTGAACGAGGAGCCGAAGGTCGACAACGAGCTCTACGTCCGGGACTACGACAAGTGCATCCTGTGTTACAAGTGCGTGGACGCCTGTGGGGAGCAGTGGCAGAACACGTTCGCGATCTCCGTCGCGGGCCGGGGTTTCGACGCCCGGATCGCCGTGGAGCACGACGCACCCCTCACCGACTCGGCCTGTGTGTACTGCGGCAACTGCATCGAGGTGTGCCCGACGGGCGCGCTGTCCTTCAAGTCGGAGTTCGACATGCGGGCGGTCGGCTCCTGGGACGAGGCGGCGCAGACGGAGACGACCACGGTGTGCGCGTACTGCGGTGTGGGATGCAACCTCACACTCCATGTGCAGGACAATGAGATCGTGAAGGTCACCTCGCCGCACGACAACCCGGTGACCCACGGCAACCTCTGCATCAAGGGCCGCTTCGGCTACCAGCACGTACAGAACCGGGACTGAGACACGACATGGGACGAGTCACGGAACGACGCAAGGTGATCCGCATCCGGGACGGCGCGGTCTCCACCCGCCCGGACACGCTCGTCGCCGAGGAACCGATGGAGATCCGGCTGAACGGCAAGCCGCTCGCGATCACCATGCGCACCCCGGGCGACGACTTCGCCCTCGCGGCGGGGTTCCTGGTCAGCGAAGGGGTGCTCGCCGAGCGGTCGGACCTGCAGAACATCGTCTACTGCGCGGGCGCGACGGAGGACGGTTCGAACACGTACAACGTGGTGGACGTGAGGACCGCGCCCGGGGTGGCCGTCCCCGACATCACCCTCGAACGCAACGTCTACACGACCTCGTCCTGCGGGCTGTGCGGCAAGGCGTCGCTGGACGCCGTCCGGACGACCGCCCGGTGGGCCGTCGACGACACGCACGGCGGTGACGCTCCCCCGGTCCGGCTCGACCCCGACCTCCTCGCGGGCCTCCCCGACCGGCTCCGCGCGGCCCAGCGGGTCTTCGACCGGACCGGGGGGCTGCACGCGGCGGCCCTGTTCAGCGAGGACGGCGAACTGCTCGACGTACGGGAGGACGTCGGGCGGCACAACGCGGTGGACAAGCTGGTGGGGCGGGCCCTGCAGAGCGGGGCGCTGCCGCTGTCGAGGGCCGTGCTGCTGGTGTCGGGGCGGGCCTCGTTCGAGCTGGCGCAGAAGGCGGTGATGGCGGGGATTCCGGTGCTGGCGGCGGTGTCGGCGCCGTCGTCCCTCGCGGTGGACCTGGCGGCGGAGACCGGGTTGACGCTGGTGGGGTTCCTGCGGGGCGCCTCCATGAACGTGTACGCGGGCGAGCACCGCATCGCTCTGCGGGCCGCGGCCGGGGTCGACCAGAGCGGCTGAGCGGTGCCTCCGCGACACGGCGGCGGGGCCCCTTGCGGCGGGGAGCGCCCCCTGCGCCCTCGGGGCTCCGCCTTTCGCTCCGCTTTCGACGCCGCCGGGTACGCGCCATAGGTCCACCGGTTTCGTCGGCGGGTGCGGGTGGGGGGGGGCCGGGCGCGGCGGGGCCC
>NZ_JAQYWT010000349.1:0-193281 GCF_036322545.1 Streptomyces sp. SP18BB07
ATCGACACCGTCGGCCAGGGCGGTGCCAACTTCGTCAACAACGCCATCCTCGGCCCGCTGGAGGACAAGCGCGTCGCCACGCTGAACCGCATCGAGACCGCCATCGGCCGCGCCGCCGCCAAGCCCGAGGGCCTGGAGGCGCTCGCCCCCTGCCAGCTCAACCAGTAGTCCACGGCCTCGGCCCGAGCGACCTCCTGCCCTCCTGCCCTCCTGGTGAGTGACAGGGGTCGTGGCCGCCCCGCGCGCCGGCCGGGGCGGCCATGGAAGACCTGATTCCGGGTGGATCCCAGCAAGGGGATCCACCCGGAACCCGTTTCTGCGAGCCCAATTCCTTAGACAGGCGAAGCTTCTCCGTCGATAATCGTTAGTCATGGGAAAGACCTACGAGCGCATCGACGGCCGCCTGCGTACGTTCATCGAGGCCCAGCCCCTCTTCTTCACCGCGACCGCACCCCTGGCCGCCGACGGCATGGTCAACCTCTCCCCCAAGGGCCTCAGGGGGTCCTTCGTGATCCTCGACGAACGAACCGTCGCCTACCTGGACTTCGCCGGTTCCCACGCGGAGACGATCGCGCACCTGCGGGAGAACGGCCGGATCACCCTGATGTGGTGCGCCTTCCAGGGACCGCCCACCATCGTGCGGGTGCACGGCACGGGCGAGGCCGTCTTCCGCGACGACCCGCGCTTCGCCGGACTCCTCGCCCGCTTCCCCGACATCGACCCCACCCCGCACGGCCTGCGCGCGATCATCGTGGTCCGTGCCGAACACATCCGCGACAGCTGCGGCTACGCCGTGCCGTTCATGGCGTACGAGGAGGAGCGCGATCTGCACGGCCGGCGTTTCGGGCGCGAGGACGACGACTCGCTCAGCGCGTACTTCAGCTCCAAGGAGCACATAGCGACCAGCATGGACGGCCTTCCCGGGCTGCCCCTGCCGCTGCCGCCCTCCGGCGTCTGACGGGGCGGGGCCCGCCGCCGCCCTCCGGTAGCGATCGTTCCGCAAGACAGTTGTTCACACGGTTGAACGCACGGCACTCCCTGCACGTACGTGTGGGCCAAGGGTCCAGCCCACCACGGAGGAACCGTGTCCACGATCGCCGGAGGTCGCGCCGCGCGCCGCCAGACGATGCGCCGCATCCGACCTCGCCGCTCCCCCGCAGTCCCGCTGCTGATCATTTTCTTTGCGGGCGTGGCCGCGGTGGTGTGGCTGTGGTGGGACAACACGCCCTCCATCGCCGACCAGGGCAGCAAGATGGTCAACGCCGGCCGGATCACCGGTCTCCTCGGCGGCTACATGATGGCCCTGGTGGTGCTCCAGATGGCCCGGGTGCCCGCGCTGGAACGCCGGGTCGGCTCCGACCGGGTCGCCCGCTGGCACGCGATGACCGGCCGCTACACGCTCTGCCTGGTCGTCGCGCACGTCGTCCTCACGATGTACGGCTACGCGCTGCAGGCCGGTCTCACCCACACCGCGATCCTGCAGCAGACCATCGACTCCATCAACCAGCTCCCGGACATGGGCAAGGCCGCCATCGGCACCGGTCTGCTGGTGCTCATCGGGCTGATGTCGATCGGTCCGGTGCGCAAGCGGATCCCGTACGACTTCTGGTACCACACGCACCTGCTGACCTACGCGGCCACCTTCCTGACGTTCTGGCACCAGATCTCCACCGGCAACGAGTTCGCCGTCACGCCCGCCGCGAAGACCGGCTGGTACGCGCTGTACGGGTCGGTGACCGCGCTGGTGCTCTGGTACCGGATCATCACGCCGATCCGGCTCAACATGCGGCACCGGCTGCGGGTCGAGGCGGTTATCGAGGAGTCGCCCGGCATCGTCTCCGTGCTGATGAGCGGGCGCAAGCTGCACCGGATGGGTGCGGAGGCCGGGCAGTTCTTCCGCTGGCGGTTCCTCGCCCCCGGCATGCGGTTCAGCTCGCACCCGTACTCGCTGTCGGCGGCGCCCCGCCCCAACATGCTGCGCATCACGGTCAAGGCGATCGGCGACCACAGCACGGCCCTGCGCGATCTGGAGCCCGGCACCCGGGTGTGGGCCGAGGGCCCGTACGGGGCGCTGACGGCCGGCAAGCGCAGCAGGGGCAAGGTGCTGCTGGTGGCCGGTGGTGTGGGCATCACGCCGATGAGAGCCCTGTTCGAGACGCTGCCCGGCGCGGCCGGTGACCTGACCCTGCTCTACCGTGCCAACACCACCCAGGACCTGGCCCTGTGGGACGAGCTGGCGCTGATCGCCGAGGAGCGCGGGGCGCGGCTGATGTACGCGGTGAACAGCCCGGACGGCGAACGCCCGGACATCTCACCGGACTCGCTGCGCCGCAAGATCCCGGACATCGAGAGCCACGACGTCTTCCTGTGCGGGCCGCCCGGTTTCGCCCAGGGCGTCTACGAGGCCCTGCGCGGCGCGGGCGTCCCGACCCGGCGCATCCACCACGAGTCGTTCGAGATGTGAGCGACGGGGCCGCTCGCCGCGGTTCCCCCTCCGACCGGCCGTTCCAGCCGTCGGTCACCACGACCTGCCCCACCCCGACTTCTGGCCATGGTTTCCCGTGGGTTCGCCCCGGGTCTCCCCCGCGAGACTTCACACTTCAGGAGCTGAAGGAGCGATGAAGAAGAGCCACCCCATCCGGCGGACCCTGCTCGCCACCGCCGCCACCGTGTCCGGCATCGTGCTGCTGCTGTCGCTGAAGCCGGCCTCCGACCCGGCCGGATCGGTCCAGGCGGGAGCGGCAGGGGGCGCTCCTTCGGCACAGGGCGGGGTGGCGGCCGGAGCGCAGACCCTCACCGGCACCGCCGTCCAGACCGACTACGGGCCGGTCCAGGTCCGGATCACCGTCAACGGCGGCAAGATCACCAACGCCGAGACGGTGCAGCAGCCCAGCGGCGGGCGCTCCACCCAGATCAGCGCCGACGCGATCCCCAAGCTCAACCAGGCGGCCGTGGCCGCGGGCAGCGCCGAGATCGACGCCGTGTCGGGTGCCACGTACACCAGCGCCGGTTACAAGGAGTCCCTCCAGGCAGCGCTGGACCAGGCCGGCAAGGCGCAGGACTCGGGCGCGCAGGTGCTCACGGGGACCACGGTGCAGACCGACTACGGGCCGGTCCAGGTCCGGATCACGGTCAGCGGCGGCAAGATCACCAACGCCGAGGCGATCCAGGCGCCGAGCGGTGGGCGCTCCACCCAGATCACCGGCGACTCGGTGCCGAAGCTCAACCAGGCGGCCGTGGCGGCCGGCAGCGCCGAGATCGACGCCGTGTCGGGTGCCACGTACACCAGCGCCGGTTACAAGGAGTCCCTGCAGGCCGCGCTGGACCAGGCCGGCAAGGCCCAGGGCTCCGGCTCCGAGGTCGAGGCGGGCGGCTCGCAGGACGCGGGCGGCGGTGCCGAGGCCGGCGGGGACGCCGGGAGCAGCGGGGCGGGGGCCGGGGGCGGGCAGGCGACGGGCACCCAGGTGCTCACCGGTTCCGCCATCCAGACGGACTACGGGCCGGTCCAGGTCCGGGTCACGGTCACCGACGGGAAGATCACCAACGCCGAGGCGCTGCAGCAGCCCAGCGGCGGCCGTTCGACCCAGATCAGCGGCAACGCCATCCCGAAGCTCAACCAGAACGCCGTCTCGGCAGGGAGCGCTGACATCGATGCTGTCTCGGGCGCCACGTACACCAGCGGTGGCTACAAGCAGTCCCTCCAGTCCGCGCTGGACCAGGCCGGCTGATCCGGTGGCCGAACCCGCCGGGGCCGCCGCGCCCGCCCAACTGCGGCACGCCGAGGAGGTCATGGGCACCGTCTTCTCCTTCGACATCCGGGGAGGCGAGCCCGGGGCGGTCAAGGCCGCGCTGGAGGAGGCGGTGGCCGGGCTCCACGCCGTGGACGAGGTGTTCAGCACCTACCGCGAGCACAGCCAGATCTCCCGGCTCGCCCGGGGCGAGGCGACGATCGAGGAGTGCGATGCCGAGGTCGCCGAGGTGCTCGAACTGTGCGCCGAGGCCGAGCGGTTGAGTGACGGCTGGTTCAGCGCGACGTACGAGGGCCGCTTCGATCCGACCGGCCTCGTGAAGGGGTGGGCCACCGAGCGGGCCGCGTCGCGGCTGGTGGAGGCCGGGGTGGTCGGGGTGAGTGTGAACGGGGGTGGCGATGTGCAGCTGTGCGGTGTGCCCGGGCCGGACCGACCGTGGCGCGTCGGGGTCGCGGATCCCCTCCGGCCCGGGGGGCTGGCGGCGGTCGTCACGGCCGCCGGGGCGGATCGGCTGGCGGTGGCCACGTCGGGTACGGCCGAGCGGGGAGCGCACATCGTCGACCCCCGCACGGGCAAGTCCGCCGTCACGGACCTCGTCTCGGTGACGGTGGTCGCCCCTCGCCTGACCTGGGCCGACTGCTGGGCCACGGCCGCGTTCGCGATGGGCTCCCGGGAGGGGCTGGCGTGGCTGGAATCCCTGGAGGACACGGAGGCCCTACTGATCACAGCGGGCGACGAGGTCCGCTGCACGGGGGGTTTGGCCAGGCGGTTGGGTTGAGCGGGGTCGGTTGAACGGGGCGGGCTCGGACTGAGCGGGACCCGCGCGCGGGAGCTGAGCGGGGGGGCGGGACGCTTACCGGCGCTGACAGGGTGCCGCCGCGCCCACCCGTGCCGCCCCAGCGGCACGACTGCCCGCGGTGGGGAGGGAAATGGCGGCTGGGTGGGACTGCGGGCCGAGCATCCGCGTCGACGGCCCGACGGTCCGCGGGTGGGGGTGGCGGCTGGGTGGGACTGTAAGAGCGGCGGCGTGGGCGAGGACTCGCGTCGACGGCACGACAGGCCGGGAAAAGGGCGAAGCCCCTTTTCAGGGGCGCGGGGAACTGCGCGACCGGCCACGACGGACCCGCAGTCGGCGTCCCGGCCCGAGCACCCCCTTCGGTAGCCGCTTTCACCACCACTCGGCGCCCCCGAGCCCCCGGTGCCCCCAGCCCCCCGCCGGTTCCCCCTCAGTGCCCGTTCTGCGCCAACCTCAGCAAATGGTCGGCCAAGGCCTGCCCCCCCACCGGATCGCGGCTGATCAGAAGCAGCGTGTCGTCGCCCGCGATCGTGCCCAGGATGTCGTGGAGTTCCGCCTGGTCGATGGCCGAGGCGAGGAACTGGGCCGCGCCCGGCGGGGTGCGGAGGACGACCAGGTTCGCCGAGGCCTCCGCGGAGATCAGCAGCTCCGCCGAGAGCCGCCGCATCCGTTCTTCCTTCGCCGACTCCCCCAGCGGCGCCCGAGGCGTACGGAAGCCCCCCTCGCTCGGCACCGCGTAGATGAGGTCGCCGTCGGTGTTGCGGATCTTCACCGCGTTCAGCTCGTCGAGGTCCCGGCTGAGCGTCGCCTGCGTGACGCTCAGCCCGTCGTCGGACAGCAGCTTCGCCAACTGGCTCTGCGACCGCACCGGTTGCCGGTTGAGGATGTCCACGATCCGCCGATGGCGTGCGGTACGGGTCTGCGGCACCGCGGGCCCCGCCTGGTCGTGCTCCTGCGCCTGGCTCATCGTCGTCTCATTCTCCGGCTCGTCCGTCCCCACTGGCTTCGTGCGCCGCCCGCGCCGCGTCGAGGACACCGGGCAGCGCCTGGAGGAGGGCATCCACCTCCGCGTCCCCGATCGTGAGCGCCGGCATCAGCCGTACGACATCGGGGGCGGGCGCGTTCACCAGGAAACCGGCGTCCTGAGCGGCCTGTTGCACCAGGGGCGCGAGGGGCTCGGTGAGCACGATACCCAGCAGAAGGCCCGCACCACGGACATAGTCGATCATCGGGTCCCCGAGGGACTCGATCCCGTTCCGCAACTTCTCGCTCTGCCGCTTGACGTTCTCCAGCAGTCCCTCCGCCCGGATGGTCTCCAGGACGGCGAGTCCGGCGGCGCACGCGACCGGGTTGCCGCCGAAGGTCGTGCCGTGCTGACCGGGCTGCAGGAGGTCCGCCGCCCGGCCGAAGGCCACCGTCGCGCCGAGCGGCAGTCCGCCGCCGAGGCCCTTGGCGAGGGTCACGACGTCCGGCAGGACGCCCTCGTGGGCCTGGTACTCGAACCAGTGCCCGGTACGGCCGACGCCGGTCTGCACCTCGTCGAGGACGAGCAGCGAGCCGGTGGCGGCCGTGATGGCCCGCGCGGCCTTCAGATAACCGGCCGGCGGGACGACGACGCCCTTCTCGCCCTGGACGGGCTCGATGATGACGAGGGCCGTCTCCTCGGTGACCGCCGCGGCCAGGGCCTGCGCGTCGCCGTAGGGGACGTGGGTGACGTCACCGGGCAGCGGATGGAAACCGGTCTGCTTGCCGGGCTGGCCGGTGAGGGCGAGGGCGCCCATGGTCCGGCCGTGGAAGCCGCCCTCGGTGGCGACCATGTGGGTCCGCCCGGTCAGCCGCCCGATCTTGAAGGCGCCCTCATTGGCCTCGGCGCCCGAGTTGCAGAAGAAGACCTTGCCGTCGCGCCCGAAGTGCTCCAGGAGCCGTTCGGCGAGCGCGACGGGCGGCTCGGCGACGTACAGGTTGGAGACATGGCCGAGGGAGGCGATCTGGGTGCTGACGGCCTCGACGACCGCCGGGTGGGCGTGGCCGAGCGCGTTGACCGCGATACCGCCGACGTAGTCGACGTACTCCTTGCCGTCGGCGTCCCACACCCGGGTGCCCGCGCCGCGGACCAGGGCGAGCTTCGGGGTGCCGTAGTTGTTCATGAGCGAGCCCCGCCACCGCTGGGTCAGCTCCTCGTTGGCGGTCATTCGGCGTCCCCCTGTTCCGCATCCGGCACGACCATCGTGCCGATGCCCTCGTCGGTGAAGATCTCCAGCAGGATCGAGTGCTGGACCCGGCCGTCGATGACGCGGGCGGTGTTGACACCGCCCCGTACTGCGTGCAGGCAGCCCTGCATCTTCGGCACCATGCCGGAGGACAACTCCGGCAGCAGCTTCTCCAGTTGGGAAGCGGTGAGGCGGCTGATCACCTCGTCGCTGTTGGGCCAGTCCTCGTAGAGGCCCTCGACGTCCGTGAGGACCATGAGGGTTTCGGCGCCCAGAGCAGCAGCGAGTGCCGCAGCCGCCGTATCAGCATTGACGTTGTAGACATGTCCGTCGTCCTGGCTACGGGCGATCGACGAGACGACCGGGATCCGGCCGTCGGCGAGGAGTGCCTCGATCGCGCCCGTGTCGATCGCGGTGATCTCGCCCACCCGCCCGATGTCGACCAACTCGCCGTCGATCTCGGGCTGGTGCTTGGTGGCGGTGATGGTGTGCGCGTCCTCGCCCGTGAGGCCCACGGCGAGCGGTCCGTGCTGGTTGAGCAGGCCGACCAGCTCGCGCTGCACCTGCCCGGCGAGCACCATGCGGACGACGTCCATGGCGTCCTCGGTGGTGACGCGCAGGCCGGCCTTGAACTCGCTGACGATGCCGTGCTTGTCGAGGGCGGCGCTGATCTGCGGACCGCCGCCGTGGACGACGACCGGCTTGATGCCGGCGTGGTGCAGGAAGACGACGTCCTGGGCGAACGCGGCCTTCAGGTCCTCGTCGATCATGGCGTTGCCGCCGAACTTGATGACGACGGTCCTGCCGTTGTGCCGGACCAGCCAGGGCAGCGCCTCGATGAGGATCTGGGCCTTGGGGAGGGCGGTGTGCTTCCGCGCGGGTGTGTTGCTCATGAGGAATACGCGCTGTTCTCGTGGACGTAGTCGGCGGTGAGGTCGTTGGTCCAGATCGTGGCGGTCTCGGAACCGGCGGCGAGGTCGGCGACGATGTGCACCTCGCGGTAGCGCATGTCGACGTTGTCGCGGTCCTCGCCCACGCCGCCGTTCTTGCAGACCCAGACGCCGTTGATGGCGACGTTGAGGCGGTCCGGCTCGAAGGCGGCGGACGTGGTGCCGATGGCGGACAGGACACGGCCCCAGTTGGGGTCCTCGCCGTGGATGGCACACTTGAGGAGGTTGTTGCGGGCGATGGAACGGCCCACCTCGACGGCGTCGTCCTCGGTCGCCGCGTTCACGACCTCGACCTTGATGTCCTTGCTGGCGCCCTCGGCGTCCCGGATGAGCTGCTGTCCGAGGTCGTCGCAGACCTGGCGCACGGCCTCGGCGAACTCCGCGTGGTCCGGGGTGACTTCGGCGGCGCCGGAGGCGAGCAGCAGCACGGTGTCGTTGGTGGACATGCAGCCGTCGGAGTCGACCCGGTCGAAGGTCGTCCGCGTGGCGGCCCGCAGCGCGCTGTCGAGCACCTCGCTCTCCAGGTCCGCGTCGGTCGTGAGCACCACGAGCATGGTGGCGAGGCCGGGGGCGAGCATGCCGGCGCCCTTCGCCATGCCGCCGACGGTCCAGCCGTCCTTGGTGACGACGGACGTCTTGTGCACGGTGTCGGTGGTCTTGATGGCGATGGCGGCCTTCTCACCGCCGTGCTCACTCAGGGCCGCGGCGGCCGTCTCCACGCCCGGGAGCAGCTTGTCCATGGGCAGGAGCACGCCGATGAGGCCGGTCGAGGCGACGGCGATCTCACCGGCGCTGTGCCCGAGGACGTCCGCGACCTTCTCGGCGGTCGCGTGGGTGTCCTGGAAGCCCTTGGGGCCCGTACAGGCGTTGGCGCCACCGGAGTTGAGGACGACGGCGGAGACCCGGCCGCCCTTGAGGACCTGCTCGGACCAGAGGACCGGTGCGGCCTTCACGCGGTTGGAGGTGAAGACGCCCGCGGCGGCGAGGCGGGGCCCGGTGTTGACCACGAGGGCCAGGTCCGGGTTGCCGTTCTCCTTGATCCCGGCGGCGATCCCCGCCGCCGTGAACCCTTTGGCTGCCGTCACGCTCACTGCATCTCCTCGTTCGCCCCGCCGCGGAAGCGGCTGATGTCGCTGTCGCCCGTGCAGCGCAGCGGTGCGGCCATCGTCGTCGTCTGCGGCCCGGTGGCTGCACGTGCGTCGCTCACGGTGCGACTCCGATCGTGGAAAGCCCCGTCGTCTCGTGGAGTCCGAGGGCGATGTTCATGCTCTGGAGGGCGCCACCGGCGGTGCCCTTGGTGAGGTTGTCGATGGCGCTGATCGCGATGATGCGGCCCGCGGCCTCGTCGTACGCGACCTGCACCTGAACGGCGTTGGAACCGTAGACGGACGCCGTGGCGGGCCACTGTCCCTCGGGGAGCAGATGGACGAACGGCTCGTCGGCGAAGGCCTTCTCGTACGCCGCGCGCACGGCCTCGGCGGTGACGCCGGGCCTCGCCTTCGCGCTGCATGTGGCGAGGATGCCGCGGGGCATCGGTGCGAGGGTCGGGGTGAAGGACACGGTGACCGGCTCGCCAGCGACACCGCCGAGGTTCTGCATCACCTCGGGCGTGTGGCGGTGACCGCCGCCGACGCCGTACGGGGTCATCGACCCCATGACCTCGCTGCCCAGCAGATGCGCCTTGGGGGCCTTGCCCGCGCCGGAGGTGCCGGAGGCGGCGACGATCACGGCCTCGTTCTCGGCGAGGCCCGCCGCGTACGCCGGGAACAGGGCCAGGGTGACGGCCGTGGGGTAGCAACCGGGTACCGCGATGCGCTTGGACCCCTCCAGCGCGGCGCGGGCACCCGGTAGTTCGGGGAGGCCGTAGGGCCAGGTGCCGGCATGGGGCGAGCCGTAGAACTTCTCCCAGTCGGCCGCGTCCTTCAGCCGGAAGTCGGCGCCCATGTCGACGACGAGCACGTCCGGGCCGAGCTGCTCGGCCACGGCCGCGGACTGCCCGTGCGGCAGCGCGAGGAAGACGACATCATGCCGTCGGCCCTGGCCCGCCAGCACCTCGGCGGTCGTCTCCTGGAGCACCCGGTCGGCCAGCGGCAGCAGGTGCGGTTGCAGCGTGCCCAGGCGCTGGCCCGCGTTGGAGTTGCCGGTCAGTGCACCGATCTCGACCTCGGGGTGGGCGAGCAGCAGGCGCAGCACTTCGCCGCCCGCATAACCACTCGCTCCCGCCACCGCCACGCGTACCGCCATGGAACCCTCCTCTTGGATGGCATGACTATACGTTTCGATGCACGTTTATGCAATCTTGCGTCCGTCGCAGGCGCGACGGTCGGCCGGAGCGGGCGCATAAGATCGTCGGCATGGCGCTGCGACCCGTGCACGTGAACATCAAGGCTCTCGACGCCGGGGCGGTCGGACGGTTCTGGGCGGAGGCGCTCGGCTGGACCGCCTACAGCCCCGGGGTGACCACCTATGTCGGGCCCGTCGGCGGCCTGGTCTGGCCGCACCCGGTCGCGGTCGGCGTCGACGTCGTTCCCGTCCCCGAGGGCAAGACGGCCACGAAGAACCGTACGCACCTCGATCTCGCCACCACGTCCGAGGCGCACCAGGCGGAGCTGGTCGCGCGGCTGAGGGCGCTCGGCGCGACGCCCGCCGACGTGGGCCAGGGCGATGTGCCGTGGACCGTCCTCGCCGACCCCGAGGGCAACGAGTTCTGTGTGCTGGAGCCCCGGGAGGTCTACCGGGACACCGGCCCGATCGCCGCCGTGGTCGTCGACTGCGCGGATCCGCGGGCCATGGCCCGGTTCTGGGGCGGGGCGACGGACTGGGCCGTGCACGAGGTCACCGACGACCAGGCCGTGCTGCGCTCGGCCAAGGGGGTCGGCCCCTACCTGGAGTTCCTCCGCACGCCCGCCTCGGCTCCCGTGCCGGACCGCGTCCATCTCGACCTGCTGCCGTGTCCCGGTGACGACAAGGCCGCCGAGGTGGCCCGGCTGCGTGCCCTCGGCGCCACCGACCTCGACGTCGGCCAGGGCGACGTCCCGTGGACATGCCTGACCGACCCGGAGGGTCACGAGTTCTGCGTCCTCGCACCGTCCTGATCGCGGGAGCCGCGACCACCCCTGACCGTCACCCCAACCCCTCAGCCCTGCGACCGGTCGGCCTCCGGGTCAGCTCGTCCATCACGGCGAGCGGCAGGGACGGGTTGGCGGCCGCGGCCTCCGCCACCGGGTCGGCCGGGTCGGAGAGCAGTTCGACGACGACCGTCGGCGGGAGCGCCGGGTGGCGGGCGGCGAGGGGCCTGGCCCGTTCGTCCGCCAGACACGGCAGGAGGGCGGGGGGCGTCGCCCGGGGGTGCTGGGCGATCGCGCGGAGCGCCTTGCGGACCGGTGGCCGGTGCCGGGCCACACGCTCCAGGAACGCCGGGGTCGCGTCCGGGTTGGCCGCCACCCCGGTGAGGACCTGGACACCGTGCCGGTCGACCATGGCGTGCAGTCGGGCCTCGGCGAGACCGGGATGCGCGGCGACGGCCGAGACCACCTTGGCGTCGGGATCGTCGGCCAGCGCGTCACGGACGCCGGCCGGCAGATCACGCCGTCGCGCCGGCAGCATGCGTACGGCGGCGTGCGGCGACCGGGCCAGCTCCTCGACCTCGGCGGCCGTGGCGGAGGCGATCCGCGGCAGCGGCGTGGTACCGATCCGGGTGGTGGCGGCCAGCTCCGCGAGGACGTCGAGCGGCACCCGTGGGTTGTGCGCGAGCGCGCGCCGCACGTCGGGCGAGGTGTCGTCGGCCAGTGCGCGGATCAGGGTGTCGTCGATCGCGGGGTTCGCGGCGAGGTCGGCGCGCGCACCGGGCGTGGGGTCCACGGCGAGCCGGGCGTACGTCTGCTGAGGCAGGCCGGGACGGGCGGCGACCGCCCAGCGCAGCAGCGTCGACGGATGGTCGGCGAAGGCCGCGACCGTCTCCGCCGGTGTGGCCGGGTTCTCCAGGACCGCCCGCAGGATCTCGAGGGCGGTGGACTCGTGGGAGCCGTCGCAGGCGGCGCCCGGCCGCAGATCGCAGTCGAGCCGTGGGCAGTCCGGGCGGTGTGTGAACGGCGGTTCCTCGCGGTCGCAGACCAGACAGTGCCGGACGGGAGGCAGATCCTCGCCGGCGACGAGGGCGGCCAGCACCTCGGGTGGGGTGGCCTCGTTGAGCGCCGCCGCGCGGCGGACCTCGGCGTGCGGATGCGCCGCGAGCCGTGCGGCCACGTCCGGCTCGGCCCACAGGGCCAGCTCCGCGACGACCTGGATGTCCGGGTCCGCGGCGAGGATCTCCACCACGTCCGGCGGCAGGCCGGAGCAGGCGGCCAGCCGCTCCCGGAGCTCGACGGCCGCGGACGCGGCGAGGAGACGGGCCCACCGCGGGTCGCCGACGCCCTCGTCCAGCAGGGCGAGGGCGATGCGCGGCTGTGCGGTGGGGTCGACGTCGGCGGCGGTCAGCGTGCCCTCGTAGGCCAGCCGCACCCCGTTGCTCTCGTCCCGCGAGGCCAGCGTGATCGCCTGCGCCCGGGTGAGGTCGTCGCGGCGGGCGAGTTCGTCGTCGAGATCGGCGTCCGCGAGCCCGATCAGCCGGTCGACCAGCGCGGCGGGCAGAGCCGGATTGGCGGCGAGCCCGCACAGGAGGGGATTCACAGGGGGCATCCTGCCCCGGGCCCCGGCCGCGCGGCTCGTGATTTTCACCGCGCCGCGATGCCTGCCGCACCGCGATGCCTGCCGCGACGCGATGCCTACCTCGGCGCTAGCTCCGGTCGTCCGCCTGGGCCGCTCGCTCGGCGTTGCGCTTCTTGATGCGGGCGCCTTCCTTGCGGACCTCGGCCTGGGTGGCGCGCTCCTTCTGCAGCCACTCGGGGCTGTCCTGCTTCAGGGCCTCGATCTGCTCGGTGGTGAGGGGCTCGGTGACTCCACCGCGCGCGAGCCCCGCGATGGAGACGCCCAGCTTCTCGGCGACCACCGGGCGGGGGTGCGGGCCGTTGCGGCGCAGTTCCTCCAGCCAGGTCGGCGGGTTCGTCTGCAGCGCGCTCAGCTCGGCGCGCGAGACGGCGCCCTCCTGGAAGTCGGCGGGCGTGGCCTGGAGGTACACACCCAGCTTCTTCGCCGCGGTGGCGGGCTTCATGGTCTGGGCGGTCTGGTGCGACGTCATGGGGTCAAGGGTATCGAGCGGCTGCGCGACCGCCGACCACACGGCTGCCCGGCGGTGATGACCGGGCCCGTCCGCCCGCCCGTTAGCCTGGTCACGTGACAGGCTCGGAAGCATCCTCCTCGTTCCCCTCGTTCCGGCTCGCCTACGTTCCGGGAGTGACGCCCACCAAGTGGGTGCGGATCTGGAACGAGCGGTTGCCCGACATCCCCCTGACGCTCCTCCAGGTGTCCGCCGCCGAGGCGTTCGGGGTGCTGCGGGACGGCGGCGCCGACGCCGGTTTCGTACGGCTGCCGGTGGACGACACCGACCTCAGCGCGATCCCCCTCTACACCGAGACCACGGTGGTCGTGATCCCCCAGGATCACGTCGTCGCCGCGGTCGACGAGGTGAGCTGCGAGGACCTGGCGGACGAGGTCGTGCTGCACCCCCTGGACGACACCCTCGACTGGGAGCGCCCGCCCGGAGAACCGGCGTTCGAGCGTCCCGCCACCACGGCGGACGCGATCGAGCTGGTCGCGGCCGGGATCGGACTGCTCGTCGTCCCCCAGTCGCTGGCCCGGCTCCACCACCGCAAGGACCTCACCTACCGCCCGGTCACGGACGCGCCCGAGTCGCGTGTCGCCCTGTCCTGGCCCCAGGACGCGACCACCGACCTGGTCGAGGACTTCATCGGCATCGTCCGGGGCCGCACCGTCAACAGCTCACGGGGCCGCGCCAAGCCCGCGGAGGAGAAGAAGCCGCAGCAGAAACCGAAGCGCCCGGCAGCGAGCCCCACTCGCCGCCAGCCCACGACGGCCCGCGGCCAGCGGAACGCCAAGAGCGGCGGCAGGCCCGGAAAGCCCCGCCGCCGCTCATAGATGGGCCGAAGGCCCAGTCCGGGGCGGGGCTGTGTCGATCATGCGGCTCCGCCGCGCGGGCGCGACCAGCCCCCACCCACCCGCACCCGGCTCACAAAGCCCGGCCCGCTCCCCCCGTCACCGCTTCTTGATCCTCAGGAACGTCACGGAGTTCGCCGGAAACGTGTAGCTGAACTCCTCGGCCACCCCCCAGAACGTGGACTTCACGGGCGCCACCGGCGTGGCCGTCTCCGTGTTCACCGCGTCCGGCGCGGCCGTCAGCGTCGTCACGCGCGCCGTGGAGCGCACCTTCGCACCCCCGAGGTCGATGGCCGCCCGCGCGGCCACGCCCTGCGCGTTGACGACCTTCAGGATCAGGTCACCCGTCTTCGCGTCCCGCGTCACCACCTGCCGGAACGGCTCCGCCGGCTTGTCGTCGGTGAAGCTCCCCCACTCCTTGCCGTCCAGCAGCAGGGTCACCTGGCGACCGCGCACCTTGACCTCGACGTCGTACGTACGGCCCGTCTCGATCGTGCCCGGCTTGGAGATCAGTGAGGACTTGCCGCCGTCGACGGCCTGCTCGACCGCGCTGGTGGTGTTGTTCCAGCCGCCGAGGTTCCACCAGTAGTAGTTCCCGGTGTCCTTGACGCCGAAGGCGACGAGGAAGCCCTCCTTGCCGGACTTCTTGGTGGCCTTCACCTTGAGGTCGTAGTCGTGCCAGGCGGTGTCACCGGCCGTGACCAGGGTGTTCTCGGCGGCCACGTCGCTCTGCACGTACTGGCCGTCCTGGACGCTCCAGCTGCCGCCGCCGGTGTGGGTCCACTTCGAGGCGTCACCACTGAAGTCGTCGCTGAGCAGGCTCGTACCGTCCTCGGCCGTGACCGTCACATCGTCGTACGCCGCCGTCGTGGCCCAGGTGGACAGGCCCACGGCTCCGGTGATCGGGCCGGTCAGCGCCGGTGTGCCGGTGGCCGTCGACGGCACCACCCTGTCACCGACGTTGTTCATGAAGAGCTTCTGCGTCTCGTAGCTGGCGGAGTTCCACGAGGCGTGGTTGTTGAACCAGATCATGTCGGGACGCCACTGCACATAGTCCTCGTTGGCGAGGAGCGGTGCGTAGGAGGCCAGTTTCACGATGTCGGCGTTGCGCTCCAGGCCGGTCATGAACGCGGCTTCGGAGAGGGCGTTCTTGAAGGCGTTGCCCTGGGAGGCGTACTCGCCGAGGAAGACCTTGGGCCCGTTCCTGTCGTACGAGTCGTAGCGGTCGTTGTTCTGGAGGAACCACTGGGGGCTGTTGTAGTAGTGCTCGTCGACCATGTCGACGTTGCCCTCGCGGTTCAGTTGCCACGCGGTGTCGAAGGTGGTGCCCGTGTCGTCGGGGCCGGAGTTCGAGATCACCGTGATGTCGGGGTACTTCGCCTCGATGGCGGCCCGGAACTTCTGGAAGCGGGCGAAGAACTCGTTCGGCAGGTTCTCCTCGTTGCCGACGCCGAGGTGGGTGAGGTGGAAGGGCTTCGGGTGGCCCATCTGGGCCCGCTTCTTGCCCCACTTGCTGGTCACCGGGCCGTTGGCGAACTCGATGAGGTCCAGGGTGTCCTGGATGTGCCGCTGGAGCAGGGCCTCGTCGTCGATGGCCCTGTTCTGGCCGCAGCCGGTGACGAGGGCGGGCACCACGGGCAGCGGCATCGCGCCGATGTCCTCGGAGAACTGGAAGTACTCGTAGTAGCCGAGGCCGTAACTCTGGTTGTAGCCCCAGAAGTTGGCGTTGGTGGCGCGCTGTTCGACGGGGCCGATGGTGTCCTTCCACTGGTACGAGCGCTGGCGCTCCCAGCCCGAGGCCTCGCTGTAGTCCTGCATGGAACCGGTGTTGACGAGGCAGCCGCCGGGGAAGCGGACGAAGCCCGGCTTCAGTGCGGCGATCTTCTCGGCGAGGTCCTTGCGCAGGCCGTTCCTGTGCCCCTTGTAGGTGTCGCGCGGGAAGAGGGACACCTCGTCGAGGGCGACGGCGTCGGCGGAGGCGACGGTCAGCCGGCCGTCGGAGCTGGTCCGCGTCGCCTTGAACGAGACCCGGTACTTGGCCCAGCCGCCCTTGACTGCGACCCGGCGGGCCTCGGCGAGCGTGCCGTCGGCGTCCTGGAGGGTGACGGTCAGCGTCGTGCGGGCGTCGGCGCGCGCCCACACGGAGAAGTCGTACTTCTTTCCCTCCTCGACGTGGACACCGGTGTTGTAGCCCGCGTTGGTGACGGCCGAAGAGGCGCCCAGGGCAAGGTAGTTGCGGTTGCGCTCGTTGAGCCGGCCGGCGTCGTTCACGACCTGCGCGGTGCCGTCGACGGTCCAGGAGGTGAGCGGGGTGTAGGCGCGGTTGTCGGCGGTCGAGTACTCGAAGGACCGGTTCTGCACGAGTTCGGCGTAGAGACCGCCGTCGGCGGCCCGGTTGATGTCCTCGAAGAAGACGCCGTACATCGTGTCGTCGATCTTCGCGCCCTTGGCGGCCGGGTCGACGGTGATCGCGTAGTCGGTGACGTCCTCGGCGTGCGCGGGGGCCGGGACGGAGGCGGCGGCCACCAGGAAGGCGGTGGCGGTGAGGCCGAGTCTCCAACGGGTGCGGGTGCTGCGTGACATGGATACTCCGCGGCTCGGGGTGGGGGTCTGGAGTTATTCGAAATATCGGACGATGATCAGCACGTCGAACGGCAAGATAGGGAGGTGACCGAGACAGCGTCAACGGGTCGCACGGCACCGAAAGTGTCGGAAGTGATCGGAAGTGAAAGACGGATGAGCGCTTTCCTGCCAGTTCCGGAGGTGCTGGTCCATCTCCGCGGATGCTGGCGGCTCCAACGGTCCGTGCGGGACCTCGCGAACGGTGCCGAGGGGGAGTTCTCCGGGACGACCGTTTTCAGCCCGCTGGACGACGGCGGTCTTCTGCACCGGGAATCCGGAACTTTCGTCTGGCAGGGCGTCCCGCGCCCCGCGGAACGCACCCTGCGCTTCCTCCCGGGGGCCGTGCCCGGCACGGCGGACGTCCGTTTCGCCGACGGCCGTCCCTTCCACGACCTTGATCTGACGACCGGGCGGTGGCGCACGGACCATCCCTGCGTCGCCGACCTCTACCGGGGCGAGTTCGAGGTGTACGACGAGGACCGCTGGCGGACGACCTGGCGGGTCGGCGGCCCCGCGAAGGACTTGCTCCTGGTCACCGACTACACCCGCGACCGGTCGACCGGAGCCCCCGCGTCTACTGCGCCGCACCCAGCCGCAGGTTCCAGCGGCCCGCGTGGCCCGCGACCGTGACCGTCGACAGCGGACGGATGTCCATGTTCCAGTACGACGACGGCGGGGCCTTCAGCGCGTAGACCAGGGCGGCGCGCAGCACGGACGGCTCGGCCACCGCGACGACCCGGCCGCCCTCGGCCACCGGGCGGGTCTCGAGCCAGCCGCCTATGCGGGAGATGAAGCCGATCAGTGACTCGCCGCCGTGCGGGGTGGAGTGCGGGTCGGCGAGCCAGGCGTCCACGGCCGAGGGCTCCCGCGCCATGGCCTCGCCCAGCGTGAAGCCGCGCCAGCGGCCCATGTCGCAGTCCCGCAGCGCGGGCTGGGCCAGCGGCGCGTAGCCGAGGGCGTCCCCGGTGGCCCGGCTACGGGGTGTGGGCGAGCAGTAGCGCAGCTCGGCCGCCGCCAGCGGCACCAGCTCATGGGCGGCGCGCTGCACTTCGTCCCAGCCGGCCTGGTCCAGCGGCCGGTCGTCCTCGAAACGCTCCGCGAGCAGCGAGGAGCAGCGCGCGGCGGCGACGAACGTGACCCGAAGATGCATGCGGCGATGGTGGAACGGGGTTCTGCGCAGGTCAAGAGGCGTTACTCAGGAGTTACCCGGGGTACTCCGTCCTGCGCGCCAGGCACTCGTCGCCGCACCCGCTCCCTCACTCGAACACCAACGCCATCCACTGGTCGGGCTTGGCGAGCGGCTCGAACCCGAGCTTCGCGTAGACGCCGTGCGCGTCGTGCGTGGCGAGCAGGACGCGCCGCAGCCCGTACGCCCGCAGGTGCTCGCGCACGGCCGCGACCAGCGCGGTGCCTAGCCCGTTCCCGCGCGCCGACGGGGCGACGTACACATCGCAGAGCCAGGCGAAAGTGGCCCGGTCGGTCACCACCCGCGCGTACGCCACCTGCTCCCCCGAACCCACCTCGTACGCCCCGAAGTTGAGGGATCCTCCGATCGCGCTCTCCTGCTTCTCGCGGGCGCGGCCGAGGGCCCAGTAGGCGTCGGTGGACAGCCAGTGGTGGACCCGTTCGACGTCGATGCGTCCGGGATCGTCGGAGATCTCGTAGCCCGGGGGGACGGTGGGGTTCGACTCGTCGCTCATGGCAGGACGTTCGCAGGCCGGGAGCCCGCTGTCGAACCGTTTACGGCCTCCTCCAGACGACGTACCCCTTCCGCGATCTCGCCCGCGTTCGCGACGCCCGCGAAGCTCAACCGCAGGTGGCCGGCCGGGGGTTCGGCGCTGAAGTAGGGGCGGCCGGGGGTGACGGCGACACCCGCGCGGAGGGCGGCGGCGACCAGGGCGGACTCTCCCCCAGGGCCGAAAGCCTGGGAGGTGCCCCCAGTGCCGTCGGGGAGGCGCAGCCAGAGGTGGTAGCCGCCGGAGGGGATGTGGGGCAGGGCGAGTTGGGGCAGGCGCGACCGCAGCCCGGAGGCGAGGGCGACCCGCCGGTTCTTCAACTCCCTTGCGACCGACCGGAGATGGCGGGGCCAGGCGGGCGAGCCGACGAGTTCGAGGGCGGCCTCCTGAAGGGGACGCGGCACGAAGAAGGTGTCGACGACCTGGATGGCGCGCAGCCGTTCCAGGACCGGGCCCCGCGCGGCCAGCGCGCCCACCCGGAAGCTGGGCGAGGTCGCCTTGGTCAGTGAGGAGACGTGCACGACCACGCCGTCGGGGTCGTCGGCCGCCAGGGGCCGCGGCAGGGGCCCCGCGTCCTCGTGCGCGAGACGACGTACGAAGTCGTCCTCCACCACGAAGGCCCCCGCCGCTCGGGCGATCCGCAGCACCTCGCCCCTGCGGTCGGCCGACAGGACAGCACCGGTGGGGTTCTGGAAGAGCGGCTGGCAGACGAGGACCCGGGCGCCGGACGCCTTGAACGCGTCGGCGAGAAGGGCGGGTCTGACCCCGTCCGCATCCACCGGCACCGGCACGGGGCGCAGGCCGGCCGCCCGGGCGATCGCCAGCATGCCGGGGTACGTGGGCGATTCCACGAGTACGGGCGCCCCGGGCGGCGCGAGGGCGCGCAGGGCGGTGGTCAGGGCGGACTGGCCGCCGGCCGCGACGATCACCTCGGCAGCGGTGATCGCCCCGCCGATGCTCCGCGCGAACCACTCGCGCAGCTCCGGCACCCCCTCGACCGGCGGCCGCGCCCACACCCCGGGCCGACGCCCGGCCCTGGACAGGGCGGCGCCCATCGCCTGCTCCGGCTGCAGCGACGGGTGCAGATAGCCGCCGTTGAACTCGATGACGCCGGGCGGCGGGGAGGCGAGCGAGACCAGGACCCCGGATGCGTCCACCGTGCGGGGCGACGGCTCGGCGCTGCCGTCCGCGCTCAGCGCGACCTCCTGCCAGGAGGTGTCCCCCACGGCCGCCGTGCCGCTCTCACGCGGGCCGGCCCGGAAGGCGCCCGCCCCCGGCCGGGTCACCACGAGCCCCTCGGCGGACAGCTGCGCCAGGGCCCGCGACACGGTCACCGGGCTCACCCGGAACCGCTCGACGAGGGCGCGGCTCGACGGCAGCTTTCCACCCACGGAGTAGCGGTCGAGCTCCTTCCGTAGCTGTTCCACCAGTTCCGCGACACTGCTACGCTCATGCATGAGAGCAAAGAATAGCGCTATCGCCGATTCCTCAGTAGCGGTGGGCACGAGCAGGCGGCAGGACACCGAGCCGGGGCCGACCACTCCGGGAGGCGGCGCGGGCACCGCCACCCGTCACACCGACACCCGATCCGCCGGCGCCGATCCCGCCGTCACCCGTCCCTTGGGCGCTGGTCCGGCCGACCCCGGCGCGCTCCCGCGCGGTCACCGACTCCGGGTCGGCGGCACGCTCCAGGCGGCCCTCGGTGTCACGGCCTTCTCCCTCACGTTCCCCGCCACCGCGTGGGGTCTGGAGGGCTTCGGGCCCTGGTCGCTGGTCGCCGTGCGCAGCGCCCTGGCGGCCGTCATCGCGGGTGTCTGTCTGCTGGTCCTGCGGGTGCCCCTGCCCGGGCGTCGGCACTGGGCCGGGCTCGCGGTGGTGGCCGCCGGTGTCGTGCTGGGTTTCCCGATGCTGACCACGCTCGCGCTCCAGACCTCCACCACCGCGCACGCCGCCGTCGTGGTCGGTCTGCTCCCGCTGACGACCGCCCTGTGCTCGGCACTGCGCATGGGCACCCGCCCCTCGCGCACCTTCTGGGCGGCCGCGCTCGCCGGAGCCGCCGCGGTGCTGGCGTTCACCGTGACCCAGAGCGGCGGCTCGCTCACCACGGCCGACCTCTACCTCTTCGGTGCCCTGCTGGTGTGCGCGGCCGGATACACCGAGGGCGGGCGACTGGCCCGGGTGATGCCCGGCTGGCAGGTCATCGGCTGGGCCCTGGTGCTCTGTCTGCCGCTGAGCGTGCTGGGCGCGCTGCTGGCCCTGTCGTACGAGCCGACGCAGCTGACGGCGCACAGCGTGGCCGGGCTGCTGTGGGTGGCGGCCGGGTCCCAGTTCCTGGGGCTGGTCGTCTGGTACCGGGGTATGGCCGCGATCGGCATACCGAAGGCCAGCCAGTTGCAGCTGGCGCAGCCGCTGCTCACACTGGTGTGGTCGGTGCTGCTCCTCGGTGAGCAGCTCACCCCGGCCGCGCCCCTGACGGCCGCCGCGGTACTGGTCTGCATCGCGGTCACCCAGCGCTCGTCCGCCTGAGTCGGGCGCGGGAGCGCGTGAGAGCCGTACTCACCCCGGTCCATTCGGCGCCGCCCGCAATAGACTGCGGTCACGGACCGCCACTCCCGTGCGAGACGAGGAGGCCCCCGATGCAGGCAGCCAAAGGCGACACCCTGTTGGTGCACGGCAGGACCGTCGGGCACCACGACCGGACCGCGGAGGTCCTGGAGGTGCTCGGCCAGAACGGGAACCCGCCCTACCGGGTCAGGTTCGACGACGGGCACGAGGCACTGATGTCCCCGGGCCCCGACACCGTCGTCCGCCACCTCGGAGACCCCGAGTAGCGACACCCCCGACACCCCGGCCCCGCCAGTCAGCGAGGTGGTCCCGCCGACCGCCGTCAGTGGTCGGCGACCACGTTGGGCGGCGGGAGCGGTGACGGCATGCCTGCTGCTCGCCGGCAGGCGATGCGGACGCGGCCGCTCCGCCGGGCTGGAACAACGTCCTGTGGCGGATCGCTGTCAGCGTGCGGTGCGGGTCGGCTGTGGGTAGTGGTCGGCGACCACTCGGGCCATGGCGCCGATCCTGTCCTCCTTGACCTCCTTGGCCGAGAAGAAGACGTGGCCGCGTGCCTCCGGGACGTCGCGGGCCAGGGTGAGGTGACGGGACAGCTCGGCCGGGTCCTGCCAGGCCGCGGGCTGCGCCGGGTCGCCCGCCTTGTAGAGGGCCTCCCCGATGTACAGCCGCGTCCCGCTGCCCCGGGCGGTCTCCGCCCACCAGGGCAACAGCTTGGCGTAGTCGGCGGCGGCGAAGCCGATGTTCCAGTACAGCTGCGGGACGATGTAGTCGATCCAGTTCTCCCGGACCCATTTCCGGGTGTCCGCGTGCAGGTCGTCGTAGGTCTGCACGCCCGCCCGGGTGTCCGAGCCCAGCGCGTCGGTCTCGGCGTTGCGCCACACGCCGAAGGGGCTGATCCCGAACTGGGTGCCGGGGCGAATCGCCTTGACCTGGGCCGCCGTCTCCCGCACCAGCAGGTCGATGTTGGCGCGCCGCCAGGCCGCCCGGTTGGGGAAGCTCCCGCCGTACGCGTCGTACGCCGCGTCGTCGTCGAAGACCTGTCCCGCCACCGGGTACGGGTAGAAGTAGTCGTCGAAGTGCACGGCGTCCACGGCGTACCTGCGGACGGCGTCGAGCATGGCCTTCTCCACGAAGGCGCGGACAGCGGGGATGCCGGGGTTGTAGTAGAGCTTGCCGCCGTAGGGGACGACCCAGTCGGGGTTCTGCCGGGCCGGATGGGAGGCGACCAGCCAGCTCGGGTCGGCGTGGACCGCGACCCGGTAGGGGTTGAACCAGGCGTGCAGTTCCAGCCCCCGGGCGTGCGCCTCCCGGACGGCCGTGCCCAGCGGGTCCCAGCCGGGGTCCTTGCCCTGGGTGCCGGTGAGGTACTGCGACCACGGCTCGTACGGGGAGGGCCAGAGGGCGTCGGCGCTGGGGCGGACCTGGAAGATCACCGCGTTGAGGCGGCGGTCCACGGCGGTGTCGAGCCGGGCGAGGAGTTCGGCGCGCTGTTCGGCGGCGGTCAGACCGGCCTTCGAGGGCCAGTCCCGGTTGAGGACGGTGGCCAGCCACATGCCGCGCAGCTCGCCCTCGCCGGCCCTGCGGCGCGGACTCGGGTCGCCGCCGGCGATGGCGGTGCCCGCCACCACCCCGCCCGCCGCCACGACGGTCGCCGCGGCGGTCGCCCAGAACGCCCGCCGTGACATCCGTGGCTTCCGATGCATCCTCGTACCTCCGCCTACCGCGTCCCGCGTGTCCGCCCCGGCGCGGACCGATCCCGGACCAGCCTTCCATGTGACACCCGGAATACTGATCAGTAGGCGTCGCGGGTAACGTGCAGGTTTGGCGCAGGCCCCCACCAGGGGTATCTGCCGGCCACAAAACCACTGAAAGGGACGATGTGACGGACATCCCGGCGGGAGACATTGCACGCGTCGGAGTCGTGGGCTGCGGCCAGATGGGAGCGGGCATCGCCGAGGTGTGCGCCCGCGCCGGACTGGACGTCAAGGTCGCCGAGACCACCGGCGAAGCCCTGGAGATCGGCCGTACCCGGCTGTTCAACTCCCTGTCCAAGGCCGCCGAGCGCGGCAAGATCACCGAGGCGGAGCGGGACGACACCCAGGCGCGCCTGAGCTTCACCACCGATCTCGGCGAGTTCGCCGACCGTGACCTCGTCATCGAGGCGGTCGTGGAGAACGAGCAGGTGAAGACGGAGATCTTCCAGGTGCTCGACCAGGTGGTGACCCGCCCGGACGCGATCCTCGCCTCCAACACCTCCTCGATCCCGCTGGTGAAGCTCGCGGTCGCCACCTCGCGGCCGGACCATGTCATCGGCATCCACTTCTTCAACCCGGCCCCGGTGCAGAAGCTCGTCGAGCTGATCCCGGCGCTGACCACCTCCGAGGGCACGCTCAGCCGGGCGCAGCTGTTCGCCGAGAAGGTGCTCGGCAAGCACGCCGTACGGGCCCAGGACCGCTCGGGCTTCGTCGTCAACGCGCTGCTGGTGCCGTACCTGCTCTCCGCGATCCGGATGTTCGAGTCGGGCATCGCGGGCCGCGAGGACATCGACAACGGCATGGAGCTGGGCTGCGCCCACCCGATGGGCCCGCTGAAGCTGTCCGATCTGATCGGCCTGGACACCATCGTCTCCATCGCCAACAGCATGTACGAGGAGTACAAGGAACCGCTGTACGCCGCTCCCCCGCTGCTCCAGCGCATGGTGGACGCGGGGCGGCTCGGCCGGAAGTCGGGGTCGGGCTTCTACGCGTACGCCTGATCCCCGGCAGTCCGACTACGCACCGTCAGTTCCCTTGTGCGCACGGGCCCGGCACCCAGGAGGGTGCCGGGCCCGTCGTATTCACACACCGTGTGCGCGGCGGACCCGCATATGCCGTTCGCACACTCTCCCCACCCGCCCACCAGGCGAGTTGACTTCACGTGCGCATGCAAGGGATGCGCTGACTACAGAAAGGAGCGGACTCGTGGCCATCGACCCCGAGCATCCCGTGCACCACGGCGAACTCGCTGAGTTACGCCGCCGCCTGGATGTGGCGCACACACGCGTCGAAGGAGGGCTGACCCTGCTGAGCCACCGCGCCGAACAGAGCGCCAAGGAACTCGACGACCTCAACACCCGGGTCGTCACCCTGGAGCACGCCCGCTGGCCGCTGCCCGCGGTGGCGGCGCTCACGGCCCTGGGCGCCCTGGTGGTGTCCATCTGGCAGGCGCTGGGCCGTTAGGGTCCCTCGGGCGGGACGCGCGGGGATTCAGGGCTTGGTGTCCTGCCCGAGCCGCAGATGGTGCAGCAGGAGCAGGGCGGCCGCCATGTTGGCGGCCGGGACCTCGCCGCGGGCGACCATGTCGGGGACGAGCTTGAGGGGAACCCATTCCCGACGGTCCGACTCGAAGTCGTCCACGGGGTGACCGACATACGCGCCCTCGTCGGCCCAGTAGATGTGGTGCCGGGCGTCGGTGAGCCCGTTGGAGGGCTCGACGCTCATCAGGTGGTGCAGGGGTCCCGGCCGCCATCCGGTCTCCTCCTCCAGTTCGCGGGCGGCCGCCTCCACGACGGGTTCGCCGTCCTCGACGACGCCCGCCGCGAGCTCCCAGCCCCAACTGTCGGTGATGAAGCGGTGCCGCCACAGGAGCAGCACCTCGTTCGCCTCGTTGATCACGGTGGCCACGGCGACAGGCCGCAGCCGTATCAGGAAGTGATCGAGGTGCCGCCCGTCCGGCAACGCCACATCCGCGAGATTGACGCTGAACCAGCGGTTCGAGTACACAGTTTGTTCGCTCTGTTTCGTCCACTGCACGGTTCTGCCACCTTCCGCCGAGTAAGTGGCAATATCGCAGCAGTAGCTAGGTGACAGCAGGCGCACAGCCGGTGCACGGCCGCGCCCCCGGGACGGTGTCAGAGCGGTACGCGCAGTGCCCCGTCAATGAGTTCGGCGGCCTCGGAGGTCCCCGCGCAGCCGTTGCGCACGAGGTGTTCGCGTACCGCCCGGAGTCTGTCACGCAGGCGCATGGACTCCATTCCGCGCGCCTGCTCGGCCATCTCGACGGCGGTGGCCACCGCCTTGTCCGCGTTGCCCTGCCGCAGTTCGATGTGGCTGAGCATCGCGAGCCGGTGCACTCGCCCCCGGTCGTGCGCCGGGGTGTCGACGGCCGCCGCGGCGTGCTCCGCCGCGGCCGTCAGGTCACCGAGGCTGAGCAGCGCCTCCGCCACCTGGACGTTCACCAGGCCGGGTTGGACATAGCCGGTCTCATCGGGTTCGTGCCCGCGCCGGATGCGCTCGGCGGCCTGCTCCGCCCGCCGGATGCAGGACAGCGCGCTCGTGCCGTCGCCCAGGTGCGCGTACGCCTTCGCCTGCATCGCGTACAGGTCGGAGGCGAGCGCCGGGGTGATGTGCGTGCCGGCCGTGCGCAGCGCGGCCTCGGCGAAGGCGACCGCCTGCCGGTGCTCGCGCATGAACAGCGACTGGTTGACGAGGAGCGCGATCACATACGCCCCCAGCCCCCGGTCCCCGCTGGCCTTCGCCAGCCTCAGCGCCTGGTGGAAGTAGCGCTGGGCCAGGCCGTGGGCATCGGAGTCGTACGCGCAGATCCCGGCGATCGCGACCAACCCGCCGGTGGCCCGGTGCAGTTGGCGGCCGGTGGCGTCGGTGTAGCTGCCCCGCAGCAGCGGCGCGGCCTCGGCGTTGAGGAACCCGACGATCCGGGTGCGGGTCGCGACGCCCCCGGCCTTGCGGTACATCTGCTCGTAGTGCGTCCGGGCCGCGCGCAGCATCTCGATGTCGGCCATGCTGACGCGGTGCCGTCCGCCCCGGGAGACATCGACGTCCTCCGGCGGGTTCTCCCACTCCCAGACGGGCATCACGGCGGGCGTCCCGGTGACGGCGGGGGCGCCGAGGACATGGGGGCGCTGTTGTTCGTCGGAGCGCCACAGGGCGGTGGCGCGCTCCACGAACCCGGAGAGTCCGGCACCGTGCGGGGCGGCGGCCTCGCCCGGCACGCCGAGCCCGATGTCGTCGAGGGTGACGGTCCGGCGCAGCCGCCCGGCGAGCACCTCACAGATCAGGTCGGGCACCTGTCCGCGCGGCCGCTGCCCCTTCAACCACCGTGCCACAGCGGTGTGTTCGTATCTCAGCGCCAGCCCCCGGGCCCGTCCCGCCTGGTTGACGTGGGCGGCGAGACCGGCGTGGGAGATACCGGCCTCGTCGAGGATCGCGTCGAGCAGGGTGTTGGGCTGCATGGAGGCCCTCCGGTGGCTCGGTGCCGGCGAATCGCAGCGTAGCGCCTCCCTCTTCACACGGGGTGTGACTGGAACGCCCGAATTCGCGCTGTGTGCGCGCTGTCGCAGAGAGTTCCGGACAGGTTGACTGGGATCCCTCGCCAAGAGGCCGGCCGGGCCGCCGGCTCCCCCTCGTACAGTGCGGTGGCCCTGCCGGGCGGAACGGGAGCGACTACGGGGTGGGGGCGACAGGTGGGTTGTCGGCTGCGGGTCGTTGGTGGCTGGTCGCGCCCCGCGGCGGAGCCGCTGATGTATGCGGCCCCGCGCCCCTCAAGACAAGTGGGCGTTCGTTGCGGAGTAGCAGTATCGCGATGTCGTCCTTGGGCCTTCCTCCTGCGTGGCGGAGGAGCTGCCAGAACACTGCCCGCAGAACGGCCTGGGGACAGATGGGACGGCCGCGTACGGCTTCCCTCAGCGCGCCCGCCAGGGGGAAGAAGCGGCCCTCGCTGTCCCTCGCGTCCTCCACGCCGTCCGTGTGGAGGAACAGGGCCTCGCCGGGCAGGAGTTGGCCGCAGGCGGTGACCGGGAGCTCGGCGGGGAGCGGGAAGAGGCCGAGCGGGGGCAGCGGGTCGGCGCGGGCGAGCGGTGCCGCTCGGTTGACGCCGAGGAGGTACGGCCAGGGATGGCCGCAGTTGAGGGCGTGCAGTTCGCCGTCGGGGCTGATCTCCAGCAGGAGGACGGTGACGAAGTCCTCCGTGGCCTCGGAGCGGGCGCGGTCCCGGAGATGGCGGGCGAGGGCACGGTCGAGGCGGGCGAGGACCCCGGCGAGTTCGGCCTCGTCGTGGACGGCCTCGCGGAAGCTGCCGAGGACGGCGGCGACGGTCCCGATCGCGGCGAGGCCGTGACCGCGTACGTCGCCCATCACCACCCGTACACCGTGCTCGGTGGCGATCACCTCGTACAGGTCGCCGCCGGCGGTCGCACCCCGGTCGGCGGAGAGCTGGGCGGCGGCGGTGGCGAGTCCGTCGATCCGTGCGGGCAGCGGCCTGAGCAGGACGCTTCGCGCGGCGCCCGCGATCGCGCGCGCCTGCCGCACTTCCCGCAGCATCCTCCGCCTGACGTGCAGCATCAGCCCAGCGCCGGCCGCGAGGACCACGGCACCGCCGACGATCCCGGCGCCGAGCCGACCGGAGAGGCGGCGCCCCCGGGGCCAGGCCCGACGAGGGGCCCCAGCCCTGTTTCGAATCATGCCGTTGGCCCCCCATCAGGCCCGGACAGCGCGTACGGCCCAGAGAGGCCGGTCCGATTCTGTCCACAGGACGCCCGGTTGGGGGCGATCACCCTGGATTGTCACCCGAATGAGTGAGGTGACCACACGAGGGGCTGACGGGGGCATCGGGGCTCGCCCCCATGCCCCCAGGGGCGCGGGGAACTGCGCGGCGAGCCACGAACAACCCGCAGCCGCCGTACCACCGCAGTTCCCCACCCCTCAGGCGCCCTAACTGCGCAGCACCGCTCCCGTGCGCTCGCCCGCGAGGGCGACCGCCGCGTCGCGGGCCGCCGACGCCTCGTCCACGGTCAGCGTGCGATCCGCGGCCCGGAAGCGCAGCGCGTACGCCAGCGACTTCCGCCCGTCGCCCAGCTGCTCCGCGTTCTCGTAGACGTCGAACAGCCGGATGCCCTCCAGGAGTTCACCGGCGCCCTCGCGCAGCGCGGCCTCCACGTCGGCGTGCGGCACGAACGCGTCGACGACGAGCGCGACGTCCTGCGTGGCGACCGGGAACGAGGAGATGCTCGGCGCCTGCGGAGTGCCGTCCCCCACCTGCTCCAGGGCGTCCAGGTCGATCTCCATCGCGGCGGTCCGGGCGGGCAGCCCGAGCGCCTTGAGGACGCGCGGGTGCAGCTCGCCGGCGTGGCCGACGACCCGCTCGGTGCCGTCCGCGACGACCACGAACTCGGCGCAGCGCCCGGGGTGCCAGGGCCCGTACTGGCCCTTGCGGACGACCAGTTCGGCACCGGCCTCGCGGGCGACCGCGCGGCCGGCCTCGACGGTGTCGGCCCAGTCGGCCAGGCGGCCCTTGCCCCACCAGCCGGCCTGCTCGCGGGCCCCGGCGACGACGACGGCGACGTGGCGCGGCTGCTCGGGCAGCGCGGCGTTCAGCGTCGCGATCTCCTCGTCGGTGGGCCGACGGTCGACCGGCGGCGCGACGGCGACGCGCTGCTCCTCACGCGGAAGGAAGACCAGGCCGGTCTCGAACAGGGCCAGGTCGTGCGTGCCCCGGCCGTCGTTGCGCCGCAGCGCGCCCAGCAGACCCGGCAGCAGCGACGTGCGGAGCGCGGGCTCCTCGTCGTTGAGCGGGTTGGTGAGCCGGACGACGCGGCGGGCCGGGTCGTCCGCCTCCAGGCCGAGCTGGTCGAAGACCTGTTCGCCGACGAAGGGGTAGTTCGGCGCCTCGACGTATCCGGCGCCGGCCAGTGCCCGCCCGACCCGGCGGTGCAGTCGCTGCCGCTGGGTGAGGCCACGCCCCGCGGGGGGCTTGGGCAGCGTGGAGGGCAGGTTCTCGTAGCCCTCCAGGCGGATGACCTCTTCGGCGAGGTCGTTCGGGTCGGTGAGGTCGGGCCGCCAGGACGGCACGGTGACGATCAGCTCGTCCGTCCCGTAGACGTCGCAGCCGACCTCCTGGAGGCGGCGTACGACGGTCTCGCGGCCGTACTCGACGCCCGCGACCTTGTCCGGGTGGTCCGCCGGGATCGTGATCGTGCGAGGTGCGGACGGGGCGATCACCTCGGTGACGCCCGCGTCGGCGGTGCCGCCCGCGAGGAGCACCAGCAGGTCGACGGTGCGCTGGGCGGCGGCGGCCGCGGCCAGCGGGTCGACGCCGCGCTCGAAGCGACGGGACGCCTCCGACGACAGCTTGTGCCGGCGGGCCGTGCGGGCGATGGCGACCTGGTCGAAGTGGGCGGCCTCGATGACGACGTCGCTGGAGGCGTTCCCCCCGTTCTCGGCGGCGTCGTGGTCGGCGATCTCGGTGTTGGCGCCGCCCATGACCCCGGCGAGGCCGATGGGGCCGCGCTCGTCGGTGATCACCAGGTCCTCGGCGTGCAGGGTGCGCGTGACACCGTCGAGGGTGACGATCTTCTCGCCCTCCTCGGCCCGGCGGACGCCGATCGTGCCCTGGACGAGGGAGCGGTCGTAGGCGTGCAGGGGCTGGCCCAGCTCCATCATCACGTAGTTGGTGATGTCGACGGCGAGGGAGATCGGGCGCATGCCGACCTTCTGCAACCGGCGCTTGAGCCAGATCGGGGAGCGCGCCTCGGGGTCGAGACCGGTGACGGTGCGGGCCGTGAAGCGGTCGCAGCCGAGCGGGTCGGACACCTGGACGGGGTGGCCGAACGCGTTCGGGCCCGGGACGTCGAGGAGCGCCGGGTCGCGCAGCGGCAGGCCGTAGGCGATGGCGGTCTCGCGGGCGACGCCACGGATCGACAGGCAGTAGCCGCGGTCGGGCGTGACGGCGATGTCCAGGACCTCGTCGACCAGCTCCAGCAGCTCGATCGCGTCCTTGCCGACCTCGGTCTCCGGGGGCAGCACGATGATGCCCTTGGTGCCGTCGTCGCCCATGCCCAGCTCGTCGCTGGAGCAGATCATGCCGTGCGAGTTGCGGCCGTAGGTCTTGCGCGCGGAGATGGCGAAGCCGCCGGGCAGTTCGGCGCCCGGGAGGACCACGACGACCTTGTCGCCGACGACGAAATTGCGGGCGCCGCAGACGATCTCCTGGGGCTCGCCGGTGCCGTTGGCGGTGCCGACGTCGACGGTGCAGAAGCGGATGGGCTTCTTGAACTCCGTCAGCTCCTCGATGGTCAGCACCTGACCGACGACGAGAGGGCCCTTGAGGCCGTCGCCGAGCTGCTCGACGGTCTCGACCTCCAGGCCGGCCGAGATGAGCTTGGCCTGGACGTCACGACCGGTCTCGGTGGCCGGCAGGTCGACGTACTCCCGCAGCCAGGAAAGCGGGACCCGCATCAGATCTCCATCCCGAACGGCCGGGTGAACCGGACGTCACCCTCGACCATGTCTCGCATGTCTTCGACGTTGTGGCGGAACATCAGCATCCGCTCGATGCCGAACCCGAAGGCGAATCCGCTGTACTTCTCGGGGTCGACACCGCAGGCGGTGAGGACCCGGGGGTTGACCATGCCGCAGCCGCCGAGCTCGATCCAGCCCTCGCTGGAGCAGGTGCGGCAGGGGCGGTCCGGGTTGCCGACGGAGGTGCCCTTGCAGACGTAGCAGAGCATGTCCATCTCGGCGGACGGCTCGGTGAACGGGAAGAAGTTCGGCCGGAGCCGGGTCTTCATGCCCTCGCCGAACAGCGACTGGACCATGTGGTCGAGGGTGCCCTTGAGGTCGGCCATGGTCAGGCCCTCGTCGACGGCGAGCAGCTCGACCTGGTGGAAGACCGGGGTGTGCGTGGCGTCCAGCTCGTCGGTGCGGTACACCCGGCCGGGACAGATCACGTACACCGGCAGCTCGCGCTCCAGCAGGGAGCGGATCTGCACGGGCGAGGTGTGGGTGCGCAGCACGACGCCGGACTCGGTGCCGCCCTGCGGGCCCTCGACGAAGAAGGTGTCCGCCTCACCGCGCGCCGGGTGGTCCGGGCCGATGTTGAGGGCGTCGAAGTTGAACCACTCGGCCTCGACCTGGGGGCCCTCGGCGACCTCGTAGCCCATGGCCACGAAGATGTCCTCGATGCGCTCCGACAGCGTGGTGAGCGGGTGGCGGGCGCCGGCGGGCACGCGGTCGTACGGCAGCGTGACGTCCACGGCCTCCTCGACCAGTACCCGGGCGTCGCGCTCGGCCTCCAGCTCGCTCTGGCGGGCGGCGAGGCCCTTGTTCACCGCGCCCCGGGCCTGGCCGACGAGCTTGCCCGCGGAGGCCTTGGCCTGCGGGGGCAGCGCGCCGATCTCGCGGTTGGCGAGGGCCAGCGGGGAGGTGCCGCCGGTGTGGGCGACCTTGGCCTCCTGGAGCGCGTCGAGGGAGTCCGCGGCGGCGAAGGCGGCGAGCGCCTCGTCCCGCATGCGCTCGATCTCTTCCGGTTTCAAGGCCTCGACCTCTACAGGGTCGTACGACTTATTCGGTGCCGACATCTCTTCCCGTGCTTCCGATTGGCTGGCGGATGGTCCCCGTACCGACTCGTGGACAGATCGTCACGGTTTTTGGGACACAAAGGTGCCAAAGGCCGAGTCTAACGGGGTGGAGGTGTTGCGAACGCGCCCGTGGTGCTCAGGCCAGGTAGGCCGGCGCCGCCACGGGCAACGTAAATCGGAACTCGGCGCCGCCGCCGGGGGCGCGTCCGACGGTGATGGTGCCGCCATGGGCTTCGACGATGCCCTTGACGATGTACAGCCCGAGACCGGTGCCGCCGCGCTTGCTGCCCCGCCAGAAGCGGGTGAAGACGCGGTTCATGGACTCCTCCGGGATGCCACTGCCCTCGTCGCTCACCGTGACCGACGTACCGGTGTCCTCCCCCTCCCGGGGGGACGCCGTGGGCGTGACGTCAATCGTGACGGTTCCCTCGCCGTGCCGCACCGCATTTTCCAGCAGGTTGCTCAGCACCTGGTCGATCTTGTCGGGATCGGCCCAGAGGGCGGGCAGCGGCTGCTCGATCCTTAGCAGGAACCGGTCGGCGGGCTGTCCGGCGGCGACATAGGCCTGGATGTGCCGACCGACGGCGGCGCCCATGTCGACGGGCTGCCGTCGCACCTCGAGCCGTCCCGAGTCGATCCGCGAGATGTCGAGCAGCTCGGCGATGAGCCGGGTGACGCGGTTGGCGTCGGCGTCGACGGTCTCCAGCATCAGCTTCTTCTGGTCGTCCGTGAACCGCTCCCACTTGGCGAGCAGCGTCGCGGTGAACCCCTTGACCGACGTCAGGGGTGAGCGCAGTTCGTGGGCGACGGTGGCGATCAGCTCCGCGTGACTGCGCTCGGTGCGGCGCCGGGCCTCGGTGTCGCGGAGGGAGACGACGACCCGGCGGACGGGTCCGGTGGGCTCGGTGCGGATGTAGCGCGCCGACACGAGGATCTCCCGCGCCCCCGGCAGGAGCAGGTTCCGCTCGGGCTGTCCGACCCTGATGGCGAGCCCCCCGTACGGGTCGGTCAGCTGCCACCAGCGGCGGCCTTCGAGGTCTTCTAAGGGGAGGGCCCATTCGAGGGGGCGGCCGAGGGCGTCGGCGGCGGGGGTGGCGGTGATTCGGGCGGCGGCGGCGTTGAAGCAGATCACGCGACCGTTCTCGTCGGCCACGACCAGTCCGTCGGGGAGGTCGTCGGGGTCGATGCCCAGTTCGGCGAGGTCGCCCTGCCGGGCCGCGGATGTGGCGAGCACGTCCCGTGCCACCGGTGTGCTGCTCGTGCCGACCCTCATCCCCGTACCCCACCTCTCGCGTTGTGCAGTGGGCCCCCGAGCCCGTCACCCTACTAGCTGGGCGTGACGGTGCGGCACCCTCCGAAGGCGCGCTGTGCGCGGGCGGACGCGTAGAGACATACGGCGGCGGCGGTCGCCAGGTTCAGGCTTTCCGCCTTTCCGTGGATCGGTACGCGGACGACGGCGTCGGCGAGCCCCCGTGTCTCCTCGGGCAGCCCCCAGGCCTCGTTGCCGAACACCCAGGCCGTGGGCCCGCCCATGGTGCCCTTGTCCAGCTCGTCGTCGAGGTCGTCCTGCCCCGCGCCGTCGGCGGCGAGGACGCGTACGCCGATGCCCTTGAGCCCCGCGACGGCGTCCTCGACGGGGACACCGACAGCCACCGGCAGATGGAAGAGCGAGCCGACGGAGGCGCGCACGGCCTTGGGGTTGTAGAGGTCCACGGAGGCGTCGGTGAGGACGACGGCCTCCGCGCCGGCGGCGTCGGCGCACCGCAGGACGGTGCCGGCGTTGCCGGGGTCGCGGACGTGGGCGAGTACGGCGACGAGCCTCGGGCGCGCGGCGAGGATCTCCTCGAACGGGGTGTCGAGGAACCGGCAGATCCCGACGAGGCCCTGCGGGGTGACGGTGGTGGAGATGTCGGCGATGACGGCCTCGTCGGCGAGGTGGACGCGGGCGCCGGCGGTGCGGGCGTCTCCGACGATGTCGGCGTAGCGCTCCGCGGCGTCGACCGTGACGAACAGTTCGACCAGGGTGTCCGGGCGCCCGGTGGCCTCCCGGACGGCCTGCGGGCCCTCCGCGAGGAACAGCCGGTCCTTCCCCCGGAAGTTCCGCTTCGCCAGCCGGCGGGCCGCGGTGACGCGGGCGGACCGGGGGGAGATCAACTCGGGGACGGCGGGCATGGGTCACCTTTTGGATCGGAGAGCTCGGGGGGTTCGGTGCGTCAGCGAGTGCGGGCCGGTGGGGGTTCCTCGCGCAGTTCCCCACGCCCCTGAAAAGCAGGGGCTACGCCCCTCGCTTTTCAGGCCCGCAGGGCCGTGGTCTTTCAGGCCCGCAGGGGCCTGATGCTTTTAGGGGCGCGGGGAACTGCGCGAGAAGCCCCACGCACCGGCACCCGACAACGCACCGGTACGCACCCAAAAAACACCCGGACCCGCAGGCGGCAAGCACCTGCGGGTCCGGGTCACATCTCACACGGCTCAGGCCAGCGCGAGCGTCACGCCGCCTTGGGCGCGTTCACGTCCGCCGGCAGCGCCTTCTGCGCGACCTCGACGAGCGCGGCGAACGCGGTGGCGTCGTTGACGGCCAGCTCCGCGAGGATCTTGCGGTCGACCTCGATGTTCGCGGCCTTCAGACCCTGGATGAAGCGGTTGTACGTGATGCCGTTGGCGCGGGCAGCGGCGTTGATGCGCTGGATCCACAGCTGACGGAAGTCGCCCTTGCGCTTCTTGCGGTCGTTGTAGTTGTAGACCAGCGAGTGGGTGACCTGCTCCTTGGCCTTGCGGTACAGGCGCGAACGCTGACCGCGGTAGCCGGAGGCCTGCTCGAGGATCGCCCGGCGCTTCTTGTGGGCGTTGACTGCCCGCTTGACGCGTGCCACTTTTTAACTCCTTGTAGCGGGGCCGTGGTTGTCGTCACACGACCCGAAATCGATGGGGTCCCGGTCCTGACGTACGGCGCTCACGAGAAGCGCCGCGTACGTCACTTGCCGAGAAGCTTCTTGATCTTCGCGGCGTCGCCCGGGGCCATCTCGGCGTTGCCGGTGAGGCGACGCGTCACGCGGGACGACTTGTGCTCGAGCAGGTGGCGCTTGCCGGCGCGCTCACGGAGCACCTTGCCGGAGCCGGTGATCTTGAAGCGCTTGCTGGCACCGCTGTGCGACTTGTTCTTCGGCATAGCGCCGTTCTCTCCTCGTCAGTGGCGCTCCGGTGCCCGGTCGCGAAACCGGGCACGACGGAACGTCATTTCTTTCGGTTGACACCCTGGACCGGTGTCCAGGGCTTCCCCCGGACTCGCGTCCCGGGGACTTACGCCTCGGCAGGCTCCTCGGCCGGCGCCTCGACGTCGACATCGGCGTGCTCGGCGTCGGCGGCGTTCTGCGACTTGCCAGGATTGGCCTTCGCTTCCGCCTTCCGGGCTTCCTGCGCCTGACGGGCCTCGGCCATCGCCTCGGTCTTCTTCTTGTGCGGACCGAGAACCATGATCATGTTGCGGCCGTCCTGCTTCGGGTTCGACTCGACGAACCCGAGCTCCTGGACGTCTTCCGCGAGACGCTGCAGCAGTCGGTAGCCCAGCTCGGGCCGGGACTGCTCGCGACCACGGAACATGATCGTGATCTTGACCTTGTCGCCCTGCTTGAGGAACCGGACGACGTGACCCTTCTTGGTGTCATAGTCGTGCGGGTCGATCTTCGGCCGGAGCTTCATCTCCTTGATGACCGTGTGCGCCTGGTTCTTGCGCGCCTCACGGGCCTTCATGGCCGACTCGTACTTGAACTTCCCGTAGTCCATGAGCTTGCAGACCGGCGGACGTGCGTTCGCGGCCACCTCGACCAGGTCGAGGTCGTACTCCTGCGCAAGCTCCAGGGCCTTGGCAAGCGGGACAATCCCGACCTGCTCGCCGCTGGGACCGACAAGTCGCACCTCGGGAACGCGAATCCGGTCGTTGATGCGGGGCTCGGCGCTGATGGATCCTCCTCGGTAGCACCACACGACGGTCTGGCGGACCGCCGCGTTATGTCTGGTTGACATCAAGACCAACCATCGGGAGGCATGAAAAATGCCCCGGGACGGGACACAGGCGGGGCTCCATGTACTGCCGGAGCACCGCCGCGGGTGTACCGCGGGGCGCAATATCGGACGACTCCACCGTCCGTACGGAACGGTGGGGGCCGTCTGACCGGGTGACCTGCCGTCCCGGAGGGCGGTCAGGTGGGAGTGCGGAGCCTCCACTTGCGGGCCGGGCACACAGGTGTCCAGCCGGTCGTTGACACCACCATACCGGGTTCAAACCTGACGTGCCAATCGGGCCGCGGCGGACTCCCGCAGGTCGGGAGGCAGGTGGCGGGGCCTATCGTGTGGGGCATGAGTGAGACCCCTCCTGAGAACCCCGACTTCGACTCGATGACCCGCGACATCGCCGAGGTCCCCGCGGTCGAGGTGATCGTGACGGTCGCCGTCAACCTGATGAGCGCCGCCGCGGTGAAGCTCGGCCTGACCGAGGAGGGCGACAAGTACAAGGACCTGGACGAGGCCCGCAAGCTGGTCACCGCCCTCGCCGGTCTGCTGGACGCGTCCGCGACCGAGATCAGCTCCTTCCACGCGGCCCCGCTGCGCGACGGCCTGAAGTCACTGCAGCTGGCGTTCCGCGAGGCGTCGCTCGTCCCGGACGAGCCGGGCCAGGGCCCGGGCGAGAAGTACACGGGCCCGATCTACGGCTAGCCCCCTTCGGAGCCGTACTCGACGGCTACGCCCGTACGTACAGGGGCTCGCCCGGTGGTGTCGCCCCGGCCGGCAGCAGTGCCAGGTCGAGGCCGCGTACCAGGCGGGCCCTCAGCGTCTCGTCGGCGGCGAGGCGCCCGGCGACGGACTGCGCCGTCTCGGCCGGGGGCGCGGCCGCGTCGAGGACCAGGGCCAGGGTGCCGTCGGCCTGCCCGGGGCCGAGGTGGGCGCGGAGCACGGCCGGTTCGGCGGCGACGGCGGAGCGTACGGCGTCGAGGACGGCGGGGTCCGCGAGCGGGTCGGTGGTGGTGCGCCCCTCGGCGAGCGCGAGCAGGGCGCGGCCGGTCAGCTCGTAGGGGACGGGGCCGGCCAGGTCGAGGACGATCGTGTCGGCCTTCTCGTGCGCGGCGGCCTGGAGAGCCTGTCGCAGGGGTACGGCGACCGGGCGGGCGGCGGGGTCCCAGCGGGCGAGGCTCTCGGTGGAGGTGAAGGCGGGCAGGGCGGTGCGACCGCCGGCCTGGAGGGTGGGCACCGCCATGTCGCTGGTCTTCTCGCGGCGCAGGCCCTTCTCGTCCACCTCGACCTCGCCGAGCACGGCCACGACGGGCACGAGCAGTCGGGCACCCTTCAGCGCTTCGAGGACGGGGCCCACGGCGGTCCGGTCGTCGGCCCAGGCGGCGAGCGCGGCGCTCAGCCGGGGGTCGGCGGAGCCGTCGTCGTCGGAGAAGCCGGGGTCGGGAATGTTCTTGTTCGCCACGGTCGTCGACCCTATCGGGGGAAGTCTCCTGGGCGTTCGGCAGGCCGGAAACGTGGCTGTCACCTGACTCACGGTTTTCTCAGTCATCCCTGACAACCATCTAACAAGCGCCTAACCACACGCACAGCCCGGCGCAGAACCATCACGGCATGCCCTCTCGCCGAGCCCAGCGCCGCGCCCGTACGTCCGGGCGCCGACCGCTCCTCCACCTCGCGCTCGCCTCTCTCGTCCTGGTGGGCGGCACGGCCGCGGGGACGGTGTTCATGCGGGCCCAGGCACAGGACGGCGGCCCGTCCGCCGTATCGTCGTCGGCGTCATCGACACCCTCGTCGGTGCTCGCTGAGGAGGCTTCGGTGGAACCGGTGGCGGCGCCCGAGGTGGACCACGACGCACTGCTCGCGACGGCCCTCGCTGCGGTGACCGTCGAGGACGGGGCGGCGGTCTCCGTGTCCGTGCTCGACGTGGCGTCCGGTGACTCGGCCGCGTACGGGGACGGCCGGTTCGACACCGCGAGCATCGTCAAGCTGGACATCCTGGCGGCGCTGCTGCTCCAGGCCGAGGACGCGGACCGGCGGCTCACCGCGCAGGAGAGGACGTACGCCTCGGCGATGATCCGCGACAGCGACAACGCCTCCGCGACGGCGCTGTGGAAGGTCATCGGGCAGGCGGCGGGCCTGGACGCGGCGAACGAGCGGTTCGGGCTGACGGCGACCGAGGGCGGCGACGGGCTGTACTGGGGCCTCACCCAGACCACGGCAACCGATCAACTCGTCCTGCTCCGGCAGGTGTTCGGGAACGACGACACCTCCGAGCTGAGCGCGGCCTCGCGGGCGTACGTCCAGGATCTGATGGGGCGGATCGCCGAGGGTCAGGACTGGGGTGTCTCGGCTGCGGCGACGGGCGGGGCCCCGGGGTCCGGCTTCGCGCTGAAGAACGGGTGGCTGCCCCGTACCGCCACCGGGTTGTGGGACATCAACAGCGTCGGCCGGGTCTCGGTGGACGGGCGGAAGTATCTGGTCGCCGTGGTGTCCGACGGCCACACGACGAAGGCGAAGGGGATCGCGTCGGTCGAGGCTGCGGCGAAGGCGGCGGTGTCGGTCTTCACGGGCGCGGCGGAGACTGCCGGCGCGCAGGAGACTGCCGGCGCGCAGGAGACGGCGGGCGCCGCGGGAGAGGCGGCGGGGGCGGCCACCGGCTCGTAGGGGCGGGGGTCAGACGATGTACTCGTCGGGTCGGCCGCGACCCCGGCCGCGCCAGATCACCACCGCGGCGATCAGCAGGAGCACGCCGAGGCCGCCTGCGGCGGGGGCCGTCCAGCCGGCGGTGGGGTCCTCCTCCTCGACCGGGTCGGGGCCGGAGCCGAAGTACTTGCCGCCGTACGACGCGGCCTTGAGGTCGTCGGGTTCGAGCTTGCCGCCCTCCTCGATGGCGGCGGCCGGGTCGACGAAGCCGAAGCCCCTGGAGTCGTCGCGACCGCCGACCGGCGCTTCCCGGGCGGTCTCCTCCAGGAGGCGTTTGACCTGGGCGGGGGTGAGGCCCGGGTGGGCGGCCCTGACGAGGGCGGCGGCGCCGGAGACGAAGGCCGCGGCGGCGCTGGTGCCCCAGCCCTCGTAGTACTTGCGGTCCGGGTCGGCGATGACGACGTGCATGCCGGGGGCGCTGACGGTGGCGTACCAGCGGCGGGTGGAGAACGGGGCGCGATCGCCGTCCTCGTCGACCGCGGTCACCGCTATCACGCCCGGGTAGGCCGCCGGGTAGGAGATGTGGTCGCCCTTCTCTCCGCCGTTGCCGGCCGAGGCGACGACGACCGAGCCCTTCGCCAGGGCGTACTGGACGGCGGCGTCCTCGGAGGGTTCCGGGTGGGCGGACTCGGAGTCGTCGCCCAGGGAGAGGTTGATGACGTCGACGTCCTGGTCGGCGGCCCAGCGGATGCCGTCGGCGAGGGCGTTGCCACGGGTGCTGCGGGCCTTGGAGCGGGCCGGGTCGCCGTCCTCGAGGATGACGCGGACGGGGAGGATCTTGGCCTCGGGGGCGATACCGAGGACGCCTTCGGAGCGGTTCACGCCGTGGCCGTGGCCGGCGATGATGCCGGCCATGGCGGTGCCGTGCCGGGCCCAGGAGTCGTCGCCGCGCGACGCGCCGAAGCCGATCATGTCCTTCGTCGGCAGGACGTTGCCGGCCAGATCGGGGTGCTCGTCGTCGACGCCGGTGTCGAGCACGGCGACGGTGATCCCGGCGCCCTTCGTCGTACGCCACGCCTCCTGCGTGCGCATCGCGTCCAAGGCCCACTGCTGGTCCCGGATGCCGTCGGCGTGGGCGGCGGTGGACGGCAGGAGCGCCAGGGAGCCGGCGAGGGACACACTGAGCAGACCGCTCCGCAGACGCCGTCGGAGATGGGCTCTGGGGGCGCGCGGGGGGATGCCGGGGGGCGCGGTGGCGGTGTGGGGTGCGGCGTGCGCGGGGGCGGGTGCGGCGGTCTCGGGTTTGTCGGCTTTCATGAGGGCTGCTCCGTGGCGGACGCGGCGGTCCTGCGCAGGCCGCGTTCGATGCGGTCGGCGAGGCCCTTCGCCTCGTGGCCGAGGCCGGACTGGGCGGGCGCGGTGGTCGCACCGGACGCCATCGCGTCCTCGGCGGCCTGCGGTTCGGTGACGGTGCGGCCGTCGGCGAAGCCGGAGACGGCGTAGACGACCACGGGGACGTCGGTGAGGACGGAGATCGTCCAGGAGGCCCGCTGCTCGTCGCCGAAGCCGGCGGCGACGGTGTCCTCGGCGGCGTACGGGCGGGGCATCAGATCGGTGCGGCGGTCGAGGCCGTCCTGCGTGAAGCGGGCCCTGAGCGCGGTCATGGCGGCGGCGTCCGTCTTGGTGAACAGCAGGCCGACGGTGGTGACGTTGCTGCGGGTCGCGTCCGTGTACGTGGCGCGCAGCAGCCGCAGGCAGCCGACCGGGGCCAGGGCCTTGCGCAGCAGCGGGTCGAAGGCGTCGGCGCAGCCGCTGTCGGGCGCGACGGCGATCCGGGTCCAGGTGCGATCGGTGCCGCCGGGTCCCGCGCCCTCGCCCTGGACCGTGGGCGGGAACAGTTCGTCGACGGGTACGCCGTGCCACAGCTCGCCCGCGGCGGCGAAGGTGGTGCGGGGGTCGTCGGCCCCGGAGTCCCCGGTGAGCCAACTCCCGGCCGCCGCACCGCCGATGAGTCCGACGCCGAGCACCACGCACGCTGCCACGGCCGCCGCCCGCGCCTTGGTGGGCCGGGGTTTGCGCCGTCCGTCGTGCGACTCGGGCGGCGTCCACGGAGAGGTGTCCGGCTGCGCGAACGTCACGAAGGGCCGCCCGGGAGGTGTTCCGAGCACGCCGTCGAGGGCCTCGGCCGACCGCCGGGAGGAACTTGACGGGGGCTGCCAGCCACCGGGGCGCTCGGGGGTGAGGGGCCGCGGCCGGGGAGTCCCCTGGGGGTCCGCCTCCTCGGGCAGTGGACGGCGCAGGGGCGAGGCCGGGGGCGGGGACGGCACGGCGCCGTCGGATGCCGGTACGCGGTCGCGCGGCGCGGACGCCGGCGGCTGTCCGGTCGGGCGGGGGGACGCGTCGCGGGGGCCGGGGTCTCCGGTACGGGACGAGGTGCCGCCGGAGACCGGCCCGGCGGGACGAGGTGGTGCGCCGGCGGCGGAGGGTCCCGAAGTGCCCGTGGGCCGGGGCGCGCGCTCCCCGAGGGTCGCGCCCGAGTCACCGGCCCGGGCACCCGACGCCCGCGCGGCACCGGCCGTACGCCGACCGGTGTCCTGCGCGGCGGGCGGGGCGTCCGGGAAGCGCGCCGACGCCGGGGGCGGGGCCCCCTCCGGGCGCCGCGCGGCCGGAGGCTCGTCCGGGAAACGAGCGGACGCCGCGGGTGGCTCGTCCGGGAAACGTGCCGACGGCGCGGGCGGGCCGTCCGGGAAACGCGTCGCGGTCGGCGGAGGGGTGTTCAGGTAACGGGTCCAGGCCGCTCGTTGGTCGTCGGGGAGGCGGGGCGACGCTGCGGGCGGGGCGTCCGGGGAAGGGGCCGACGTCGTCGGAGGGGTCGCCGGGAAGCGGGCCGAGCCCCTGGGGGGCGTGTCCGGGAAACGGGCCGAGGCCGCCGGGGGCGGGGGCGGTGTGGCGGGGGTACCGGGGTTCTGGTTCGCGGTGCGTCGGAAGTCGGAGAAGCGCGGGTGTTCGGCGCGGCGTCGGCCGCCGCCACCGCCACCGTCCACGGCGGAACCCCGCCCGGCGCTCTGCCCGACGGGCTCACCCGAAACTCGCGTGGGGCCACGCCCGTTGACGCTCTGCGCGGAATCACGGCCAGGTCCACGACCGGTCGCCGCCTGCCCGGCGCCCCGCGCGGGAGTCTGCTCCGTCGTCTCACCCGAACCGTGCGCCGGGTTACGCCCGTTCGTCTCGCCGGAGCCGTGGGCGGGCCTGTGGGGGGTCGGTCGCTGGGCGCCTCGCGAAGGGGCCGCGTGACCGGCCGCCGGGCCGGGACCCCGAGTCCGGGAGGGCAGCCCGGGTCCGCCCTGACTGTCGGAACTCCCGCTGTCCTGACCCATGTTGGGCGCCTCCGCCGTACCCGGGTGCCGTACGTTCCGAGCCGCGCCCGGTGTCGACGTAGGCGCCGAGGACGGACGGGGTGGCGTGCTGGGCCGGGCGGGCGCGCCCGCCACGGGCGGCCGCTGCGGGCGGCGCGGCACCGACGGCCCCCCGGTCGAGGGCGCGCGATCGGGGCGGGGCGGCACCGATCCGGACCCACCGTCCACGGACGGCCGCGCTCCCGAGCCACCACCGTTGGACGCCCGTGCCCCCGAGCCACCACCGTCGGACGACCACGCTTGCGAACCGCCGCCGTCGAACGCGGCGGTTTCCCGGGACTGCGGCCGGGGCGGGGCGGCCGGGTGCGTGGTGTCCGGTGCCGGGGTGGTCGGGTGCGTGGAGTTCGTCGGGGTGCCCGGTGTCGGGGTCGACGGGTCCTGGCCCGGCGGTATGGAGGGGCGGGGTGGGACCGGGGGGCGTGGGGGAATGGAGGCGCGGCGCGCTTCCGTGCTCATGCACCCCCCGTTTCCTCGTCCGTGCAGACCCGGAGGTCGTCGCTTCCTGCCGACCCTGAGGCCGTCGTTCCCGCCGACCCTTGGGTCGCCGTCCCGGAAGACCCCGGGGGTCGTCGTCCCGGTGGCCCGAAGGTCACCGCGCCAGCGGCCCCAGAGGCGTCGTTCCAGCGGCCCGAAGGTCGTCGTCCCGGAGCCCCGAAGGTCGTCCTGTTGGCCGGCCACCCGTGGGGAGTGGTCGGCGCGTGTGCCGTGGGTGTCGGCCGCCGACGGCCCGGCCGTACCTCGGGCAAGCCATACCCGTGGCAGCGGATCGGCATCCCCGTCGAGGTCGTCCCTGCGTGCGCGTCACTCTACGGGTTGGCCCCGGTCGAACGGGAACCAGTCCGCGGGACCGTGGCTTTAGCCCGGAACGTCCCCCTACCCTGCGGTAATCATGTCTGGCAGGCTTCGTGCATGACTGCGCGCGCCGCCGACCGGGCCCGGTACGACCGGGCCACAGCTCATCTCGACGCCCCGCTGGCGATCGTCGACCTCGACGCCTTCGACGCCAACGCCGACGACCTGCTCCGCAGGGCCGGCGGCAAGCCGATCCGCGTCGCGAGCAAGTCCGTTCGCTGCCGGGCGCTGCTGGAGAGGGTCCTGGCCCGGGAGGGCTTCCAGGGCATCATGTCGTTCACCCTGGCCGAGTCCCTGTGGCTGGCCCGTTCCGGGTTCGACGACATCCTCCTCGCCTACCCGTCGGCCGACCACGAGGCGTTCGCCGAGCTGGCGGGCGACCCCAAGCTCGCTGCCGCGGTGACCGTGATGGTCGACGACCCCGCCCAGCTCCAGCTGATCGACACCTCCCGACGCGGCGGTACCGAAGTCGTCCGGGTCTGCCTGGAGTTGGACACCTCGCTGAAGCTGCTCGGCGGACGGGTGCGCGTCGGGGCGCGACGCTCCCCCCTGCACTCCCCCGCGCAGGTCGCCGACATGGCGCGCGCCGTCGCCGAGCGCCCGGGATTCAAGCTGGTCGGAATCATGGCGTACGAGGGTCATATCGCCGGTGTCGGCGACTCGGTGGCCGGCCGGCCGCTGCGGTCGCGGGCGGTGCGGATGATGCAGGCCACCGCGAAGAAGGAGCTGGCCGCGCGGCGGGCCGAAGTGGTGCGTGCCGTGCGGCGGGTGGCGCCGGACCTGGAGTTCGTCAACGGCGGCGGCACGGGCAGTGTGCAGCACACGGCGGCCGAGGACGCGGTCACCGAGATCGGCGCCGGGTCCGGGCTGTACGTGCCTCGGCTCTTCGACAACTACACCTCGTTCACGGGGCGTCCGGCCGCGCTGTTCGCGATGCCCGTCGTACGACGCCCGGGTGTCGGGGTCGTCACCGTGCTGGGCGGCGGCTACCCGGCCTCCGGCGCGCCGGGCCCCGACCGGCTGCCGGTGCCGTATCTGCCGGAGGGGCTGAAGTACGACCCGCAGGAGGGCCCCGGCGAGGTGCAGACCCCGCTGCTCGGCGCGCCCGCGGACGATCTGCTGCTCGGCGACAAGGTGTGGTTCCGGCACGCCAAGGCCGGTGAGCTGTGCGAGCGGTTCGACGTGCTGCACCTGGTGGAGGGTGACGAGGTGACGGCGACCGTGCCGACGTACCGCGGCGAGGGCCACACGTTCCTGTAGACGGTCACGAGGGGCCGAGGCTGCTGCCCACTCCCCCGCCCGTGTCGGCGTCGCCGGCCGGGCGGATGCCCTCGACGATCTCGTCGATGTCGTCGAGCGGTGGGCCGTCGTCGCCCGCGTCGAGGGCGAACCGGACCAGGACCGGGGCCTCGGAGCCGCTGCTGGAGGGGAAGACGAGGGACTGGACGTAGCCGCCGGCGCCGGCCCCCGTCGTCACCCGCCAGCGCACGTAGTAGCCGGCGCGGCCCGCGACGGCGACCGAACCGGAGCCGACGACCTCGTGGCCGGTGATGCCGTCGTACGGCCGCTGGTCCAGGACGTCGCGGTCGAAGGCGTCGTTGGCGGCGTCCTCGATGTCGTTCTCGGCGAGGACCTTCGGGGAGGTCTCGTCGCTGCCGGTGACGGTGCGCGAGACGACGATGCCACCGCGGCACACACTGCCCTCGCCGGGGCAGTCGAAGGTGCCGTCCGTGACCAGGACGGCGTCCTCCTCACCGGATCGGTCGCCGTTCTCCCAGCCGTCGGGGATCGGGAAGGCGATGCCGTTGAGCTCGTCCACGACGAGGTCGGCTTCCTCGGAGGGGGACGGGGCGGCGGACTTCGTCGGTGAGGGGCTGCCCTTCCCGTCGGCGTCGGAGGTCGGGGACGCCGTGGTGGTTCTCGTCTCCTGGCCGCCGTCGCCGTCCTCGCCGAGCAGCAGGACACCGCCGGTCACCGCCCCGGCCACCAGGACGGCCCCGGCGGCGGCCAGGGCCACGACCTTGCTGCGGCCGGGGCCCCGGCGCGGCGGCTGGGGCTGGAGCACCGGTGGCACGGGCTGTTCCGGCTGGCGCCGGTGATCGGTCCACGCGGTCCCGTCCCACCAGCGTTCGGTGAGCGGGTAGGACGGGTCGGGGTACCAGCCGGGCGGCGGCGAACTACTCATCCCGGCACTCTAATCACACCGGCGGGGTCGGTGTTCCGGGCGCCGGGATGTGCGTCACGGCCGTGGCGCCTAGGGGGTGTTTCGAAAGTCCTGTGCGGTGCCCGCGGTGTCCGGTGCGTGCTCTCGGCGTGCCGGACGAAAGCCCTCGTACTGGACGTACTTGGGCTTTCGGCCGGTGCGGCGAGAGGGCGTGCCGGGCGCCGTGGGTGCTGTGCGGGACTTTCGAAACACCCCCTAGAGCGGGGTGACGTACGCGCCCGAGATTCCGCCGTCGACCAGGAAGTCGGTGGCGTTCACGAACGACGAGTCGTCGCTGGCGAGGAACGCGACGGCGGCCGCGATCTCGGTGGCCTCGGCGAACCGGCCGACCGGGATGTGCACGAGCCGGCGCGCGGCCCGCTCCGGGTCCTTCGCGAACAGCTCCTGCAGCAGCGGGGTGTTGACCGGCCCCGGGCAGAGCGCGTTGACGCGGATGCCCTCGCGGGCGAACTGCACGCCCAGCTCCCGCGACATCGCCAGCACACCGCCCTTGGAGGCCGTGTACGAGATCTGGGAGGTCGCGGCGCCCATACGGGCCACGAAGGACGCGGTGTTGATGATCGAGCCCTTGCCCTGCTGCCGCATGTAGGGGATCGCGGCCTTGCAGCACAGGTACACCGAGGTGAGGTTGACCTCCTGGACGCGCTTCCAGGCCTCCAGGCCGGTCTCCAGGATGGAGTCGTCGTCGGGCGGCGAGATGCCCGCGTTGTTGAAGGCGATGTCGACGCTGCCGTAGGTGTCGTACGCGGTCTTGAAGAGCGCCTCGACCTGCTCGGGGTCGGTGACGTCGACCTTCACGAAGATCCCGTCGACCTCCTCGGCGACCGCCTTGCCGCGTGCCTCGTCCACGTCTCCGCAGACGATGTGCGCGCCCTCGGAGGCGAGCCGGCGCGCGGTGGCGAGGCCGATGCCGCTGCCGGCGCCGGTGATGACGGCGGTACGGCCGACGAGACGGCGGCAAACACTCTGTTCGGTCACTGTGCGGGGCCCTCCGTGCTGATGAAGACGTTCTTGGTTTCAGTGAAGGCGGTCAGGGCGTCCGGGCCCAGCTCGCGGCCGATGCCGGACTGCTTGAAGCCGCCGAAGGGGGTCCAGTAGCGGACGCTGGAGTGGGAGTTGACGGACAGGTTGCCCGCGCGGACGCCCTGGGAGACCCGCAGGGCGCGGCCGACGTCCCGGGTCCAGATGGAGCCGGAGAGGCCGTACGGGGTGTCGTTGGCGAGCCGGATCGCGTCCGCCTCGTCGGTGAACGGCAGCAGGACGGCGACCGGGCCGAAGATCTCCTCGCGGGCGGCGGCGGAGTCGGGTCCCTCCCCGGTGAGGACGGTCGGCGGGAACCAGAAGCCGGGCCCCTCGGGGGCGTCGCCCCGCAGCGCGGAGGCGTCGTCGGGCACGAACGACCGTACGCGGTCCAGCTGTTGACGGGAGATCAGCGGGCCCATCTGGGTCTTCTCGTCGGCGGGGTCGCCCACGACCACGCCGGCCAGCGACTCGGCGAGCAGGCTCTGGACCTCGTCGTACACGGACTCCTGGACCAGGACGCGGGTGCGGGCGCAGCAGTCCTGGCCGGCGTTGTCGAGGAAGGAGAACGGGTCGACGGCCGCCTTGAGGTCGGCGTCGGCGAAGACGATGTTGGGGCTCTTGCCGCCGAGTTCGAGGGTGACCTGCTTGACCTGGTCGGCGCAGAGTTCCATGACGCGCTTGCCGGTCCGGGTGGAGCCGGTGAAGACGATCTTGGCGACGTCGGGGTGGCGGACGAGGGCCTCGCCGGTGATGTCTCCGCGTCCGGGCAGGACCTGGAAGAGGTGCTCCGGGAGCCCTGCCTCCAGGGCGAGTTCGGCGAGGCGCAGCGCGGTGAGCGGGGTGGTCTCGGCGGGCTTGAGGAGAACGGCGTTGCCGGCGGCGAGTGCGGGCGCCGTGCCCCAGGCGGCGATCGGCATGGGGAAGTTCCAGGGCGCGATCACGCCGACGACCCCGAGTGGTTCGAGGATCGTGATGTCCAGGCCGCCGGGCACCGGGATCTGCCGGCCGGAGAGCCGTTCGACGCCGCCGGCGGCGTAGTCGAGCAGGTCCCGGACGTTGCCGGCCTCCCAGCGGGCGTTGCCGAGGGTGTGTCCGGCCTCGCGGACCTCCAGATGCGCGAGTTCCTCCAGGTGGTCGTCGACGACGGCGGCGAAGCGGCGCAGCAGCCGGGCCCGGTCGGCGGGGGCGACGGCGGCCCAGGCGTGCTGTGCCTTCGCCGCCCTGCGCACGGCCGCGTCGACGTCGTGCTCGGCGGCGCCCGCGACGGCGGCGATCACCTCCTCCGTCGCCGGGTTGAGGACGTCCAGGATGTGGTGCTGGGACAAGGGGTGCCTCACAGACGTTCGAAGGAGCGGCGCAGCTCCCAGTCGGTCACGGCGGCGTCGAAGGCCGCCAGTTCGACGCGGGCCATGTTCAGGTAGTGCGCGACGACCTCGTCGCCGAAGGCGGCCTTGGCGATGGGGCTGTTCTCCCAGAGTTCGGCGGCCTCGCGCAGGGTGGTCGGCACGTGGTCGTACTCGGCGGCGTAGGCGTTGCCGGCACACACCTCCGGCAGTTCCAGCTTCTGCTCGATGCCGTACAGGCCGGCCGCGATCAGTCCGGAGACGGCGAGGTGCGGGTTGACGTCACCGCCGGGGAGCCGGTTCTCGAAGCGCATCGAGCGGCCGTGGCCGACGACCCTGAGGGCGCAGGTGCGGTTGTCGTAGCCCCAGGCCACGGCGGTGGGGGCGAAGGAGCCCGGCTGGAACCGCTTGTAGGAGTTGATGTTGGGGGCGTAGAGCAGCGAGAAGTCGCGCAGGGCGGCGAGCTGTCCGGCGAGGAAGTACCGCATGACCTGGGACATGTCCTGTCCGTCGGCCATGACGTTGGTGCCGTCGGCGTCCGCGAGGGAGAGGTGGATGTGGCAGGAGTTGCCCTCGCGCTCGTTGTACTTCGCCATGAAGGTGAGCGAGACGCCCTCCTGCGAGGCGATCTCCTTGGCGCCGGTCTTGTAGATCGCGTGCTGGTCGCAGGTGACCAGGGCCTCGTCGTACTTGAAGGCGATCTCGTGCTGGCCGGGGTTGCACTCGCCCTTGGCGGACTCGACGGTCAGCCCGGCGGCCGCCATCTCGTTGCGGATGCGCCGCAGCAGGGGCTCGATACGGCCGGTGCCGAGGACCGAGTAGTCGATGTTGTACTGGTTCGCCGGGGTCAAACCCTTGTAGCCGGCGTCCCAGGCCTGCTCGTAGGTGTCCTTGAAGACGATGAACTCCAGCTCGGTGCCGACGTTGGCCGTGTAGCCGAGTTCGGCGAGGCGTTCCAGCTGGCGGCGCAGGATCTGGCGGGGCGCGGCGACGACCGGGGAGCCGTCGTTCCAGGCGAGGTCGGCGACGAGCATGGCCGTGCCCTCGTTCCAGGGCACCCGGCGCAGGGTGCTGAGGTCGGGGTGCATGGCGAAGTCGCCGTAGCCCCGGTCCCAGGAGGACATCGCGTAGCCGTCGACGGTGTTCATCTCGGTGTCGACGGCGAGGAGATAGTTGCAGCCCTCGGTGCCGTGGGCGAGCACCTCGTCGAGGAAGAAGCGCGCGGCGAACCGCTTGCCCTGGAGGCGCCCTTGCATGTCGGGGAAGGCCAGGACGACAGTGTCGATCTCACCGCCCGCGACGAGGGTGTGGAGTTCCTCGACGGAGAGCGGGGGTGTGCGGTCTGCCACGGGAAAGCCTCCTAGGGGCTTCTTCGGCCACCCCGGAGCCATTCAGCCATCCGGGAGCCATAAGGTATTACCCGTAACCATTAGTTGGGAAGGGGGAACGGTCACATGTCGCGGACAGGGGCGGAACCGGAGACTCCATGGGCCGACGACCGACTGGCGTCCGTTCTGCGCCCGGTCCGGGCGGGCAACGGCTTCGAGGAGGCGCTGGAGCAGATCCTCCAGGTGGTCCGGCTCGGCCTGGTACCCGGCGGTGAGCGGCTGCCGGCCGAGCGCGAGCTGGCGGAGCGGCTCGGGATCAGCCGGGTGACGCTGCGCGAGGTGCTGAAGGTGCTCCAGGACCAGGGTCTGATCGAGGCGCGCCGCGGGCGGTACGGCGGCACGTTCGTGCTGCCCCGCGTCGCCACGCCGGACGAGGACGAGCTGCGCCGGCGCCTGAAGGGCATCGACGTCGAGGACACGCTGCGCTTCCGTGAGGTGCTGGAGGTGGGCGCGGCAGGGCTGTGCGCGGCGCACGGCCTGAGCGACGACCAGGCCGAGCGGCTGCGCGGGGCCCTGGCACGCACGCACAACGCGCCGCTCACGGAGTACCGCCGGCTGGACACCCTGCTCCACCTGACCATCGCCGAGCTGTCCGGCTCGCCCTCGCTGGCCGCCCAGTACGCGGGCGTACGCGCCGGGGTGAACGACCTGCTCGACTGCATCCCGCTGCTGGTGCGCAACCTGGAGCACTCGCAGCAGCAGCACACGGCCCTGGTGGAAGCCGTGCTCGACGAGGACGCGGAGGCGGCGCGGGAGATCATGCGGGAACACTGCGCGGGCACGGCGGCCCTGCTGCGCGGCTTCCTCGGATGAGCACGTATTTACGCTCGCTTAACGCAGGGGTATTGCTTTTCGGCCACCCACCCCACAAAGGTATGGATCCATTCCTTTGAGTGGGGAGAGTGCGCCATGTCCCTGAAAGCCACGGACACCGCCGACGCGGCGGACGACTATCTGGAGCGCCGGACGCTCCGCCGGGGCAGCGCCGGCTGGGTGCTGCTGACCGGCCTCGGCGTCGCCTATGTCGTCTCCGGCGACTTCTCCGGCTGGAACCTCGGCCTGGCGGAGGGCGGCTTCGGCGGTCTGGCGATCGCCACGGTGCTCATGGGCACCATGTACGCCTGTATGGTCTTCGCCCTCGCCGAACTGTCCGCGATCCTGCCCACGGCGGGCGGCGGCTACGGCTTCGCACGCCGGGCGCTCGGCCCGTGGGGCGGCTTCCTGACCGGCACGGCGATCCTGATCGAGTACGTACTCGCCCCCGCCGCGATCGTGATCTTCATCGGTGACTATGTCGAGTCGCTGGGTCTGTTCGGTCTGGAGTCCGGCTGGCCGGTCTACCTCGTCTGCTTCGCGATCTTCATCGGCATCCACCTCTGGGGTGTCGGTGAGGCGCTGATCGCCAGCTTCGTCGTCACGGGCATCGCGGTCTTCGCCCTGATCGTGTTCGCCCTGGGCGCGCTGCCCGACTTCAGTGTGTCCGCGCTGGACGACATCCCGGTCGACTCCTCGGCGTTCGGCGCGAGTTCCTGGCTGCCCATGGGGCTGCTGGGCATCTGGGCGGCGTTCCCGTTCGGCATGTGGTTCTTCCTGGGCGTCGAGGGCGTTCCTCTGGCCGCCGAGGAGACCAGGGACCCGGCCCGTACGCTGCCGAAGGCGATCCGCTGGTCGATGGGCGTCCTCGTGGTGCTGGCCGTGATCACCTTCTTCGCCGCGGCCGGAGCACGCGGCTCGAACGCCATCCAGGCGGCGGGCAACCCTCTCGTCGAGGCGCTCCAGCCGGACGGCAAGGCCACCGCGCTCAGCCGCTTCGTGAACTACGCCGGTCTGGCCGGCCTCGTCGCCTCGTTCTTCTCGCTGATCTACGCGGGCTCGCGCCAGCTCTTCGCGCTCTCCCGGGCCGGCTACCTGCCCCGCGTCCTGTCCCTCACCAGCGGCCGCAAGGCCCCGTACCTGGGACTGCTGGTGCCGGGCACGATCGGCTTCGCGCTGGCCGCCGCCAGCGGGGACGGCGGCCGGATGCTGAACATCGCCGTCTTCGGCGCCACGATCAGCTACGCGCTGATGTCCCTGTCGCACATCGTGCTGCGCCGCCGGGAGCCGGAACTCGAGCGGCCGTACCGTACGCCGGGCGGGGTGCTGACCTCCTCGGTCGCCCTCGTCCTCGCCTGCTCGGCGCTGGTGGCGACGTTCCTGGTGGACGTGACGGCGGCGCTCATCGCGCTCGGCGTGTACGCGGTCGCGGCGGCGTACTTCGGGTTCTACAGCCGCAAGCACCTGGTGGCGAAGGCGCCGGAGGAGGAATTCGCCGCGCTGGCCGCCGCCGAGGCAGAGTTGGCACGGGACTGAGCGTTCCGAGCTAGGGGTCCTGTGGTGCGGGACTTTCGTGACTTCCACACGTGAGGAGCATGTGTGACCAGGCCGTTGATCGGTGTGAGTACGTATCTGGAGTCCGGCGCGCGCTGGGGTGTCTGGGAGCTGGAGGCGGCGCTGCTGCCGGTCGGCTACCCCCGGCTCGTGCAGGCGGCGGGCGGCGTGGCCGCGATGCTGCCGCCGGACGACCCGTCGTACGCCGCCGAGGCGGTCGCCCGTCTCGACGGCCTGGTCATCGCGGGCGGGCCCGACGTGGACCCCTCCCTCTACGGCGCCGAGCGCTCCCCGCGCTGCGGCCCGGCCGCGCCGGCGCGCGACGCGTGGGAGCTGGCGCTGATCCGGGCGGCACTGGACACGGGCACGCCGCTGCTCGGTATCTGCCGGGGCATGCAACTGCTGAATGTCGCGCTCGGCGGCACGCTGATCCAGCACATCGACGACCATGTGGTCGAGGTCGGCGTCTTCGGCCGCCACGCGGTGAAGCCGGTACCGGGCACGCGCTACGGCGACCTCGTCCCCGAGGAGACGGACGTCCCCACGTACCACCACCAGGCCGTGGACCACCTCGGCACCGGCCTGCTGCCCTCGGCCCACGCCTCCGACGGCACGATCGAGGCCATCGAACTACCGGATCCCGCATGGGTGTTGGGCGTGCAGTGGCATCCGGAGATGGGCGAAGACGTGAGGGTGATGCGGGCACTGGTGGAGGCCGCGACACCCTGAGCGGCGGAGGGCGCGTTGTCGGCTGCGGTCCGGTGGGGCTTCTCGCGCAGTTCCCCGCGCCCCTGAAAAGCAGGGGCTGCGCCCGTGCTTTTCAGGCCCGCAGGGCCTGGTCTTTTAGGGGCGCGGGGAACTGCGCGACCAGCCCCCGTACCCGCACCCGACAACGCGCCCCCTCAAGCCGCAGGGCGCCGCCCACTTCCGCTCGCTCCCCCCGTCTTGGCTCCGCTCGCCCTCACGCCCACGCCCCCAGCGGTCCTACCCCAGTCGCGTCCTCAGCCATTGCACGGCCGCTTCTCCCTGGGCTCGTTGGAAGGAGCGGAGGGTGGGGATGCCGGGGACCGGCGGGCGGCGGGAGCCCTCGATCAGGAAGCCGGCGAAGGCGGCGAGGGTCGCGGTGACACCGACGGGGTCGGCGCCGTAGGCCAGGGGGTGGGAGGTGAAGACCTCCTCCGGATCGGGCCCGCCCTGCGCCCGGACGCACGGCAGCAGCAACAGCAGGTCGAACCAGGGCACCGCTCCACCGTGCGCGTGCGGCCAGTCGACGAACACGACCCGGTCGTCCCTCGTCAGCAGCATGTTGTCGGCGCGCAAGTCACAGTGGGCGAGACTGTCTCCGACGGCGAAGTCGGCCCAGCGCGCGGCCAGTTCGGCGAGCCTGGGCAGTTCGCGCACGGTCCACGGGTCGAGCCCTTCACCCCGATCCCCCCGGTCGATCATCCGCTGCCAGCCCAGGAAGTTGCCCGCCACCCCCTCCACGAGGGGGCGCGCGGCGACGGGCGCGGGCGTGAGCGCGCGACCCAGGTCCGCCACGGCGTTCAGCACGACCGTCAACTCGTCCTTCCGCCACGGCACATGGGGCTGTCGACCCGCAACGTCCTCGAACACCAGGGCCACCCAGGTGCCGTCGTCGTACGAGCCGATCAGTCGGGGCGCGGGCACCTCCGGCGGCAGCGCCGCGGCGTTGCGGGCCTCGTTGCGGTGGATGCCGGGGCTGTCGGGGTTGGAGTGCGCGCTCACCGCCTTCACGAACGCGCGGTCGCCTGTGGCGGTGACGACTCGGGCGGCAACGCCGGGGGAGAAGCCTCCGTCCTGGGTGACCGCCTCGGTCACGGGGGCGCCGAGCAGGTTGTGGACGGCTTCGCGGACGGGGGTGGGGAGGGCTTCCCAGGGTGTACGGACGCCGGTGGCGGGTGGGGCGGTGACGGTCATCGCCCCATGCTGGCGGCTGCCCGTTCAGCCCTGCCACCAGATTTCCCTCGCCCCCGCTGGGGGCCTCTCGCGCAGTTCCCCGCGCCCCTGAAAAGCAGGGGCTGCGCCCCGTGCTTTTATCGAAGGGCCGAAGGCTCCTTCAGGGGCGCGGGGAACTGCGCGACCAGCCCCCACGCACCCGCGCCCGAACCACTCACCCGCCGGCCGCTACCCCCCTCGTAAGCCCCAGCAGGTCTCGTGCCGGGCCCGTCGGGCGGTGGCCCGTTGGCCAGACTGCTCGTAGGGCGCGGCGGAGGCGGACGCCGTTCACCGGGACGCGGACCAGGCGGCGGGCGGAGAGTTCCTCGCCTAGGGCGAGTTCGCTGAGGACCGCCGGGCCGGCGCCGCTCAGCGCGGAGGACTTGACCGCCGTCGTGGAGGACAGCTCGATGAGCGGACGGGCGAGGCCCCCCAGGGCCGTCTCCAGCACCTGCCGCGTACCCGACCCTTTCTCGCGCAGGATCAGCGGCGTGGAGGCGAGCTCGGCCGCCTCCAGGGGCTTGCGACGGCGCGCCCAGGGGTGGCTCGGCGCGGTCACCACGATCAGGTGGTCGTGCGCTATCACGGCCGCGTCCAGCCCGGCCGGAACCGTCGGCCCCTCGACGAACCCCAGGTCGGCCTCGTCCGCGAGCAGCCGCTCCGCCACGACCGTCGAGTTGCCCGCGAGGAGGGAGACCGCCGTGTCCGGGCGCTCGGCGCGCAGCGCGATGAGCCAGCCCGGCAGCAGATACTCGGCGATGGTCATGCTCGCGGCGACCCGGAGCCGCGAATCGCGCCGGTCCCGCAGCGCCTGCGCGCCCACGTCGAACGCCTCTGCCGCCTCCACGATCCGCCGCGCCCAGTCCGTGACGAGCGCCCCCGCGTCGGTGAGCCGGGACCCGCGCGGCGACCGGTCGACCAGCGCGACCCCCAGCTGTCGTTCCATCGAGCGGATACGACTGCTCGCAGCGGGCTGGGTGATCCCCAGCTCCCGCGCCGCCCGCCCGAGCGAGCCCAGCCGGGCCACGGCCAGCAGCAGTTCGAGCGCCCCGAGGTCCGGCACCCGGTGGGCCAGTCCGCCCCGCTCCCCGCTCGTCTCACTCATAACCCCAGCTTATGTCCCCATACAAGCGAACTCCCTGGTGGGCCCCGCGCGGCAGCGAGACGCTCGCTGCATGGCCACCGCAGTCCGTCCGGCGCACCCAGCCCAACCAGTCCAATCCGTCCAATCCGTCCAATCCGTCCAACCAGTCCAACCAGTCCAACCAGTCCGACCAGTCCTGGCTTCCACGCCGCACTCCCCCTCCCGATCCCGCTCCCACCCCCACCCCCTCCCCCGCCCGTTCCCCTCCCTCCGCCACCTCGGGCCGAACTGGTACGCCCCGGTCATGGGCACCGCGATCGTGGCCTCCGCCGGTGCCGGACTCCCCCTGGGCCTCCCGGGTCTGCGGACGGCCTGCACGGCGGTGTGGGCGCTCGCGCTCGTCGCCCTGGTCGCCGTCCTCGGTGCCCGCGCCCTGCACTGGACCCACCATCGGGACCAAGCCCGCGCCGACCTCCTCGACCCGGCCGTGGCCCCCTTCCACGGCTGCCTCTCCATGGCCCTGCTGGCCGTCGGCGGCGGCGCCCTCGTCGTCGGCCGCGACTGGATCGGCGTACGGGCGGCCATCGCCCTGGACGTCGTGCTCTTCAGCGCCGGGACGGTCGTGGGCCTGATCACCGCCGTGGTCGTCCCCTATCTGATGATCGCCCGGCACCGGACCCAGCCGCACCAGATCACCCCCGTCCTGCTGCTCCCCCTCGTCGCCCCCATGGTCTCCGCCGCGCTCGGTCCGCTGCTCGTGCCGTACCTGCCGCCGGGGGAGGCCCGGCAGACGCTGCTGTTCGGCTGTCTCGCGTTGTTCGGGACGAGTCTGCTGGCCACTCTGCTCGTGCTGCCGCTCGTGTGCGGCCGACTCGTCATGGCGGGGCCGTTGCCGCTCGCGCTCACGCCGAGCCTGTTCCTGGTCCTCGGCCCGCTCGGGCAGTCGACCACCGCCGTCGGCAACCTCGCCGACGCGGCCCCCGGCGCCGTACCGGCCCCGTACGCGCACGCCTTCACCCCGTTCGCCGTCCTCTACGGCGTCCCCGTCCTGGGCTTCGCGCTGCTCTGGCTCGCGCTCGCCGCCGCCCTGGTCGTGCGCGCCCGGCGGCGGGGCATGCCGTTCTCGATGGCCTGGTGGGCGTTCACCTTCCCGGTCGGCACCTGTGCGACCGGTGCGACGGCACTGGCCCGGCACACGGGGCTCGCCGCCCTCGACGTCCTCGCCGTCGCGCTGTACGCGCTGCTGCTGGCGGCCTGGGCCACCGCCGCCGTGTGCACCGTGCGCGGGCTGGTCAGCGGCGGGCTGCTCGCAGCGCCGCGTCCAGCACCCGCGGAGCCTCGGCCAGCGACGGCCCGTACCAGGTGAGGTGCCGGCCGCTGAGCAGCGCGCACGGCAGCCCGGGGAACGCCTCGGGGCCGTCGTCGGCGGTGAAGCGGTACGGCTCGTCGGGCAGGACCACGACATCGGGCGCGGCGGCCCGCAGTTCCTCGACGGGGACCCGGGGGTAGCGCTCCGCGTGCCCGGTGTACAGGTGGTCCACGCCGAGCCGGGCGAGCACGTCCCCGGCGAAGGTGTCCCGGCCGAGGACCATCCAGGGCCGGCGCCAGACGGGCACGACGGCGGTCGTCCGGCGGCCGGGCGTCAGCGGACCGTCCACGGCGCCCGGGGGCCGGGACCACGCCGACTCCGCCTCGTCCAGCCAGCGCGGCCGGGAGCGGGCCCCGCAGGCCCGCAGCACCCGGTCCAGTTCGGCGCAGGCGCCCGGCACGTCCCGTACCTCGGTGACGAGGACCTCGACACCCGCCTCCCGCAGGGCGGTCAGGTCCGGCTCCCGGTTCTCCTCCTCGTTGGCGATCACGAGGTCGGGGGCGAGGCGGACGATGTCGTCGGTCCTGGGGTTCTTGGTGCCGCCGATCCGCGCCACGTCAAGATCACCCGGGTGGGCGCACCAGTCGGTGGCGCCGACCAGCACGCCGGGCAGCGTGACGGCGACGGCCTCCGTCAGGGACGGGACAAGGGAGACGACCCGGGAGACGGACCGCACCGCGACCTCACGCGCCCTTGCGGTGGCGGTCCTCGAGGGCCTCGATGTGGTCCGCGACGGCGACCACGATCACCCGGGTCTCGGGTTCGGTGGCCCGCCAGCGGTGCCGCACGCCACCGGACATGTACAGCGTGTCACCGCGTCCGAGGCGGTGGGCGCGGCCCTCGGCCTCGACCTCGACGGCGCCGTCGACGACGTACATCAGCTCGTCGTTGCGGTGCTGGACCTCGCGGCCCTCGTCGTGGTCGCCGGTGAACTCCATGGCGTGCAGCTGGTGGTGACCGCGCACCAGGGAGCGCGAGCAGGATTCGGGGGGCGTGAAACCGTCCTCGTCGGCGGCGCGCACCACGTCGACGCTGCACGCCGGATCGGCCGCGGCGAGGAGTTCGACGGCGGTGGTGCCGAGGGCGTCCGCGATGCGTTCCAGGGAGGGCCTGCTGGGACGGGCCCGTTCGTTCTCGACCTGGCTGAGGAAGGGAACCGACAGGCCGCTGCGCTCGGCCACGGCGGCGAGGGTGAGCTCCTGTGCCCGGCGCCGCCGCCGGACGGCCGCGCCCACCCGAAGGGGCTGTTCTTTGTGGTCGCCCATCGCTCCGGCTCCCTCCTTCGCTCGTCGGTCGGCTCACGGACGCCCACCGGGCGGGCTCGCGAACGCTCACTGGTCCGGTTACGGATGCCCACCCGTCCGGCACTCATCGGGCGCGCTTGTCCTGATGAGTTCTCTGCACCCTACGCATGTTCGGCAAACCGTTTCACGTGCCCGGCACATCCCCGCGAAACGGCAGAGGTCCATGCTCACACTTCTCGCCAGCGCGGTCACCGCCCCACCTCCCCTTTCACGGCCTCCGCGCACGGCACGGCGGGGTCCGCCGCCGCGACGGCGACCACGTGGAGTGTGCTCTCCGGCACACCATGTCACCGGGCCGACGGTGGGCGTCCGCCGCATCCCGAAACCGTCCCGCGCAGCCACGACATCGTCGCGGGCGGACGGCGCGGCCGTTCCCCGCACCACGAAGTCAGTTACGGGGAAACGGAGTTGAACACCCGGGAGCGGCCCGCCCCACCGGCCGCCGGGCTGCGGAACCGGATGGATGCGGACCGCCCCAGGGTTGTCCTGATCTTTCTCGTACGCCAGTACGCGACCCCCCTCGTCCGTTCGGGACGTCGCGTCCGGCTGCCTCACCGCGCTACTTCACCGCGCTACTCACCGCTACTTCACCGGGGCCATCTCGTCGACGATCCCCGGATGCGCGTCGATCCACTTCTCGACGCCCTCGTCCTCCTGCCCCGCCCGGCCTGCTGGATGGCCTGCTCCAGGCTCATCAGCTCGTCCGGGGTCATGTGCCAGTTCTTCAGCCAGCCGTTGAGCTCGGAGTACTTCTCGGGGAAGTCCCGGTGCGCGAGCGTACGGATCTGGTTGTTCGCGCCCCAGGTCTTCTCGGGGTCGGCGAGCCGTGTCAGGTCGTACTTGTCGTACGCCCAGTGCGGCGACCAGAGCACGACCGCGATCGGCTCCTTGTTCGCGTAGGCGCGGTCCAGTTCGGCGAGCATCGAACTCGTCCCGGCCTTGGTGAGCTTGAAGTCCGACAGTCCGTAGGCGGGCATGACGGTGTTCTCCAGCCGGACCATCTGGCCGGTGCCGGGCTCGATACCGACGATCCGGCCCTTGAACTCGTCCTTGTGCGCCCGCAGATCGTCCATCGTGCGTACGCCCTTCACGTACGACGGCACGGCGATCTCCAGCGACGTCCTGTCGTACCAGGCACCGAGGTCGACGAGATCGTTCTCGTACTTGTCCCAGTACGCCTTCTGCGCGACGGGCAGCCAGGCGTCGAACTCGACGTCGACCTGACCTGTGGACAGACCTGTGAAGAGGGGACCGATGTCGAGCTTGGTCTTCTTCGGCCGGTAGCCGCGCTTCTCCAGGACGTTCTCCCAGAGGTGGGTGACGGCGATGCCCTCGTCCCACGCCGGGTAGCCGATGACCGGCGCGGCACCGGCCTGCCGGCCCTCCGCGTAGCGGGACTTGGCGACCGGGGCCAGCTTGTCGACGATCCCGGGGTTCTTCTTCAGCCAGGCCCTGACGCCGTCCTCCTGGTGGCCCTTTCCGGCGTCCTGGACGGCACCTTCGAGGGAGGTGAGCTGCGCGTCGGTGAGCTTGAAGTCCTTCAGCCACCGCGCGACCTGCGGCTCGTCCGCGGCGAAGCCCTTCCGCCCGAGGGTGTGGATCCCGTCGCCCGCGCCGAAGGCGCCTTCGGGGTCCTTCAGCTTGGTCAGCCCGTACTTGTCGTACGCCCAGTGCGGCGACCAGAGCGTGACCGCGATGGGTTCCTTCTTCTGGTAGGCGCGGTCCAGCTGGGCCAGCATCGCCGAGGTGTTGGACTTGACCAGCTCGTACTCGCCCTTCAGGCCGTAGACGTGCTGGACCTTGTCCTCGTAGAGCTTCGTCTCGCCCGCGCCCGGCTCGATGCCGTAGACCTTCCCCTTGAACAGGGGGCCCTTGCCCTTGAGGTCGTCGAGGGACTTCACGCCCTTGACGTAGGAGGGGACGGCGATCTCCAGCGAGGTCTCGTCGTACCAGCTGCCGTAGTCCTCCAGCCGGTCCTTGTACTTGGCCCAGTACGAGGCGTGCGTGGCCGGCAGCCAGGAGTTGGTCTGGATGTCGACGCTGCCCTGCGCCTGACCGTTGTAGAGGGCGCCGACCTCCAGCGACCTGGTCTCCGGGGTGAAGCCGCGCCGCTGGAGGATCTCCTTCCAGAGGTACGTGGAGGCGACGCCCTCGGGCCAGTCGATGTACCCCATGCTGATCGGGCGGCCCTGGCCGACGTTCGTGGTGACCTCGGTGGCGTCGTCCGACCTGCCGAACATGTTCAGGCCGCCGGCGACCAGCGCGAGGACGACCACACCGACCATCGCGACCGGGGTGGCCGGCCTCCAGCGCAGGAAGCGCGGACCGCCGAGGGCCGTGTTCGCCCTGGCGAGGGCACGGCGGCCGAGCGGGGACACGCGCTGGTTGAGGGCGCCGGTCATCCGGTCGAGGTAGATCGCGAGGATGACGACCGCGATACCGCCCTCGAAACCGAGGCCGACGTCCACGGAGCTGATGCCGTCGTACACGGTGGAGCCGAGTCCGCCGCCGCCGACCATGCCCGCGATGACGACCATCGACAGGGCCAGCATGATCACCTGGTTGACGCCCGCCATGATCGTGGGCAGCGCCAGCGGCAGCTGCACCCGCCACAGCGTGCGGCGCGGAGGGGTGCCGAACGCCTCGGCCGCTTCGACGAGTTCGGCGTCGACCTGCCGGATGCCGAGTTCGGTGAGGCGGACGGCGGGCGGCATCGCGAAGACGATGGTGGCGACCATGCCGGGCACCGGGCCCACGCCGAAGAAGAAGATGCCCGGGATCAGATAGACCATCGCCGGCATCGTCTGCATGAAGTCGAGCGCGGGGCGGATCGCGCCGCTGACCGCGCGGCTGCGGGCGGCCCAGATGCCGATCGGCATCGCGACGGCGAAGATGATCACGCAGGAGACCAGCACCAGCGCGAGTGAGTTCATCGCCGGTTCCCACTGCTCGATCGAGTCGATGAGCGCCAGGCCCGCGAAGGCCAGGACGCCGGGGAGCAGCCCGCGCAGCCAGAAGGCGAGCACGGCGAGGATGCCGGCGAGGAGCAGGGGGTCGGGGGCGATGAGCACCGCGTTCGCCGCGTCGTACATGGCCTCGACGACCACCTTGACGAGGTCGAACAGCGGCCCGAGATGGTCCCGCAGCCAGTCGACGCCGTGAGCGACCCAGTCGCCGAGGTGGATCCTAGGCACTGGCCTTCACCGCCTGTACGACCTTCTCGCGCGGGGCGTCGCAGGGCATGGGGGCCGCGGGGGCGCCCTGCGCGTCGTGCGGGTCGTGTGGGCCGTGCGAGCCGTCCTGGTCGCCGAGGAAGCCGATCAGGCGGCGCTGCGGCACCACGCCGACGACGGCGCCCCTCCGGTCGAGCACGGCGACCGGGTGGGACAGGCGGGCGCTGAGCGCGCAGAGCTCCGCGAACGGCGTGTCGGGCGTCGCGGTACCGCAGCCGCAGTCCGCCTCGTCACCGCGTACGGCCGTGTCCATCACGGCCCCGGCGGTGAGCACCCGGGAACGGTCGACGTCCTGGGTGAAGGACGCCACGTAGTCGTCGGCGGGACGGATCAGGATGTCCTCGGCGGTGCCGGTCTGCACGATGCGGCCGTCGCGCATGACGGCGATGCGGTCGCCGAGGCGCATGGCCTCGTTGAGGTCGTGCGTGATGAACACGATGGTCTTCTTCAGGGTCTGCTGGAGTTCCAGCAGCTGGTCCTGCATGTCACGGCGGATCAGGGGGTCGAGTGCACTGAACGACTCGTCCATCAGCAGTACGTCGGCGTCGGTGGCGAGGGCGCGGGCCAGGCCCACGCGCTGCTGCATACCACCGGACAGCTCGTCGGGCCAGGACTTCTCCCAGCCGGCCAGGCCGCACAGGGCCAGGGCCTCGGTGGCGCGCCGCAGCCGTTCGGCGCGCGGCACGCCCTGGACCTCCAGGCCGTACGCGGCGTTCTCCAGGACGCTGCGGTGGGGGAAGAGCGCGAAGTGCTGGAAGACCATGCTGATACCGGTGGCCCGAACCGCGCGCAGTTCGCGGTCGTCGATCGTGGTGAGGTCCCGGCCGCCGAAGCGGACGTGGCCCGCGGTGGGCTCCAGGAGCCCGTTGAGCATGCGCAGCAGCGTGGACTTGCCCGACCCGGACAGGCCCATGACGACGAAGATCTGGCCCGGCTCCACGGTGAAGGAGGCATCGATCACGGCGGCGGTGGTGCCCTCGGCACGCAGTTCCTCGCGGTCGGCGCCGGCCCTCAGCCGGTCCACCGCGTCGTCGGGTCGTCTGCCGAACACCTTGAACAGGCCCTCGGCTTCGAGTCTGGAGGACTCCCTGGCTGACACATGCACCTCTTGGATAGCGATGGAACGGCCCGCCTCCCCCGCCCGCAGGCCGGCCGTGGAGCGCGGCGGGATCGGCCCGCCCGGCCCGTGGTGTCGACACCACGACCGGCGCTGCTCCGGGGCCGCGCCTGCCCCCGCCGGACCGACCGAAACGCGCCCGTGTCCCGCTTCACAGGGCGTTCACCGCAGGCCAGGGGCGTTCACGGAACGCCTCCACGGGGCGCACGGGCCGGTGCGACGGGGGCCACGCGCTGGGGTGACGGGGCGCGCGGGCTGCCAGGTCGAGGGCCACGCGCGGGCTGCCAGGTCGAGGGCCACGCGCGGGCTGCCAGGTCGAGGGCCACGCGCGGGCTGCCGCGCCTAGGCCCACGCGCTGGCGCGACGGAAGGCACCTGCTATCGCGCCGAGGGCCGCGCGCCGGGGCCGCGGGGCCCGCGTGCGCCGGTGTGGGGCGGGCTACGTGCTGCTGCGTCGGCGGCCGGGTGTCCGTGGCGTACGGCATGATGCGGGGCGTGACCCGACGCCTGATGCTTCTCGACACCGCCTCGCTGTACTTCCGCGCCTACTTCGGGGTGCCGGAATCCGTGAAGGCCCCGGACGGCACCCCGGTGAACGCCGTGCGCGGGCTGCTCGAATTCATCGACCGCCTGGTCAAGGACCACCGGCCGACGGACCTGGTGGCGTGCATGGACGCGGACTGGCGGCCGCAGTGGCGCGTCGACCTGATCCCCTCCTACAAGGCGCACCGCGTCGCCGAGGAGCACGAGGTCGGCCCGGACGAGGAGGAGGTGCCGGACACCCTCTCGCCGCAGGTGCCGATCATCGAGGCGGTGCTGGACGCGCTCGGCATCGCGCGCGTGGGCGTCGCCGGGTACGAGGCGGACGACGTGATCGGCACCTTCACCGCCCGGGCCAAGGAGCCGGTCGACATCGTCACCGGCGACCGCGACCTGTACCAGCTGGTCGACGACGAGCGCGAAGTACGGGTGCTGTACCCGCTCAAGGGTGTGGGCACGCTGCAGCTCACCGACGAGGCGTGGCTGCGCGAGAAGTACGGGGTGGTCGGGCGCGGGTACGCGGATCTGGCCCTGCTGCGCGGCGACCCGAGCGACGGTCTGCCGGGGGTGCCGGGCATCGGCGAGAAGACGGCGGCGAAGCTGCTCGACCAGTTCGGGGACCTGGCCGGGATCATGGCCGCCGTGGACGACCCGGCGGCGAAACTGACCCCGTCGCAGCGCAAGAGGCTCGACGAGGCCCGGGCCTATGTCGCGGTCGCGCCCAAGGTGGTCCTGGTGGCGGCGGACGTACCCTTGCCGGACGTCGACACGGCACTCCCGCGCGAACCGCGGGATCCGGCGGCGCTGGAGGCCATCGCGGCGCGGTGGGGGCTCGGCGGATCACTGCAGCGGCTGCGGGCGACGCTCGGTATGTGAGATCTACGCCCTGCGGAGGGGGCGTACGCCGGAGGGCGGGGTGACACTTCGGTAGTGAGGGTTCTGAGGCGCGATTCACATCGTGAAGTCCTCGTACACGCTCCGAGCGTGGGGTGTTCACAGGGGGGAGATGGTAACTTAGGCAAGCCTTAGCTAGGTATTTGGGAGGCCGTCATGGCAGAGCGTCCGGTACGCAGGACCCCGAAGCCCCACTCCGCGCGAGTCGTCCGCACCGAGCGGCTCACCCCGCACATGCAGCGCGTCGTACTCGGTGGTGACGGCCTCGCCGAGTTCTCCTTGCGTGGGAGCACCGATCATTATGTGAAACTCCTCTTCGGGCCCGAGGGTGTGACCTACCCGGAGCCCTTCGACATCGAGCGGATCCGCGCGGAGTTCCCCCGGGACCAGTGGCCGGTGACCCGGACGTACACCGTGCGCGCCTGGGACCCCGACCTGCGCGAGCTGACCCTCGACTTCGTTCTCCACGGCGACGAGGGCATCGCGGGCCCCTGGGCCACCCGGGTCCAGCCGGGCGAACTGATCCGTTTCCTGGGCCCCGGCGGCGCGTACGCACCCAACCCGGAGGCCGACTGGCACCTCCTCGTCGGTGACGAGTCCGCCCTGCCGGCGATCGGCGCGTCGCTGGAGGCCCTGCCCGACGGCTCCCGCGCGCACGCGATCGTCGAGGTCGCCGGCCCCGAGGAGGAGCAGAAGATCAACTCCGATGTGGAGGTGGTCTGGCTGCACCGCGGCGACCGCCCCGTCGGCGCGGCCCTCGTCGAGGCCGTACGCGCGCTCCAGTTCCCCGAGGGCCGCATGCACGCCTTCGTCCACGGCGAGGCCGGCTTCGTCAAGGAGCTGCGCCGTCTGCTCCGCGTCGAACTCGCCATCCCCCGCGAGGACTTGTCCGTCTCCGGTTACTGGCGCCTCGGCCATGACGAGGACGGCTGGCAGGCCTCGAAGAAGGAGTGGAACGCCCGCGTGGAGGCCGAGCAGGAGACCACTGCGTCGACGACGTGACCCCACGGCGCCCCTGAGTCCGTCCGGCCACCGCGCCCGGAGACCCCGCGCCCCCGACGTCCGGCCTACGCTCCCGACGCTGCTGTGCTGCTAGTGCTGCTGCCGGGTGGGTCCCGTACGGCATCGGCGGCGCCTCGACCGACCCCTCCGCCGCGCTCATGGGGGTGGACGTCGACGGCGCCGCCGAGCGCGTTGGAACCGGGCCGGGGCAGCGGGCGTCGCGGTGGCGGTCATCCGCTGGTCGCTCTTCGCGTCGGCCGGCATGGACACCGTAACGGGATTTGTACGGGTTCCCTACGGGATGCCGTACGGGACGCCGATGCGACGGCCCCGGCGGGCGGCGCCAGCTGCTCGGTCCGCGATCTCTCACGCCGACCGCGACTCCGCCTCAAACGTGGCGAACCCGGCCATTCAGACGCCCGCGAGCATGTCCACCAGCCGCGCCAGCGCCTTCGCGAGCGTCTCCACCCCCGGACTCGGCGCCCCGCCCGGCTCGGCCATGTAGACGTCCCGGCGGATCTCGATCATCAAGGCGGCCACCCTGGGGTCGCGCCCGTGGTACTTCAGCGGGACGTATGCGCCCCCGAACGGGCTGTCGACGCCCGTCCCGCCGAACCCCGCGAACGCCTCCTCGGCGGCGGCGAGCAGGTCGGCCGGGGTGTGGAAGGGGTCGGTGCCCAGGCAGACGGGCGGCCGGGGACCGTCACCGTGCAACTCGTAGGGCAGGCGCTCGCTCGGGTAGGAGTGGACGTCGACGACCACCACCCGCCCCACGGCCGTCAGTCGATCGGCGACGGCGTCGGTCATGGCGGCGGCGTACGGACGGAAGTAGTAGTCGACGAGCGACCGCCCGCTCCCGTCGAGGGGCAGTCCTTCGCGGTCGGCCGGACGCAGCACCTCCCGGTGCGTGGTCCTCGTGTAGACGGCGCCCATGCCCACGGCCAGCATCTCCTCCCGCTCGTCCGGGAACCGCTCGGGATCGACCACGAGCCGGGACAGCCGGTTCACGAACCGCCACGGGCGCACGGCCGACCGCCCGGCGGCCAGTTCGGCGATGCGGTCCGTGTACGCGTCGGTGATGTGGTCCAGCTCCCGCTCCAGCGCGGGGTCGTCAAGCACGATCCCGCTCCGTACGGCCGCCGGGATCACGCGGGACGCGTGCGGCACATGCACCAACACGGACGACTCGGGCGCGCCCGGGAGGAGCCGATGGGAGGGCGGCGAAGCGTCGTTCATCCGGAGGTTCCTTACCGCGATCGTCGGAGGGGCAGGGGGCGGAGGAGGGGGCAGGAAGTCCCCCACGACGCCCGACCCGGCCAGGCCCCGTCGACCGTATCCCGGCCCTTTCGAACATGTCTCGGCCCCGCCTTGCCCCAACTCCCCGCCATTGCCACGGTCGTGAGGATTTGGGCCCGCCCCGGACACGGTCGCGTGACGCGCGCGACACAGGCCTCCCCTAATTTCTGTCGCCCGACAGGAATTCGCGCCGCTCGTGCGCGAACGCTCGCGCCGCTTGTTGCGAAAGCAGGTTGCCGCCATGACGAGCACCGCCCCAGACCTCCGTCCGGAGCCGCCCCACTCCCCCGACGACCGCTCCCTGACCGAGTTCGGCTACCGCCAGGAGCTGCACCGCAGCCTCAGCAGATACGCCTCGTTCGCCGCCGGTTTCTCCTTCATCTCGGTCCTCACGACCGTCTTCCAGTTCTTCGCCTTCGGATACGCGTTCGGCGGCCCGGTCTTCTTCTGGACCTGGCCGGCGGTGCTCGTCGGCCAGCTGCTGGTGGCCGCCTGCTTCGCGGAACTCGCGGCGCGCTACCCGATATCGGGCTCGATCTACCAGTGGTCCTCGCGCCTGTCCAACCGGACCTTCGGCTGGTTCGCCGGCTGGATCATGGTGATCGGACAGATCGTGGTGGTCGCGGCGGCAGCGCTCGCGCTCCAGATGGTGCTACCGGCGATCTGGTCGGGCTTCCAGCTCGTGGGCGGCGACCCGACGCCCACCTCGTCGACGGGAGCGGCGAACGCGGCCGTCCTCGGCGTGCTCCTGCTGGTCCTCACGACGTTCGTGAACATCCTCGACAACCGGGTGCTGTCCGTGGTGAACCGGGTCGGCGTGACCGCCGAGATCATCGGCGCGGTCCTGATCATCGTCCTGCTGCTCACCCACTCCGAGCGCTCGCCCGGCATCACGTTCCACATGGCAGAGGGCAGCACCGATCTGCTGGGTGCCCTGCTGGTGGGCTCGTTCATGGCGGCGTACGTGATGATCGGCTTCGACAGCGCGGGCGAGATGAGCGAGGAGACCCGCCATCCGCGCCGCACCGCGCCCCGCACGATCCTCATGGCCCTCGGCGCGGCCGGTCTGCTCGGCGGCCTGCTCGTCCTCGGCGGTCTGCTCGCGGCACCGAGCCTGACCGACGGCAGGCTGGGCGTGGACGGCCTGAGCTACGTGCTGACCAGCAGCCTCGGTGACGGTGTGGGCCGCTTCCTGCTCGCGGACGTGGTGGTGGCGATCATCGTGGCGACGCTCGCGATCCAGACGTCGGCCTGCCGCATGCTCTTCTCGATGGCCCGCGACGGCCGACTCCCCTTCGCCGGGCAGCTCGCCAAGGTCAACCCGCGCACCGGCATGCCCACCGCCCCCGCCCTGGTCGTCGGCGTCCTGGCCGCCGCGCTGCTACTCCTCAACTTCGCCTCGCCGGAGGCGTTCCTGGCCATCGGCACGACCTGCATCGTGATGCTGTACCTGGCGTACGCGATGGTCACCGGCCCGCTCCTGGTACGGCGCCTGAAGGGCACCTTCCCCTCGGCCGGCACCGACGAGACCGGCAAACCCCTCTTCTCCCTGGGCCGTTGGGGCATCCCCGTCAACGCCCTCGCCCTCCTCTACGGCCTCTTCATGACCATCAACCTGGCCTGGCCCCGAGCAGACGTCTACGACCCGGCCGGCGGCCACTGGTGGTTCCAGTGGTTCACGGTCCTGTTCCTCCTGGCCACACTGGCCGCAGGCACCACCTACCACCTCACCCGCAACCACCGCACGCGCTCCAGGTAGCGCTCGTCCCGCACGGCACCCCACCACGTCCCGCCTCGGCACCGCACTGCCTGCCCGGTCGACGCACAGGCCCGGCACAGACGGCGCGCCGGGCAGAGCAGGACGAAGAGTCGCTCCATGCGCCGGGGTCGCACGCCTCTCGGTCGCCCGGAAGCCATCGCATGGTACGAAGTGGTGGGTTGTCAGGGCGGGTTGGCGCTGCAGCAGGGGGCCGGGATGAGAAAGCGTCCAACGGTGTCTCATACACCTTTCGCAGGGGAGTGGCCTGTTTTTACCTCCTGCGCCCCAAATTCAAGCCGAACAGTTGACAAATCATCATAGCGCTGCCCTGCCCGCCCCTCTGGTAGGTCCGCCGAGGTTGACGCAGGACAGCGTGGAGCGGATGGTGGTTTGGAAGGTCAATTACCCGGAGAGCGTCCAGAGGAAGGCGGGGGCGATTCACGGCTTGTTCGCGATGGCTCGGTCGCGGCGGTGGTGATCACGGATTTTCTGCACCGTCCGTACGTCACCTCGAAGGTCATGACCGACGACACCGCCCGGCACGCAGGCAACTTGACCCGTCAAACCGGTTCCGCCGGCAAGCCCAGCAAGCCCGGTTCGTATGCACGTCAGCGGTTCCGCGGAGCACAGCGCGTCATTCATGGACCTGGTGGCGGCCCGCAGGCCGTCGACACAGGGCTGAGGGCGGTGCAGAGGCAAGTCGTCACAGACAGGAGGCAGCCGTGGCGGATACCTTCCAGATACCCTCGTTCTACATGCCATTCCCGGCCAGGGTGAACCCTCACTTGGAAGAAGTCCGTCCACGCGTTCGCGCGTGGGCACACACGATGGGATTACTCGAACCTCAGCACACCGATTCGCACCACGGCGGGTGGAGTGCCGAGATCTTCGACCGGGCGGACTTCACCCGGTTCACCGCCCTGACCTACCCGCACGCGTCGGCCCGTGAGCTGGAACTGCTGTCCGGTTGGCACAGTGTGATCTGGTGCCTCGACGACATCTTCCTGCCCTGGTGCGAGGCCCTCGGAAAGCGGGAGCAGATCCTCGACCGCATCGAACGCCTGATGTCCTTCCTGCCGGTGACGGCACATTGCTCGGACTCGGGCCCGACTCCGAAGGAGCCGCTGGAACGCGCGCTGGCGGACCTGTGGCAGCGCACCGCACCGGCGGCGTCCCTGTCGTGGCAGTTCCTGTACACCAGGTCGATACGACAGTTCCTGGAAGCCTCGTTGTGGGAGACGGAGAACCTCATCCGCCCTCGGTTCCCCGACCTCATCGAGCAGACGGAGATGCGCCGTGACTACGGTGCGGCCGGATGCAGCGCCCTGCTGATGGAGCACTCGCTCGGCTGGGAGATAACCGAGGACATCCGCGCGACCCGCCCCTTCACCGTACTGATCAACGCGTTCCGGGACACCGTCGACCTGCACAACGACATCGTGTCCTACCCCAAGGAAGTGCGCGAAGGTGTCGCCAAGAACAACATCGTGCGCGTCACCCAGGAACTGCACGGCGTCCCACTCCCGGAGGCGGTCTCGCTCGTCAACGGCATCTTGACGGGCCGCGTCAGGACGCTGGACGAGACCGTCAGGTCGGACCTCCCCCAGGCCCTGCATGATCTGCGTACGAACCAGCACACCCAGCGCGCCGTGCTCCGCCACGCCAGGGCCATCCAGGGCTGGGCCGCGGGCTCCTACCACTGGCACGAGGACACCGATCGATACCGGTGCGCCGCCTGACGCCACCGACGGCAAGCGTTCGGAAGGGGGCCGGACCGCACCGCCGCTGCCGGTCCCCTCGTACGCTTGATCGTGATGAGACGCAGAAGCCCGGTTCCCCCTTCCCCGCTGCCGCAGCGCGACGGGGTCGATCCGGTACGGGTCAGGCTGCCGCAGGGGACGACATGGGCGACCGTACGTGATCACCTGGTGGAGCGGCTGGCGGCAGGGCCGGGCGTGATCGACGGCATGCTGGACGCCGGGCTGATCGTGGACGTCGACGGGCGTCCCGTGCCGCGTGACATGGCGTATGTGCCAGGCATGTGCGTGTGGTTCCACCGGGACCTGCCCTACGAGGTGCCGGTGCCGTTCCCGCTGGACGTCGTGTACCGCGACGAGCACGTCGTCGTGGTCGACAAGCCGCATTTCCTGGCCACGACACCGCGTGGCAGCCATGTCGCCGAGACCGCGCTCGCCCGGCTCCGACGCGAGCTGGGGCTGCCCACACTGGGCGCCGCGCACCGTCTGGACCGTCTCACCGCCGGGCTGGTGCTGTTCACCGTGCGCCCCGAGGAACGGGGCTCCTACCAGTCGCTGTTCCGCGACCGGCTCGTCACCAAGGAGTACGAGGCCGTCGCCCCGTACGACCCGGCGCTCCCCCTCCCTCGCACCGTGCGCAGTCGGATCGTGAAGGAACGTGGGGTCATGGCGGCCCGAGAGGTCGACGGCGAACCCAATGCCGTCAGTGGCGTGGAGCTACTCCAGCGGCGGGACGACGGTCTGGCGCGCTACCGGCTGACGCCCCGCACCGGTCAGACGCATCAACTGCGGGTGCACATGGCCACATTGGGTGTGCCGATCCTGGGTGACCCGCTGTACCCGGAAGTGAAGGACCCCGTGCCGACCGATGACTTCAGACGTCCGCTGCAACTGCTCGCGCGGGTACTGGAGTTCACCGATCCGGTCACGGGGCGCGAGCACCGGTTCGTGAGCGGGCGGGTGCTTCAGGCGTGGGCGTCGTACGAGGAGTGGGCGGGCACACCGTACGACGCCCAGGCCTGAGGAGTTGGCTATCGGCCGCTCATCCACAGCAGGACGCGACGCAGGAGACCGGGCCGAGCGGGCGGTTCGGCTGAGGTCGGCTCCGGCTCCGGCCGCGCGGCCTCGGTCGCGGCGGCCTCGCTCCTCGGCCTCGTCGGGGTGGTGTCGAGGCCCTCACGTTGTGCCGGCACGGGACGGCCCAGGGGACGCAGTTCCAGGTCCTCTTTCTCCTTCGGTTCGAAGCGCACCGGGAGCGCGACCAGATGCCGGGTCGAGATCGAGGCCCGCCAGCGCAGTTCGTGCTCCTCGCAGTTGAGCTGGATGTCCGGAAGACGCGCCAGCAGGGCGTCGACGCCGACGTCTGCGATGGCTCGACCCGTGTCCTGGCCCGGGCACTCGTGCGGACCACCGCCGAAGGCGAGGTGGGAGCGGTTCCCCTGCATGTTGGCGGTGAGGTCGGGCCGTACCCGTGGGTCGACGTTGCCCGGTGCGATGCCGAAGAGCAGCCCGTCGCCCTTGCGGACCCGCTGACCGCCCAGCTCCGTGTCCTGCTTGGCGAAGTAGGCCAGCTGTGTGCTGAACGGGGGCTCGTCCCACAGGGACTGCTCGACCGCCTCGGGCACCGTCATCTGGCCGCCCTTGAGTTGGGCGCGGAACCCGGGATTGGTGAGGACCACCCGCAGCACGTTGGCGAGGAGGTTGGTGGTGGCCTCGTACGCGGCGATGAGCACGACACGCAGGTGCTGGCTCACCTCCTCGTCGTTGAGCTTGGCCGGGTGGTTGATCAGGTGGCTGGTGAAGTCCTCCTGGGGGTGCGCCCGGCGGCGGGAGGTGAGCCCCATCAGGGCTTCCATGATGTAGGCGTTGCTGGCGATCGCCGTCTCGGTGCCCTTGAGCATGTCGCGGGCGGCATGCACGATCCGGTCGTTGTACTCCTCGGGCATGCCGAGGATCTCGCACATCACCGCCATCGGCAGGTGCTCGGCGAACTGGCTGACGAGGTCCGCCTCACCCTCCTCGCAGAACTCGTTGACGAGTTGCTGGGTGTAGCGGTTGATACTGCGGCGGATGCCCCGGAAGTTGATGGTCGACATGGCGCCGGTGACCGCACCGCGCAGCCGCAGGTGCTCGTCACCCTCGGCGTGGCAGCAGATGGGCTGCCACGCGATGTGCGGCATCAGCGGGTTGTCGGGCTTGAACGTGCCGTCCTGGAGCTTGTTCCAGAGACGGGTGTCCCGGGAGTACTGCGACGGCGTGCTCACCATGTGCAGGTTCTCGCCGTGCCCCAGCACCACCCAGATGGGTACGTCGTCGTGGAGGAGGGCGGGGGCCACCGGGCCGTGTTCCGCGCGGAGCTTTTCGTACACGGCTCCCAGGTCCTCCGCCTCGGGGCCGTACAGACGGCGGAGCCCGCCGGGGCCCGTGCCGTGGGCGGGGCAGCCGGGGGGCGGCCCGAGCGTGGGGTCGTCCGTGCCGGTCAGGGAGTTTGATTCAGGCGTCACGGTGATCGCTCCGAACTGAGGTGGATCCGGTGTCTGAAGGTGATGAGGGGATTGCAGGGATGACAGGGATGACGGAGAAGAGGGGGAAGAGCGAGAAGAGGGGGAAGGCGGAGGAGGCGGAGGCGAGGGAGATGACAGGGCGTCCGGCATGACCGGCGTGGTCGGTGTGACCGGCATGACCCAGGTGACCGGGATGGCAGCACGCCCCCGGCCCCCCGGCCCCGCCCCCGCACGCACAGGCGCACGCCAATCAAGCCGTCGCCGCCCCCGCCCCCGGCGCCACCGTCGCCCCCGACATCGCCAGGGAGTGCAGGAAGGTCATGAGGGTCATCAGGACGTCCCGGCTGGACGCCCGGCGGCGTACGTCGCAGCGGATGATCGGGATCTCCTCGGACAGGTCGAGAGCCTGACGCAGTTCCGCGACGGCGTAACGGGGCGCGTCCGGGAAGTCGTTGACCGCCACGACGAAGGGCACCCCGCGCTCCTCCAGGCGCCCCATGACGTCGAAACTGACCTCCAGCCGACGGGTGTCGACCAGGACGACCGCCCCGAGGGCACCCTCGAACAGGCCGTTCCACAGGAACCAGAAGCGCTCCTGCCCGGGAGTGCCGAACAGATAGAGCACCAGCTCGTCCGTGATGCTGATCCGGCCGAAGTCCATGGCCACGGTGGTGGCCGTCTTGGACTTGGAGCCGAAGTTGTCGTCGACCCCGATGCCGGCCTGGGTCATGGTCTCCTCGGTCGTCAGCGGCCTGATCTCGCTGACGGACCCCACCATGGTCGTCTTGCCGACGCCGAAACCGCCCACGATCACGATCTTCGCCGCGGCCTGTGCGGTGTGCGGCAGATGGTCCTCGGTCCGTGGACCCGTGATGGTGTCAGAGCTTTTGAAGTCCATGCATCACCGCTTCGAGGAGGGAACGGTCTGCCCGCGCCTGCCGGACGACCGGTGCGCGCGCCTGAACCAGTTCGGCCGTCAGCAGCTCGGTGAGCAGGACGGTCACCACGCTGATCGGCAGGTTGAGATAGGCCGAGATCTCGGCCACGGACAGGGGTGCCTGGCACATCCGGAGCAACGCCGACTGCTCCGGAGCGGCGGACGGTGGCGGATCGGCGCGCGCCACGATTAACGTGACGAGGTCGATCGGGGCTCGCTCGCCGTCCGCACCGGTGAGGATGTAGAGCCGCTCGGGCGGGCGACCGCCCGACTCACCGGTGGAGCCCTCACCCTCGGACTGCGAGGACGGCGAGGACGGCGAAGACGGTGAGGTCAACGACGGCGGTGAGGACGGCGGGTGCGGCGGGGACGAGGGCTCGTGCCTGGGTTGGCGCCGCCGGCGTTGCGGAGGCGTCATACGGTCTGCCCGTTCCGCCGGGGCGGACTGGTCAGGTGGGAGCCGATCCGGTCGACGAGGTCGCGCATGCGGTTGCTCATCAGGCCCGGCTCGGCGACCTCGTTGGCGAGCACCGCGAGATAGGCGTTGGCCCCGGCGGCCATCATGTAGAAGTAGCCGCCGTTGATCTCGATGATGACCATCCGCATGTGGCCGTCGCTCTGCGGGATCTCTCCGGCCACGGCGCCGGCCAGGCTCTGCAGTCCCGCGCAGGCGGCGGCGACGCGGTCGGCGGCGTCCGGGTCGCCGCCGTGGCGGGCGATCCGCAGACCGTCGGCGGAGAGCACGACGATCTGCTGGATGCCGGGTACGCCGTCGGCCAGATCCTTCAGCAGCCAGTCGAAATTGGCTCGTTGCTGGATCACTTGAGGTCCCCCTCGTCGTCGGCCTCGGTGCGGGCCGGCTCGGTGTTCGCGGTGAGAGCGGTGGACGCCGTGGAGTCGTCCGGGTTCCGTCGGGCGTTCGGGTCGGGGTCGCCCTTGAGCCCGGCCATGAACGCCTCGACCCACATGCCGGGCGGCGGCAGCTCCTTCTCCGGTTCGGGCTCCGGCTGCCACACGGGGGCGGCGGCCATGGCGGCCTCGGCCGCGGCCTCCGCGGCGGCGGCCTCGGCGTAGCGCTGGCTGAGCGGGATCTTGCTGCGGCTGCGGCGCTGCGGGAGGCCGTTGGCGGTCCACTCGGTGACGACGGGAACGTCGTCCTCCATGTCCCGGCTCATCTCCTCCGCGGAGCTCGGGATCCGCGGTCCGGTGGTCGGGCGCCTGCGCTTGGGCTTGCGGTCGGGGCCCGCCACGCCGCCGTTGTCGATGGTCGTCACGGCGCCGGCGCCGATGCCGTGCGCGAGGCCGGGGGCGGGTTCGTCGGTCAGCAGGTCGCGCGGCACGACGACCACGGCGCGGACGCCGCCGTAGGCGGAGGGCCGCAGCGAGATGTGCATGTTGTACATGGTCGAGAGGCGGCCCACGACGGCGAGGCCGAGACGCGGGGTGTCGCCCATCTCCTGGATGTCCACGCCCTGCTGGGCCTTGGCGAGCATGTCCTCGACCTTGGCGCGGCTCTCCTCGCTGAGGCTGATGCCGCCGTCCTCGATCTCGATGGCGATGCCGGTCTGCACCTCCACGGCGGTGACGTGCACCTTGGTGTGGGGCGGCGAGTAGCGGGTGGCGTTGTCGAGGAGTTCGGCGCAGGCGTGGATGACGGGTTCGACACCGACGCCGTTGACGTTGACCTTGGCGATCGATTCGAGCTCGATGCGGCGGTACTCCAGGATGCGGGACATGGCGCCGCGCAGCACGCTGTAGAGCGGGACGGGCCGGGACCACACACGGCCGGGGCGGCTGCCGCCGAGGACTGCGATGGAGTCGGCGAGGCGGCCGATCAGGGCGGTGCCGTGGTCGATGCGCAGCAGGTCGTCGAAGACCTCGGGGTTGCGCCCGTGGTCCTCCTCCATCTCGCGGAGTTCGTTGTTCTGCTGGTGCACGATCGCCTGGACGCGGCGGGCGATGTTGACGAACGACCGCTGCGAGGAGTCGCGCAGCGCTTCCTCGCGGTCGACGATGGTGAGCAGGGTGCGCAGCAAGTCGCGCTGGGATTCCGGAAGTTCGCGCCACTCGGCGTCACCGTCGACGACGTGACGAATCACCTCTGAGGGGGATTCTCCGGTGCGCAGCCGGTACAGGGCGGCGGGCAGGATCTCCTTGCCCAACCGGATGAATTCCTGGTCGTGGGCGGCGATCCGCTGCTCGAGGAAGGCGGTCCGCCGCTGCTGTTCGGCGCGCAGTTCGCGGACCGTACGGCGGCCGCCGCGCACGGCGACGACGGCGACCGTGAGCAGCAGGAGCGTCGCGACGGCTCCGCACAAGCCGACGGCGAGCCGGGCCGGTCCCGTCACCAGGGAGACGGTGGTCCCGGTCGCCGCGGCCATCAGTATCGCCGGTAGCGGCAGCACGCGCGCGTAGGGAAGTTCACGGCCACCGGGAGGCGATTGAACACTCACCATGTATGCCCTCTAAAGACGGTTCGGCTGATGGTCGGGGGACTTGCGGGGAGTTGCTGGGGGTTGCTCGGGTTCATCCGCGAATCAAACTGGATCTTCGGTATTTTTTGGAACAAGCGCCCGAATACATCTCAACTCGGTGCGCTGCGGGCGAGCTTAGTCCGACCGGATCATCGCTGTGTCATATTCAGCAACCGACTGAAATCACCCTCGCGACAGGAGTACGCTTTGGTCATTTACACGCCGGGTCGTCATTCGTACACACCGAGTAACGAGGAACGGGCGTACGAGAAGAGCCTCTTGACAGGGTGAACCGGCCCCGTGAGCGGACGCGGGAGAGTGGGCTGAAGGCGGCGGGAAGGCCCGTCAGACCCCGGCGATGCGCAGGGCCGCGTCCGCCGTCGCCTCGGCGAAGACGGAGACCGGGCGGTCGGGCTCGGAGCGGTGGACGAGGATGACTCCCTCGATCAGTCCGAAGACGAGATCCGTCCGCAGTTCCAGCTCACTCTTGGCGAGCGTCGCGCCCACGGCCGTGGCGGCGATCAACTGCCGGTAGGCGTCCTTGAGTTCGGCACGTACGGCGTGGAAGCCCGCGAAGCGTTCGGCGCGCACCTCCGGAAGGAGGTAGAGGCCGCCGAGGTTGTGCGGGCCGCCGCAGAGCAGGGCGACGTCGGCGCGGCACAGCTCCCACAGCCGCTCCTCGGCGGGGACGGCGTCCCGGGCGAGGAGGTCACGAGCGCAGACCAGAGACGGCCTGACCGTGGACTCCAGCAGCTCGGCGAGCAACTCCTCCTTGCCGGACACGTAGTGGTACATGGACGCCTGCCGCATGCCGGCACGCTCGGCGACGGCCCGGGTGGTGGTGGCCGCGTACCCCCGCGTCGTGAACAACTCCGCGGCGGCGGCGAGCAGTTCGTCGCGGGGCGACACCCCGGTCTCCGGCCGGCCCCCGGCACGCGGTCGGCCGACCCGCCGCCCGCCTCCGCCACCCGCGCTTCCCATGCGTTCGATCCTCGCACACGGCACCCGGCCACCACTGAAGGGCGGACGCGCTGTTCCCCCGCCCCCGGCCAGGCACGACCATCGTGAGGGGGCGGTAACTGCCCGGCAACGCAAGGGACATGGCGTCGACGCGCCCCGATCCTAATTTCTGTCGCACGACAGAAATACACGCCGCACCCGGAGGTCCCACGATGGCGACATCGACGACGTACGGAGCACGTGATCACGCCCGCGCACAGGAGGGCGCCCGGGCCGAGTCCATGCCCGTGGTACCCGCGAGCGACTGGCCCACCCCGCCCCCCGAGTCCGGCCCCCTCGTCTGGGCGGAGACGGTGGCGGGCGGCAACTACACGCACCGCGTGCTCGCCCGCGGCACCGAGGTCCGGCTGACCGACCTGCGCGGCGACGCGTGCGCGCATCTGCTCCTGCACCACGCCGACCGCCCCTGGGAGCGGCTGAACGTCGCCGACACGGTGAAGGTCCAGTGGAACGCCTACCTCGGCGCGGGCGTCCTGCTCCTGTCCGACCAGGGCCGCGTCCTCGCCTCGGTGGTCGCGGACACCTCCGGCCGCCACGACGCCCTCTGCGGCACCTCCACCCTCGTACGCAACACCGAGCGGTACGGCGACGGCACCCCGCAGTCCCTGTCCCCCGCCGGACGCGAGCTGTTCAAGCTGGCCGCCGCCAAGAACGGCCTCGAACCCCGTGACCTCCCGCCCTCGCTCTCCTTCTTCCAGGGCGTGGCCGTCACCGAGGACGGCACCCTCGACTTCACCGGCTCCGTCGGCCCCGGCGCCGCCGTCACCCTGCGTGCCGAGCAGGACGTGACCGTACTGATCGCCAATGTCCCGCACCCGGCCGACCCCCGCCCCGACTACGTCAGCACCCCGCTCGAGGTGCTGGCCTGGCGTGCCGAGCCGACCCGCCCCGGCGACCCGCTCTGGGACGCCACACCCGAGGGCCGCCGTGCCTTCCTGAACACCGCCGAGTTCCTCGCCGCGAGGGGGATCGCATGAGCACCGCCGCCCCGAGGACGGCCACCGTCCCGGCCCGCGCCGCCTGGTCGTCCGTGATCCGCGCCGGAGAGTCCCTCACCCTCACCGATCTGCACGGCAACCAGGCCGTCGACTTCCTCGTGTACGACGCCCACGACACGGCCGTCCGCTACAGCGCGCCCGACACGATCCACGCCCAGGGCGGCATCTTCCTCACCACCGGCAGTGTGCTGATGTCGAACGAACACACCCCGCTGATGACCGTGACCGCCGACGACGTGGGCCGGCACGACACCGTCGGCGGCGCCTGCTCCAAGGAGTCGAACACCCTGCGGTACGGGCACCACACCTGGTCGCAGCATGCCTGCGTGGACAACTTCCTCGCGGAGGGCGCCAAGCACGGCCTCGGCAAACGCGACCTCGTGTCGAACATCAACTGGTACATGAACGTGCCGGTCGAGAAGGACGGCACCCTCGGCATCGTCGACGGGATCTCCGCACCGGGCCTCGCCCTCACCCTGCGCGCCGAGCGTGACGTGCTGGTCCTGATCTCCAACTGCCCCCAGATCAACAACCCCTGCAACGGTTTCGACCCGACGGCCGTGGAAGTGACGATCACTGGGGAGATCACCGGAGGAGCGACACCCATCGACAGCGTGACGACCCCTGGAGCCGCCACATGACCTTCGACACCCTGCTGGTCGCCAACCGGGGCGAGATCGCCGTCCGGATCATCCGCACCGCCCGCGAACTGGGCCTGCGCACGGTCGCGGTGTACTCCGACGCCGACCGCTCCGCCGCCCACGTCCGGCTCGCCGACGAGGCGGTACGGCTCGGCCCGGCGCCCGCGAGGGAGTCGTACCTCGACGCGGACCTGATCCTCAAGGCCGCCAAGGACACCGGCGCGGGCGCCGTCCACCCCGGGTACGGGTTCCTCTCCGAGGACGCGGACTTCGCGCGCCGCTGCGAGGAGGCGGACCTCGTGTTCGTCGGCCCCACCCCCGACCAACTGGAGCTGTTCGGCGCCAAACACACCGCGCGGGCGGCGGCCGAGGCCGCCGGCGTGCCCCTCCTGCCCGGTACCGACCTGCTCGACTCGCTCGACGAGGCCCTCGTCCACGCCTCGGCCATCGGCTACCCGGTGATGCTCAAGGCCAGCGGCGGAGGCGGCGGTATCGGTATGTCGGCATGTCGATCCGCCGATGAACTCACCGGGGCCTGGGATCGGGTGCGGCGCGTCGCCGCCGCCTCCTTCGCCACGACGTCCTCGTCCGGCGTCTACCTCGAACGCCTCGTCGAAGGGGCCCGCCATGTCGAGGTGCAGGTCTTCGGCGACGGCGACGGTCTGGTCGTCACCTTCGGCGACCGTGACTGCACCCTCCAGCGCCGCAACCAGAAGGTCGTCGAGGAGGCCCCGGCCCCCGGCCTGCCCGACCACGTCCGCGCACGGCTGGCCGCCGCCGCCCGCGACCTGTGCGCGAGCGTCGAGTACCGCTCCGCCGGAACGGTCGAGTTCGTGTACGACGCCGCACGCGAGGAGGCGTACTTCCTGGAGGTCAACACCCGTCTCCAGGTGGAGCATCCGGTCACCGAGGAGATCTACGGCGTCGACCTGGTCGCCTGGATGCTGCGCCTGGCGCGCGGCGACGCCGCCGTCGTCCGGGCCCCCGGTCAGCCGCGCGGCCACGCCGTCGAGGCCCGGCTCTACGCCGAGGACCCCAGCCGTGATCACCGGCCGAGCGCGGGCCTGTTGACCCGGGTCGAGTTCCCGCCGGACGTCCGCGTCGACGGCTGGGCGGAGACGGGCACGGAGGTCACCACGTCGTACGACCCGCTGCTGGCGAAGCTGGTCGCGTACGGTGCCGACCGCGCCCAGGCCCTGCGCCGGCTGGACGAGGCGCTGGCCCGGACCCGGGTCGACGGCATCGAGACCAACCTGGGCCAGCTCCGGGCGGCCCTCACCGACCGGGACTTCCGGCGGGCCACCCACTCCACGGCGACCCTCGCCGCCGTCACCGACCCGACCACCCGTGTCGAGGTCATCACCGGCGGCACCCTCACCACCGTGCAGGACTGGCCCGGCCGCACCGGACACTGGCAGGTCGGCGTCCCGCCCAGCGGCCCCATGGACGACCTGTCCTTCCGCCTCGGCAACCGGGCACTGGGCAACCCCGAGGGCGCCCCGGGCCTCGAATGCACCCTCCAGGGCCCGTCCCTCCGCTTCAGCCACGCCACCACGGTCTGTGTGACAGGCGCCCCCGCCCCGGTGACCGTGGACGGCTCACCGATCGCGCAGTGGGAGCCGGTGACGGTCCCCGCCGGAGCCGTACTGACCGTCGGCGCCCCCACGGAACACGGACTGCGCACCTACGTCCTCTTCGCGGGCGGCGGCCTGGACGTCCCCGCCTTCCTCGGCAGCGCGGCCACCTTCACCCTGGGCCGCTTCGGCGGCCACGGCGGCCGGGCCCTGCGCACCGGCGACGTCCTGCACGGCGGCGCGGCCACGGAACACGCGGCCCCGGTCCCACCGGACGCCCGCCCCTCCTTCCCCGCCTCCTGGCAGGTGGCCGTCCTCGAAGGCCCGCACGCGGCACCGGAGTTCTTCACCGAGCAGGACATCCACGAGTTCTACGCGGCCGACTGGAAGGTCCACTTCAACTCGGCCCGCACCGGCGTACGCCTCATCGGTCCCAAGCCCCGCTGGGCCCGCGCCGACGGCGGCGAGGCGGGCCTGCACCCCTCCAACATCCACGACACCCCGTACTCGGTCGGCGCCGTCGACTACACCGGGGACATGCCGGTCCTGCTGGGCCCCGACGGCCCCTCCCTCGGCGGCTTCGTCTGCCCCGCCACCGTCGTCTCCACCGAACGCTGGAAGCTCGGCCAGCTGCGCCCGGGAGACACCGTCCGCTTCCTCCCGGTCGCCGACGACTCCTCGCCCCGCCCCGCGATCGTCGACGGCGGCGTCCTGGCCCGCGACGACGACGTGACGTACCGCCGCAGCGGCGACGACAACCTGCTGGTCGAGTTCGGACCCATGCAACTCGACCTGGCGCTGCGGATGCGCGTCCACGCCCTGATGGAGACCGTGGCGGAAGCGGACCTCGACGGCGTCACGGACCTCACCCCGGGCATCCGCTCCCTCCAGATCCAGACGAATCCGACACTCCTCCCCCAGCCCGAACTCCTCACCGCCGTACGGCGGATCGTGACAACGCTGCCCTCCGCCGACGAACTGACCGTCCCCTCCCGCACGATCCACCTCCCCCTCTCCTGGGACGACCCGGCGACCCGTGAGGCCATCGCCCGCTACATGGCGGGCGTCCGCGACGACGCGCCCTGGTGCCCCTGGAACATCGAGTTCATCCGCCGCGTCAACGGCCTGGACACGGTGGCCGACGTCCACGACACGGTCTTCGCCGCCGAGTACCTGGTCCTGGGCCTCGGCGACGTCTACCTGGGCGCCCCGGTGGCGACCCCGCTGGACCCCCGCCACCGCCTGGTGACCACGAAGTACAACCCGGCCCGCACCTGGACGGCGGAGAACTCGGTCGGCATCGGCGGCGCCTACCTCTGTGTCTACGGCATGGAAGGGCCCGGCGGTTACCAGTTCGTCGGCCGCACCACCCAGGTGTGGTCCCCGTGGCAGCAGCGCGGCGCCTTCGAGCCCGGCTCCCCCTGGCTGCTCCGCTTCTTCGACCGCATCAAGTGGTACCCGGTGGACGCCGACGAACTGCTGTCCCTCCGCGCGGACATCGTCGCGGGCCGCTTCGTCCCGCACGTGGAGCACGGCACGTTCTCCCTGGCCGAGTACGAGGCCTTCCTCTCCGAACACGCCGACTCCATAGCCGAGTTCAGGACCAGGCAGCAGACCGCCTTCGCGGCGGAGAGGGCGGCCTGGGAGGCGGCCGGCGAGTTCGACAGGCCGGAGACGGTGACGGCCGAACCGGCACCGCCCACCGAGGTCCACGTCCCCGAGGGCGGCCACCTGATCGAGGCCGAGTACACGGCGTCGGTCTGGCAACTGAACGTCCACCCGGGCGACCGCGTGACCCGCGGCCAGCCCCTCCTGACCCTGGAAGCCATGAAGATGGAATCCCACGTCCACAGCCCGATCAACGGCATGGTCACCCACCTCCTGACAACCCCAGGCACCCAGGTGGCCCCGGGCACCCCCCTACTCATCCTGACCGAAGACACGGGTCAGGGACCGACCTGAGGGGCACTGGAAACCCCGCGAGAACCCCCACCCACCTAAGGAGCGCGGGGAACTGCCCGAGATCCCCCACCGGCATAAGGGGCGCGGCGAACCGCGCGAGAACCCCCACCGGCCTAAGGGGCGCGGGGAACTGCGCGAGAACCCCCACCGGCCTAAGGGGCGCGGCGAACCGCGCGAGAACCCCCACCGGCCTAAGGGGCGCGGGGAACTGCGCGAGAACCCCCACCCACCCGCACCTGGGGGTCGAAGGGGCACAGCCCCTGAAGGACGGGACGGGTAGGGGCGGCGGGGGCGAAAAATCCACACGCGCCCCACCCCGCAGCCGATCAGACCCCCTACTGGCTGCCGCCCACCGCACCCCACCGCACCGCACCCCACCCCACCCCCAGGAGCCAAGATGCCCGCCCAGACGCCCCCCTCCCCCACCCTCACCAGAGTCCGCCAGGCCTACACCCGCATCGAAGCCGCCAACCGCCCCGAACTCTGGATCGACCTACGCCCACAGTCCGACACGGAGGCCGAAGCCAAGGCCCTCGACGCCCACCTGGCCGCAGGCGCCCACCTCCCCCTAGCCGGCCACCTGTTCGCCGCGAAGGGCAACATCGACGTCCACGGCCTCCCCACGACCGCCGGCTGCCCGGCATACGCGTACACCCCGGCCACCGACGCCCCCGTCGTCGCCCGCCTCCGCGCGGCCGGCGCCCTCCTCCTCGGCACCACCAACCTCGACCAGTTCGCCACGGGCCTGGTCGGCACCCGCTCCCCGTACGGCGCCGTCCGGAACGCCCACGACCCCACCCGTATCAGTGGCGGCTCCAGTGCCGGCTCGGCCGTGGCGGTGGCGCTCGGCATCGTCGACTTCGCCCTCGGCACCGACACGGCGGGCTCCGGCAGGGTGCCCGCCGCCTTCAACGGCATCGTCGGCCTGAAGCCCACCCGGGGCCTGGTCCCCACCACGGGCGTGGTTCCGGCCTGCGCCTCGATCGACTGCGTCACGGTGTTCGCCCGCACCCTCCCGGAGGCGGAACAGGCCCTCGCCCACATGGCCTCCCCACCCGACCGCGCCCTCCCGCCCCTCTCCCCGCGCGCCCCGGGCCCCTGGCGCGTCGCGGTCCCCCCGCGCGAGCAGCTGGGCGAACTGGACGAGGGCTGGGCGGAGGCGTACGAGGCGACGGTGACGCGTCTGAGGGCCACGGGAGCGGACGTACGCCTTCTCGACCTCACCCCCTTCACCGAGGCGGCGGCCATGCTCTACCAGGGCGCGTTCGTGGCCGAGCGCTACACGGCGGTCGGCGCCTTCGTCGACAAGGCGATCGCGGACGGCGTGGACTCCCTGGACCCCACGGTCGCCGGCATCATCACCCGGGCCCGAGACATCCCGGCGCACAGGCTCTTCGCCGACCAGGACCACCTGGCCGGCCTACGCACCCGCGCGCTCGCCGAACTGGCCGACGCGGACGCCCTGTTGCTGCCGACGACTCCGGGCCACCCGACGCTCGCCGAGGTAGCCGCCGACCCGCTGGGCGCCAACGCGCGCCTCGGCCGTTTCACCAACTCCACGAACCTCTTCGACCTGGCGGCGGTGGCCGTCCCCGCGGGCGAGGTGAACGGCCTCCCGTTCGGCGTCATGCTGATCGGCCCGGCCTTCACGGACGACCGTCTGGCCCGCCTCGCCGCTCTCCTCCAGCCGGAGGCCCGACTGGCGGTCGTGGGCGCCCATCTCTCGGACCAGCCCCTGAACCCCCAACTCCTGTCCCTGGGCGCCCGGCTGGAGCGCACCACCACGACAGCCCCCGTCTACCGCCTGCACGCGCTGCGCACGACCCCGCCGAAGCCGGGCCTGGTCCACGTGGGCGAGGGCGGCGCCCCCATCGAGACCGAGATCTGGCGCCTCCCGGCAGAAGGCCTGGGCCGCCTCCTGACCACCCTCCCCCGCCCCATGACCCTGGGCACCGTACAACTCTCCGACGGCACCCAAACCCCAGGCTTCCTGTGCGAGCCGACAGCCCTCCACAACACCGAGGACATCACGCACCACGGCAGCTGGCGCACCTACCTGACCCACAACGCAACCAACCCGACCTAACCCCAAGCGGCGCAGGAACCCACCCCAGAACCCACACAGGTCCAAGCGGAAACTACGCCAGGACCCCACAGGTCCGAGCGTCGCGAGGACCCCCACGGATCTAGGGGCACGGGAAACCACACCAGAACCCCCACGGATCTAGGGGCACGGGAAACCACACCAGAACCCCCACGGATCTAGGGGCGCGGGGAACTGCGCGAGAACCCCCACTCACCCGCACCCACCCACGAACCCCAGCCCACCCCCACCCCAGGCGAACCCACCCCCACCCCAGGCGAACCCACCCCACCGCAGCCGAACTCTCCGGTCACCCCACCGACGAGTAAGCCACAACCCCCCGCAGCACCCCATCCACCGCCTTACGCGCACTCTTCCCCACCGTCGACCCAGCCGGCGCCGCCGCCGAGATCTGCCCCAGCACATCGATCACCTGCTTGCACCACCGCACGAAGTCCCCCGCCGGCATCTCCGCCTCCCGCAACACCTCGTCGAGCCCCGCCCCCGACGCCCACATATACGCGGCCCAGGCGAAACCGAGATCCGGCTCCCGCTGCCCGACCCCTTCGCTCTGCGTGATCCGGAACTCCTCCTCCAGCCCGTCCAGCCGCCCCCAGATCCGCACCATCTCCCCGAGCGCGGCCTTCGCGTTCCCGGACGGCAGCTTCGGCGCCATCGCGTCGTCCCCGACACGCGCCTCGTACACCAGCGCCGAGACACACGCCGCGAGCTCCGCCGGCCCGAGCCCCTCCCACACACCCGCCCGCAGACACTCACTGGCGAGCAGATCCAGCTCGCCGTACAGCCGGGCGAGCCGCTTGCCGTGCTCGGTGACCTCGTCACCCCGCAGATAGTCCAGCTCGGTCAGCAGCGCGACGATCCGGTCGAAGGTCCGCGCGATCGTGTTCGTGCGGCCCTCGATACGCCGCTCCAGCTGCGCGGTGTCCCGCTTGAGCCGGTGGTACCGCTCGGCCCACCGCGCGTGGTCCTCCCGCTCGTCGCAACCGTGGCACGGGTGCGCCCGCAACTCGGCGCGCAGCCGGGCGATCTCACGGTCGTCCGCGGCGGCGGCCCGCCGCTTGCGGTGCCGGTCCGGCACCAGATGCCCGGCCTTGGTGCGCAGTGCCGACGCCAGATCCCGGCGCGACTGCGGCGAACGCGGGTTGAAGGACTTCGGGATCCGCATCCGCTCCAGCGCTTCCACCGGCACGGGGAAGTCCATCGACGCCAGCCGCTTGACCTGCCGCTCGGCGGTCAGCACCAGCGGGCGCGGCCCGTCGTGGTGCTCGAACCCCCGGTGACCGTTGGACCGCCCGGCGGGCAGCCCGGGGTCCAGCACCAGCGCGAGCCCGGCGTACTTGCCCGTCGGCACGTGGATGACGTCCCCGGGCTTCAGCTTCTCCAACGCGACGGCGGCCTCGGCGCGCCGCTGCGCGGCCCCCTGCTTGGCCAGCTCCGTCTCGCGGTCCTTGAGCTCCCGCCTGAGGCGCGCGTACTCGTCGAAGTCCCCGAGGTGGCAGGTCATGGACTCCTGGTAGCCCTCCAGACCCTCCTCGTTGCGCTGCACCTGCCGGGAGATCCCGACGACGGACTTGTCGGCCTGGAACTGCGCGAACGAGGTCTCCAGCAGCTCCCGCGAGCGGTGCCGCCCGAACTGTTCGACCAGGTTGACCGCCATGTTGTACGACGGCTTGAAGCTGGAGCGCAGCGGATACGTACGGGTGCCCGCGAGTCCGGCGAGGTGGTCGGGGTTCATGCCCCGCTGCCACAGCACCACCGCGTGGCCCTCGACGTCGATGCCGCGCCGGCCCGCACGCCCCGTCAGCTGGGTGTACTCACCGGGGGTGATGTCGGCGTGCTGCTCGCCGTTCCACTTGACGAGCTTCTCCAACACCACCGAGCGGGCGGGCATGTTGATGCCGAGCGCGAGGGTCTCGGTGGCGAACACGGCCTTGACCAGGCCGCGTACGAAGAGTTCCTCGACGACCTCCTTGAACGTCGGCAGCATGCCCGCGTGGTGGGCCGCGATACCGCGCTCCAGCCCCTCCAACCACTCGTAGTAGCCGAGGACATGGAGGTCCTCGCGGGGAATGGAGGCAGTGCGCTCCTCGACGAGGCTGCGCACCTTGTGCCGGGACTCTTCGTCGTTCAGCCGGAGGCCCGCGTACAGGCACTGCTGGACGGCGGCCTCACAGGCGGCGCGGCTGAAGATGAAGGTGATGGCGGGCAACAGGCCTTCAGAGTCGAGCCGTTCGATGACTTCGGGCCGGCTCGGGATCCAGATCCTCGACCGCTGTCTGCGCTCGCGCTCCCGGTCGGCCTCGCGCATGGAGCGGCCGCGACGGCGGTCCTGGAAGGAAGGCCGGCTGGCCTCCATCCGCGCCATCCTGGTCAGGTCCGGGTTGACGGCCTTCTTGTTGCCCTCGCCCTCCTCGAACAGGTCGTACATCCGGCGTCCGGCGAGCACGTGCTGGAACAGCGGCACCGGCCTGTGCTCGGAGACGATCACGTCGGTGTCGCCGCGCACGGTGTCCAGCCAGTCGCCGAACTCCTCCGCGTTCGACACGGTGGCCGAGAGGGAGACGAGGGTGACCGACTCGGGAAGGTGGATGATCACCTCTTCCCACACCGCGCCCCGGAAGCGGTCGGAGAGGTAGTGCACCTCGTCCATCACCACGTACCCGAGGCCGAGGAGGGTCTGGGAACCCGCGTACAGCATGTTCCGCAGGACCTCGGTGGTCATCACGACCACGGGGGCGTCGGAGTTGACGCTGTTGTCACCGGTGAGCAGACCGACCTTGTCGGCGCCGTAACGGCGGCACAGGTCCGCGTACTTCTGGTTCGACAGGGCCTTGATGGGTGTCGTGTAGAAGCACTTCTTGCCCTGTCCCAGGGCGAGATGGACGGCGAACTCGCCGACGATCGTCTTGCCCGAGCCGGTGGGGGCGGCCACCAGGACGCCCTTGCCCGCCTCCAGTGCCTGGCAGGCCTCGATCTGGAAGGGATCGAGACCGAAGTCGTACATCTCGCGGAAGGAGGCGAGCGCGGTGGCCTGCTCGACAGCGCGCCTACGTGCTGCCGCATACCGCTCGGCCGGTGAGAGATCCTCTGTCATCGTGCTTTCGAGCGTACCGGGCCCCACTGACAACAGGACGATCATTATCCGGATCGGATCCTGTTAAACCTGGGATAAAGCGCAGCTCACGCCGCGCGCCCCGGGAAGAATGCGCACGGGGGCCTACCGATAGCGGTAGGCCCCCGTCGGCGTTCCAAGCCGGCGAACCTAGGTGACGTCGTCGTAGCCGTTGATCCGCTCGCGCTCGGCCTCCGGTGACGGCGTCGGTGACGGGAGTGCCCGGCTCGCGGAGACCGTCTCGACCTCGCCGATGTCCTCGGGGGAGAGATCCAGCTCGGACGCCTCGTCGTCGTCCGGCTTCATCGCCTCGACGCGGGCCCGGCGCCTGTCGTTGACGAGCCCGATGGCGCAGGCGCAGAAGTACAGGATCCAGATGGGGCCCGCCAGCGCCATCATGGAGATGGGGTCGGTGCTGGGGGTGGCGATCGCCGCGAACAGCGTGATCCCCAGGATCATCCCGCGCCACCAGCCGAACATCTTCTTGCCGGAGAGGACGCCGCCGAAGTTCAGCATCACGAGCAGCAGGGGCAGCTCGAAGGAGAGGCCGAAGACGACGATCATCCGCATGATCAGGTTCAGCAGATCATCGAGGGGAAGCTGGTTGTCGCTTCCGATGATCGAGAACTGCAGCATGACCGACGCCATCTTGGGCAGCGACCAGTAGGCGAAGTACGAGCCCATGAGGAACAGCGGGAAGCCCGCCGCCACGAAGCCGAGGCTGTACTTCTTCTCGTTCCGGTGCAGGCCCGGGGCGACGAACGCCCAGAGCTGATACAGCCAGACCGGGGCGGCGAGCACCACGCCCGACGACAGCGACACCGTGAGGGCGAGCGTGAACGGGCTCAGCAGGCCGTTCTGCACGATGCGTGCGCAACTGGTCTGGCTACTGTCCTTCGCCAACTCGGCGAAGCTGTACTGGCATCCCACCGCCTGGAGAATGGGATCCGTGAAGAACTGGATGATGTCCTTGTAGAACATCACCGCGACGACCGTCGTGACAACGATGGCCAACAGGCTCTTGACAAGGCGGTTTCGCAGCTCGCGCAGGTGCTCCGCGAGGGGCATCCGCCCCTCGGGATCCTTGTCCTTCTCCGTCTTGCGGGCAGACTTGAGCAACCCACGTCCTCATCTCGTGCGGCAGGCCGGAAACCTTGTCCGGCCTTGCGTCAGCGCTTGGTCGTGTCCGTCGGCTCGGCAACCGGGCGGGAGCTGGTCACATCGCCGGGGGCGGCCTGGATGGTGCGCTGCGCCGGGGCTTCGCCGTGCTGGTGCGGAGGCGCGGCGGCCGCGGTCGTGTCGTCCTGGCCGTCGGACTTCATGGCCTTGGCCTCGCTCTTGAGGATGCGGGCGGACTTGCCCAGCGAGCGAGCCATGTCCGGCAGCTTCTTCGCGCCGAACAGCAGGATGATGACGACGAGGATCAGAATGATCTCGGTGGGGCCGAGGTTACCCATAACTGTCTACCTTCTTCACCGAGGCGGCGGGTGGGGGCTGTCCGACCTGTCGGACAGGTGTCCGACCGATCATGCTGGCAGCGATCGTAACGCTCAGGGGTGAACGTCAGGCAATCCCTGTGCGCACTCCCGATTCGCGACCCGGGCCTCTTTATCCGTGCCGCGACAGGCAGCGTACCTGCCGAAGGTGAGAAGGTGACAGGGCGAAGTGGCGCAAAACGCACTCGGCGCCCAACTCACAGAGGCCTCCGCCGCGCCTCACAGAGCGTCCACAGAGCGGGCCGCGCTCGCCGCCGCCCGCTCCAGGTCCTCCGCCGCCCGATTGATCCTCCGCGCCGACTCCGTGACCTGCGCACCCAGCCGCCGCGCCTCCACGAAGACCCGCACGGCGAGCACCCCGAGCACGACCAGCCCCACGAACCCCACAGCCACCGCGAACATCGCCCAGAACATGAGCCGACCCTAGCCCCCTGGCCCTACCCCGCCGAATGCAGCCGGAGGGTCCGCACCCCGCCCCCGGTCAACAGCTCGACGATCCGCTCGCCGGCCGGCTTGCGGACGGCGGTGCCGCACTCGGGGCAGGTGAAGGAGTAGAAGGTGGTCTTGCTGGTGGCGCCGATGGCGAGACGCAGCGCGCTCGCGCCCAGCTCGAAGTTGGCCCGGCAGTCGGGGCAGCCGGCCCTGAACACCACGTCGACCGCCTTCTTCATCCCCGCGAAGGCGACCGCCACGGTCATCTCCCGGATTTCCTGGATCTCCTGCACCCCGGACTTCACGCCGGACTTCACACCCGACACAATCGACCCGCCGCTCACAGCCCTCGCATCTCCCTTTTTAGGTCGTACGTAGTCGTCGCGCCCTACCGTCACGGTCCCGCGCTCCCGAGGTCACCCGGTCACGCCGCTCGCCGGTCACGGTTTCGTCGTCACGTCGGCCTCGTCGTAGGCCGCCAGCGCCTCGCGGGCCGCCCGGCGGGCACTGTCGGCGAGATCCTGCGGTGAGACGATCCGGCCGTCGCGCCCGAGCCGCAGCGCCAGACGCCGCAGCGAGGTGGGGTCGGGGGTGCGCAGACTGATGCGCAACCCCCCGTCCGGCAGCTCCTCGGCACTGTCGTGCGGGTAGTACTCGGCGACCCAGCGCCCACCGGGCCCGACCTCGACGACGACCTCGGGGTCCTCGGCGGCCGGCTGCACCAGCGCCTCCGACAGGTCCCGCAGCTCGATCTCGGGCGGCGCGGACGGCTCGTCGAGGATCTTGATCTCGGCGACCCGGTCCAGCCGGAACGTCCGCCGGGCCTCGGAGCGACGGCACCAGGCCTCGACATAGGTGTGACCGACGCTGACCAGGCGGATCGGGTCGATCTCCCGCTCGGTGACCTCGTCCCGGGCGGGCGAGTAGTAGCGGATCCACAGCCGCCGACGCTCCGAGATGGCCCGGTCGACGTCCGCGAAGACCCCGCCCTCGGACTCGAAGGTGACCGACAGGCGTGAACTGGCACCCGCCGCCTCCCCTGCCGCGGTCTCGACCTTGGCGGTGGCCCGCAGCAGGGCCTGCCGGTCGCTCTCCCGCAGCCCGGGCAGGGTGGCGACCGCGCGGGCCGCCACCAGCAGGGCGGTGGCCTCGTCGGCGGCGAGCCTGAGCGGCTCGGCGGCCTCCGCGCCCAGGGCGGCCGGGTTGTGCCACCAGATCCGCTCGCCGTCGGTGTCGATGTCCAGCAGATCCCCGCCGCGGAAACTGGTCCCGCACATGGGCAGCACATCGAGGTCCGAGACCAGCTCGTCCTCGGTGATCCCGAAGGCACGGGCGACGTCCTCGATCCGGGCGCCGGGCCGCTCCCGCAGATACGTCACCAGGGAGAGCATCCGCCGGGTCTGGTCGATGGCGTTCGCCGGCCGGGCCGGTTTTCCCACCACGTTCTTACGTCCCCCTCAACCTTTGGCCACGGCACGCAGCCGGTCCACCACGTCGGCCCGCAACTCGGCGGGCTCCAGGACCACCACGTCGGGCCCGAACTCGACCAGCCAGGCATCCAGACCGTGCCCGTACGGAATCTCCAACTCGTCCCAGCCGTCCCCGAGTTCCCGTACCAGGGAGGCCTTCGCGCGCAGCGGATAGCCGGCGCCGGAGCGCAGCCGGATCAGCGCGGAGCGGTCGGCGGTCTCCCCCGCCCAGCTCGCGACCGTCTCCCGCACGGTGACGACGTCGGGGACCTCGGCGGTGAACGCGGCCCCCCGGCTGCGGACCTTGCCGGTGATCCGGGAGAGCCGGAACACCCGCTCGGCACCCCGGTCCCGGTCGAAGCCGGCCAGATACCAGTGACCGCGCCAGCACTCCAGCGCCCACGGCTCGACATGGCGGGGCTCCGGGCGCGCGGCGGTCGCCTTGCGGTACTCGAACACGACCGGGCGGCGGTCACGGCAGGCCAGCATCAGCGGCTCGAACGCGGCCTCGTGCACCGGGATGCGCGGCTCCAGCGCCCCATGGGCCTCGTAGGGGTCGACGTCCTCGGGCAGCCCGGCGGCGCGCAGCTTCTGCAGGGCGCCGCTGGCGGCCCCGGCGAGCCGGGCCTGCTGCCAGACCTTCGCGGCGAGCCCGAGCGCGGCGGCCTCCTCGGCGTCGAGGGTGATCGGCGGCAGGCTGTTGCTGTCGCGGCGGGCCAGATAGCCGACCTCGCCGTCGAGGTTCTCCACCGTCTCGATGACCAGGCCGAGTTCGCGCAGATCGTCCTTGTCGCGCTCGAACATGCGGTTGAAGGAGTCGTCGGAGCCGGCTTCCAGATAGGCCTCGATGGACTCGCGCAGCTCGCGCTTGCTGAGCGGCCGCCGCGTCCCCAGCAGACACAGCGCCAGGTTCATCAACCGCTCGGCCTTGGCAATGGCCATCGACGCCCTTCCTCCGGGTGTTTCCGCGGCACGACCGTACCGCTACGAAGCGTCGCGGCAAAAGCCGAGGGCCCATGCCCGAACAGGCATGGACCCCAGACAGTCGGGACCGGTCACGGCACGATCACCGCGGACCAGGCATCCAACAGATCAGACCCCGAGAAGGTCGACCACGAAGATCAGCGTCTCACCGGGCTTGATCGCCGGAGTCGGGCTCTGGTTCCCGTAGGCGAGGTGGGCCGGAATGGTCAGCTGGCGACGGCCACCGACCTTCATGCCCTGCACACCCTGGTCCCAGCCCTTGATGACACGACCGCCACCGAGCGGGAAACGGAACGGCGTCCCGCGGTTCCAGCTGGCGTCGAACTCCTCACCGGTGGAGTAGGACACACCCACGTAGTGCACGGTGACGGTCTGGCCCGCCTGGGCCACCTCGCCGTCACCCTCCCAGATGTCCTTGATCTCCAGGTCCGCCGGCGGCTCGCCCTCGGGAAAGTCGATCTCGGGCTTGTCAATGCTCACGTCTTCAGGCTCCTGCTTGTGTACGTACGAGGCAACGTGGACAGTCTCGCATCCCCGGATTCACATCTTCGCGAGGATGTCCACGGTGAACACCATCACGGAGTCCTTCTTGATGTCGCTGCCGCTCGGCGGCGTGTCCCCGTACCCCAGCTCCGGCGGGATGACGATGAGGAGGCGACTGCCCACCTTCTTGCCGGTCATGCCCTGCGACCAGCCCTTGACGACCTGGTTCAGCCCGAACGAGCTCAGCGCCTCCCGGCTGTACGAGGAGTCGAACTCCTTGCCGGTGTCCCAGAGCACGCCCTTGTACTGCACCAACAGGCTGTCGTCGGCGCCGACCTCGGGGCCGCCGCCCTCGAGGATGTAGTTCGCGACGAGCTTCTTCGGCGGGTCGACCTTCGGCACCTCGATGGAGGGCGCCTTGCCGTCGGTGTTGGTGCCCACCTTCGGCAGATCCACGTTGTCCTGCGCGACCTTCGTGCCCTTGGCGGAGCTCTTGCCGTTGAAGGTGTTCTGGATGTCGACGACGAAGACCAGCGTGTCGGTGCCCTTGATCCCCGACTCGGGCCTCCCGGCGGTCCCGTAGCCCCAGGTCGGCGGCACGGCCATCTGGACCCGGCTGCCGGCCTTCTTGCCGGTCAGCGCGTACCGCCAGCCGTCGATGATGCCCTGCGGGGAGAGCTGGATGACCAGCGGCGTCTTACGGTCGTAGGAGTTGTCGAAGACCTTCGCCGTGGACCAGATCTGCCCCAGGTAGTTCGCCTGGATGTAGTCGCCCTCGACGACCGTCTTCCCGCTGCCCGCGATCACCGTCTTCACCGCCAGGTCCTTCGACGGATCACCACTGCCCTTCGCGACGGTCGGCTTCTCGTCGAACTTCACACCGGCCGTGATCGCCGGCAGCGGCCCGTCCACGATCTTCGGCGGCTTCGCCGCGCCGCTCGCCGACGCGGAGGGGCTGCTGCTGGCCTTGGCCGAGTCTGACTCGCCCTCACCACAGGCGGCGAGCGTGACCAGTCCAGCGGGAACAGCGATGAGGAGGGAGCGTCGGCGCACGGTGAAGGCCTCGTATCGGTCGATCTTGTCGGATGGCGTGCGCGCAACTCTACGGCGTGAGAAGGGCGCCGTACGGCAAACGTACGGCGCCCCGCGTTGCGTTCCGACAATCAGGCCTGGAACTATCCGGCTCACATTCCGGCGATCAGCTTCTCCACCCGGTCGTCCACCGAACGGAACGGGTCCTTGCACAACACCGTCCGCTGTGCCTGGTCGTTGAGCTTCAGATGCACCCAGTCGACCGTGAAATCCCGACGCTGTTCCTGAGCGCGCCGGATGAAGTCACCGCGCAGCCGCGCCCGAGTGGTCTGCGGCGGAACCGACTTGCCCTCGAAGATCTTCAAGTCATTGCAGATGCGGGCGGCTTGACCTTTCCTCTCCAACAGGTAGTAGAGGCCACGACGGCGGTGGATGTCGTGATACGCGAGGTCTATCTGCGCGACCCGCGGATGCGACATGGTCATGTTGTGCTTGGCCCGGTACCGCTCGATGAGCTTGTACTTCATCACCCAGTCGATTTCGGTACCGATCCGGTCGAGGTCCTCGGCCTCGATCGCGTCCAGCGTGCGGCCCCACAGCTCCAGGACCTGCTCGACGGTGCCCGTACGGATGCCGCGGCGCTCCACGAAGTCCACGGCCTTCTCGTAGTACTCGCGCTGCACCTCCAGCGCGGAGGCCTCCCGGCCGCTGGCCAGCCGCACCTTGCGGCGGCCGGTGATGTCATGGCTGACCTCGCGGATCGCCCGGATCGGGTTCTCCAGGGTGAGGTCACGCATGACCGTGCCCGCCTCGATCATGCGCAGCACCAGGTCGGTGGCACCGACCTTGAGCAGCATGGTCGTCTCGGACATGTTCGAGTCGCCCACGATGACGTGGAGACGGCGGTACCGCTCGGCGTCCGCGTGCGGCTCGTCCCGGGTGTTGATGATCGGCCGGGAGCGGGTGGTCGCCGAGCTGACGCCCTCCCAGATGTGCTCCGCGCGCTGGCTCACGCAGTACACCGCACCACGCGGGGTCTGCAGCACCTTGCCCGCGCCGCACAGCAGCTGACGGGTGACGAGGAACGGAATCAGGATGTCCGCGAGACGGGAGAACTCCCCGTGCCGCGCCACCAGATAGTTCTCATGGCAACCGTATGAGTTGCCCGCCGAGTCCGTGTTGTTCTTGAAGAGGTAGACGTCGCCCGCGATTCCCTCCTCGTGCAGGCGGCGTTCGGCGTCGACCAGCAGTCCTTCGAGAATGCGCTCGCCGGCCTTGTCGTGAGTGACCAGTTCGGTCACGTTGTCACATTCGGGTGTCGCGTATTCCGGATGTGAGCCCACGTCGAGATAGAGGCGGGCTCCGTTCCGCAGAAACACATTGCTGCTGCGGCCCCATGACACGACACGGCGGAAGAGGTACCGCGCCACCTCGTCAGGAGACAGACGGCGCTGTCCCCTGAACGTGCACGTGACGCCGTACTCGTTCTCCAGCCCGAAAATGCGGCGGTCCATGACTGAACATTACGCCCGATCCACCGAGCTGAAACGGGGTTCGGCAGCACGGTTTGGATCATTTTCCGATGAGACCGCAACCACCGCACCCCCGGAAGGAACAGCGAGCACCCGCCCCGTGGCCAGCAGAACCAGCAACGACACGGCCCCCGCGGCACCCGGCACGACGAACCCCCACAGCGTCCCGCCCCACTCGACGACCGGCCCCGCCACGGCCGTACCGACCGACTGGCCCACCGTGAACGTCGTCACGATCCACGAGAACGCCTCCGTGACCGTGCCCCGCGGCGCGTGCCTGTCGACCAGAACGAACACACAGGCGATGGCCGGCGCCAGGAACACCCCCGCGAGCGTCGTCAGCCCCGTCATCCCCACCGGGCCCGGCATCAGCGTCAGCGGCACGTAACACACCGCGAGGAGCGCCACCAGCACCTGCAGGCGCCGCTCCGGCGCACCGCTCCACTGCCGCGCGCCGTACGCCGTGCCGCCCACCAGCGCCCCCAGCCCGACACCCGCCATCAGCCAGCCGTACACCGCGTCCCCGCCGTGGCCGTCCGCGTACGACACGGCCGCGACGGTGATCGAGCCGAGCGCGACACCGACGAAGAGGAACGCGCCGAGCAGCACCAACAGCCCGGGCGAACGCAGCGCGCCCAGCCAGTGCGCCTCGCGCGGCGCGGAGCGCCAGGCCCTCGAGGGCGGCGAGACCACCACCCACAGCGCCCCCAGCACCCCGATCACGCTGAGCACGATCAGCGCGGCCGACGCCGACCACAGCGCCACGCACAGCGTCACCAGCAACGGCCCGACGGTGAACATGACCTCCTGCGCCACGGCGTCCATCGCGTACGCCGTGTGCACCTGCTCCTCCCTGCGGAGCACCGAGGACCACAGGGCCCGCAGCCCGCCCTCCAGCGGCGGCGTGCACAGCCCGGCGACCGCCATCGCGAGATACGCCACCGGAAGCGGATCGAGCGCCGACAGCGCGAAGACGACCATGGCGAGGGCGGAGACGACCGCAGCGGGCAACTGCACCCGTGGCTGTCCGTACAGGTCCACCAGCCGCCCCAGCAGCGGCTGACCGACCGCGTTGGCCAGGCCGTACACGGCCGCCAGCGCGCCCGCGAGGCTGTAGGTGCCGCCCTCCGCACGGACGAAGAGCACGATCGCGATGGCGGCGGTGGCGTTCGGCAGCCGGCCCACCAGCGTTCCGGCGAGCAGCCGCGCCGCGTGCCGCGTCCTGAGGATCTCGAGATATCCGGCGGCCATGTCCTGCCTCTCGACGGGCTCTCGCGAGCGACGTGTTACGTATAACGTCTCTCGTCATACGTACCATGTGCCCTGACCACGAGTCCAGACGAGGGAGCAGGCCGACGGTGGCACGAGGTAGTACACGGCCCACGAGCCGTGACGTCGCCCAGGCCGCCGGCGTCTCCCAGGCCGCCGTCTCCCTCGTCCTCGGCGACAAATGGCGCGGCCGTGTCTCCGAGACCACAGCGGAACGCGTACGGCAGGCCGCCCGCGAACTCGGCTACCGCCCCAACCTCGCCGCCCGCAACCTCCGCCTCGGCCGCACCCGCACCGTCCTGCTGGTCGTCCCCGCCCTGACCACCGAGTTCTTCGCCGGCGTCTACACGGGTGCCGCCCGCGTCGCCGCCCGCCACGGCTTCGGCGTGGTCCTCTACCCCTCCCCCGAGGGCGTCGGCCCCGCCCGCGACCCCTTCGCCTCCGCCCAGGCCGCCCTCGACGGCGTGATCGCCTCCTCGATGGCCGCGGACGCCCTCACCGCCATCCGCGGCGACCAACTGCCCCTCGTCATGCTGGACAGCGACCCCGACGGCAGCCTCGGCGCCGCGACCGTCAACCTGGACATCCGCGACGGGATCCGCCAGGTCACCGAGCACCTCCTCGCCCTGGGCCACCGCCACTTCCTGCACCTCGCCGCCGACATCCCCTCCTGGACCTTCCACGTCCGCGCACGGGAACTGGCGGCACGCGTGGGCTCGGTGCCGGGCGCGTCCCTGCGGACAGCCGCCGCGCCGATCTCCATCGAGGGGGCGCTGGCCGCGGCGGAGGCGGCCCTGAGCGACGTCGGCGGCGAGGGGCGTCCCACCGCCGTGGTGTGTGACGACGACAAGCTGGCCGCCGGGGTCTACAAGGCCGCACGGCGGTTGGGGCTGCGGATCCCCGAGGACGTGTCCGTGACCGGCCTCGACGATCTGGCCCTCGCCACGGCGCTCGACCCGGAGCTGACCACCGTACGGCTGGACGCGGAACTGTTCGGCGAACGCGGGATGGAGGCCCTGCTGGCCGTCCTGGAGGGGCGTACGCCGGCGGGTGGGGACATCCCGGTGGATCTGGTGGTACGGGGCTCCACGGCACCGGCAGGGGGCTGAGCACCGCGCCCGTCCACCGATCCGTGAGTGGCTGGTCGCGCAGTTCCCCGCACCCCTTCGCGGCGCGCTGTCGTGGGCGCATCCGCCACAGGCACCGAACGCCGCGCGCCCCGGCCTGTGCCGGCCGGGGCGCGCTACGGGCGGGCTCGTGCAGCCGTGACGGCTACTCGTCTTCCTCTTCCTCGGAACTCTCGGCCTCCGTGGAGGCACCGCCCGCCTCCAGCAGACGGTCGAGCTGACGGCCGACGATCCGCTTGAACTTGCGCTGCTGCGGACGCGTACGGTCCAGAACCGCCACCTCCAGACGCTCGGCGGGGATCTCCCGCTGCGTGCCGTTGGTGTCGCGCGACAGGGCCTGGACGGCGAGCTTCAGCGCCTCCGCCAGGGACATGCCGTCCTGGTGCCGCTGGTCCAGATAACTGCTGATCTGCTCGGCGTTGCCACCGACCGCGACCGAACCGTGCTCGTCCACGATCGAACCGTCGTGCGGCAGCCGATAGATCTGGTCACCCTCGGGGGTCTCCCCCACCTCGGCCACGACCAGCTCCACCTCGTACGGCTTCTCGGCCGCCGAGGAGAAGATCGTGCCCAGCGTCTGGGCGTACACGTTGGCGAGACCACGGGCGGTCACGTCGTCACGGTCGTAGGTGTAACCCCGCAGGTCGGCGTAGCGCACACCACCGATCCGGAGGTTCTCGTACTCGTTGTACTTGCCGGCGGCCGCGAAGCCGATCCGGTCGTAGATCTCGCTGAACTTGTGCAGCGCGCGGGACGGGTTCTCGCCGACGAACACGATGCCGTCGGCATACTGCAGCACGACCAGGCTGCGGCCACGGGCGATGCCCTTGCGGGCGTACTCCGCCCGGTCCGCCATCGCCTGCTGGGGTGAGACATAGAACGGCGTCGACACCGGTTATCCGTCCCTTTCTGTCGAAGTCACTGGATCACCTTGATAAGAGAGCCGTCGCGGGCCGGACCGGCTAGAGCAGCGCGGCCCGGGGACCGTCCGGCTGCTCCAGACGGCGTTCCAGGATCGAACGGGCGATCTCGGAGGACTCCTCGTCGGTGAGCCGGCGGAAGCCGTCCTCGGTGATCACGGTGACGATGGGGTAGATCCGGCGGGCGACATCGGGACCACCGGTCGCCGAGTCGTCGTCTGCCGCGTCGTAGAGGGCCTGGATCACCAGGGTCGTGGCCTCGTCCTCGGAGAGGTCGGCGCGGAACAGCTTCTTCATGGCGCCGCGCGCGAAGATCGAGCCGGAGCCGGTCGCGGCGTAGCCGCTCTCCTCGGAACGGCCGCCCGTCACGTCGTACGAGAAGATGCGGCCCTTCTCCCGGTCCACGTCGTAACCGGCGAAGAGCGGGACGACGGCCAGGCCCTGCATGGCCATGCCCAGGTTGGAACGGATCATGGTGGAGAGCCGGTTCGCCTTGCCCTCCAGCGAGAGCTGCGCGCCCTCGACCTTCTCGAAGTGCTCCAGCTCCAGCTGGAACAGCTTCACCATCTCCACGGCCAGACCGGCCGTGCCGGCGATCCCGACGGCCGAGTACTCGTCGGCCGGGAACACCTTCTCGATGTCCCGCTGGGCGATCATGTTCCCCATCGTGGCCCGGCGGTCACCGGCGAGCACGACACCGCCGGGGAACGTCACGGCCACGATCGTCGTGCCGTGCGGAGCTTCGATGACGCCCTGAGTCGGCGGCAGCTGCCGCTTGCCGGGCAGCAGCTCCGGCTGGTGGTCCGACAGGAAGTCCATGAAGGACGACGACCCAGGCGTCAGGAAGGCAGCTGGTAGACGCCCGGTGCTACGAGTGTTGGCTTCCACGGAGTTCCTTCCAGGTAGGCGGCAGCCCGACGAACAGCGTCGGGATCGTCTCCCAACTTGCCGATGGCCGAATTACAGTTGAAGCACAGTACGCCTCGGACCTTACCCGTCTTGTGGCAGTGATCCACATGAACGGCCGGGGCTTTCAAACAGATCACGCAGAGCCCCATCTGGGATGCGACCATCTCGTCACGTTCGGTTTCGGTGAGGCCGTAGTTGCGCTTCAGATGCCCCGCGCCGCCCTTGACCGCACGGCAGGCCTTGCAGCTTGTCGAGAGGCCGTCGGAGGCCGTTGCGTTTCGATGCCACTCACTGTGCGGCTTGACCTGGCCACAGCAACGACAGAACTTGTGCCCTTCAGGCGTCTCCACACGCGGTCGCACATTCTTGCCCTTGGCCAACTGCCGCGCCTGGTGGTACTCCGCCCAGCACTCCCGGCAGTAAGCCTGCAGCCCGCCACGGGCCGACTTGTTACTGGCGAAGGCTGCCCGCGGCTTGTACTCCTTGCACCGCGAGCAACACTTCACACCCTCTTCACTTGCCAACCCGTACGCCCCCATCGCCTTTAAATCAAAGGCTACTGGCCACCCTTCTGAACGAAACTTCGAACGAAGTCCTCCGCGTTCTCCTCGAGGACATCGTCGATCTCGTCCAGAACCGAGTCCACGTCGTCGCTGAGCTTCTCCTGCCGTTCCTTGAGGTCCTCCGAGGCCTGCGCCTCCGGCGCCGCCTCGGTCTCCTCGGTGGAACGGGTGGCCTTCTGCTGGCCGCCGCCGGTGTCCTTGGTCGCCATAACCCTCACCCCGCTCTGTTGCCCGACATGGTCGGCAGGTCGGCATTCCTGCCGATCGGTGATGATCAGACCCTACAAGCCGGGTCTGACATTGGCCCTGTTGTTTCCACAACGTCCGGGGACCACCTCGATGATTCCCGGACGGCGGTGTTTCCACCCTGCGCCGCTGATCACGATTGGGGCCCGGTTCAGTTGCCGGACAACACCCTGACCAGGTCTTCTGCCGTACGGCAGCGGTCAAGCAGCTCCTTGACGTGATTTCGCGTTCCGCGAAGCGGTTCGAGGGTTGGGACGCGCTGGAGCGAGTCCCGGCCCGGCAGGTCGAAGATCACCGAGTCCCAGGAGGCCGCCGCGACGTCGTCCGCGTACTGCTCCAGACAGCGACCGCGGAAGTACGCACGGGTGTCCTCCGGCGGCTTCGTACGGGCCTCGTCGACACCCTGCTCGGTCAGCAGCCGCTTCATCTTGCCGCGGGCCACCAGACGGTTGTAGAGGCCCTTCTCGGCGCGCACGTCGGCGTACTGGAGGTCGACGAGGTGCAGGCGCGCGGCGTCCCAGTCGAGGCCGTCACGGCGCCGGTAGCCCTCCATCAGTTCCCGCTTGGCGACCCAGTCGAGCTCCCCGGAAAGGCTCATCGGGTCGTTCTCCAGACGGTTGAGGGTGTCTTCCCACCGGGTCAGGACGTCCTTCGTCTGGTCGTCCGCGTCCGCCCCGAACCGCTCCTCGACGTACTTGCGCGACAGCTCGTAGTACTCCATCTGAAGCTGTACGGCGGTCAGGGTGCGCCCGCTGCGGAGAGTGATGAGGCGTTGCAGGGTCGGGTCGTGGGAGACCTGGTGGAGGGTGCGTACGGGCTGGTCGACGGCCAGGTCGACGGCGATGAAGCCGTCTTCGATCATGGAGAGGACCAGGGCCGTCGTGCCCAGCTTCAGATAGGTCGAGATCTCCGAGAGGTTCGCGTCGCCGATGATCACGTGGAGGCGGCGGTATTTCTCCGCGTCGGCGTGGGGTTCGTCGCGGGTGTTGATGATGGGTCGTTTGAGGGTGGTCTCCAGGCCGACTTCCACCTCGAAGTAGTCGGCGCGCTGGCTGAGCTGGAAGCCGTGTTCGTGGCCGTCCTGGCCGATGCCGACGCGGCCGGCGCCGGCGAAGACCTGGCGGGAGACGAAGAAGGGGGTCAGGTGGCGCACGATGTCCGAGAATGCGGTCTCCCGCTTCATCAGGTAGTTCTCGTGCGTGCCGTAGGAGGCGCCCTTGTTGTCGGTGTTGTTCTTGTAGAGGTGGATCGGCTGGGCGCCGGGGAGCTGGGCCGCGCGTTCGGCGGCTTCGGCCATGATGCGCTCGCCGGCCTTGTCCCACAGGACGGCGTCGAGGGGGTTGGTGACCTCGGGGGCGCTGTATTCGGGGTGGGCGTGGTCGACGTAGAGCCGCGCGCCGTTGGTGAGGATGACATTGGCGAGGCCGATGTCCTCGTCGGTGAGCTGGCTGGAGTCGGCGGCCTCGCGGGCGAGGTCGAAGCCTCGCGCGTCCCGCAGCGGATTCTCCTCCTCGAAGTCCCAGCGGGCCCGGCGGGCCCGGTGCATCGCCGCTGCGTAGGCGTTGACGATCTGGGACGAGGTGAGCATGGCATTGGCATTGGGGTGGCCGGGGACGGAGATCCCGTACTCCGTCTCGATGCCCATTACTCGCCGTACGGTCATGCGGCCCTCCTTGCCCGGCGGCGTCCTCGGTCGGGGACGCTGCTCAAGTACCGCTGGCGCTCTCGTGCGTGTGCGGTGCCCGTCCCCGCACTGCGCGACTCGGCGGTACGAAAGAGCCTAGAACGGCTCTGCGCTGGTGGGGAGATCATTTGCGTCATTGCTGTGCTCCGGCCTTTACCTGGAAAACAGTCGGCTGCGGGTACCCACTGAGGGCACCCGCAGCCGCCCTGTGTTTTACAGGTACTGTCCGGTGTTCGCCACCGTGTCGATGGAGCGACCCGTGTCCGCGCCCTGCTTTCCGGTGATCAGGGTGCGGATGTAGACGATCCGCTCGCCCTTCTTTCCGGAGATTCGGGCCCAGTCGTCCGGGTTGGTGGTGTTGGGCAGGTCCTCGTTCTCCTTGAACTCGTCCACGCAGGCCTGGAGGAGGTGGGAGACGCGGAGGCCCTTCTGGTTCTTGTCGAGGAAGTCCTTGATCGCCATCTTCTTGGCGCGGCCGACGATGTTCTCGATCATGGCGCCGGAGTTGAAGTCCTTGAAGTAGAGGACTTCCTTGTCGCCGTTGGCGTAGGTGACTTCCAGGAAGCGGTTCTCCTCGGATTCGGCGTACATGTGTTCCACTGCCGTCTGGATCATGCTCTGGACGGTGGTGGTCTTGGAGCCGCCGTGTTCGCCGAGGTCGTCCGTGTGGAGGGGGAGTCGCTCGGTGAGGTACTTCTGGAAGATGTCCTTGGCCGCTTCGGCGTCCGGACGCTCGATCTTGATCTTCACGTCGAGCCGGCCGGGGCGCAGGATGGCGGGGTCGATCATGTCCTCACGGTTGGAGGCGCCGATCACGACCACGTTCTGCAGGCCTTCCACGCCGTCGATCTCGGCGAGCAGCTGCGGGACGATGGTGTTCTCCACGTCCGAGCTGACGCCGGATCCGCGGGTGCGGAAGAGGGATTCCATCTCGTCGAAGAAGACAATGACGGGGGTGCCCTCGCTGGCCTTCTCCCTCGCACGCTGGAAGACGAGGCGGATCTGTCGCTCGGTCTCGCCGACGTACTTGTTGAGGAGCTCGGGGCCCTTGATGTTGAGGAAGAAGCTCTTGCCCTGGGCCTGGCCGGTGACTTCGGCGACCTTCTTCGCCAGTGAGTTGGCGACGGCCTTGGCGATGAGCGTCTTGCCGCATCCGGGGGGTCCGTAGAGCAGGACGCCCTTGGGCGGGCGCAGTTCGTGCTCCTTGAACAGGTCCGGGTAGAGATAGGGGAGCTCGACCGCGTCGCGGATCATCTCGATCTGGTTGCCGAGGCCACCGATCTGCTCGTACCCGATGTCGGGGACCTCTTCGAGGACGAGTTCCTCGACCTCGCTCTTGGGCACGACCTCGTAGACGTAGCCGGAGCGGGGTTCGAGCAGGAGGGCGTCGCCGGGGCGGATGGTGATGTCCAGCAGGGGCTCGGCGAGCCGCACCACCCGTTCCTCGTCGGTGTGCCCCTGTACGAGGGCGCGCTCGCCGTCCTCGAGGATCTCCTTGAGGGTGACGATGTCGCCGACGCTCTCGTACTCCATGGCCTCGACCACGTTGAGGGCTTCGTTGAGCATCACTTCCTGGCCGCGCCGGAGCTCTTCCAGGTCGACGCTGGGGCTGACGTTCACCCGGAGCTTTCGTCCTCCGGTGAAGATGTCGGCCGTGCCGTCCTCGTTCGCCGTGAGGAAGACACCGAAGCCGGCCGGCGGCTGTGCGAGCCGGTCGACTTCCTCCTTGAGGGCCACGATCTGGTCGCGGGCCTCACGGAGCGTGTTGGCGAGCCGCTCGTTCTGTGCGGACACGCCGGCCAGATTTGTCTGCAGCTCGACGATCCGCTCTTCGAGAATCCTCGTGTGTCGCGGAGAGTCGGCGAGCTTGCGTCGCAGGACGGCGATCTCCTGCTCAAGATAGGCAATCTGCCCGGCCGGGTCGTCGGACCCTCGTCCCGGGCGGATGCCGCGGTTCATGTCGTCGTCGTGGGCTGCCACGGTCCTCACCTCCTCCAAGGGGAGCTGGACGCTTCCAGACCCTACCTGGGTGGGTGTCGATTGAAACCCCTAGATCACAAAGACGGTCGGGGTGTGTCCGATCTTCACCCTTGCGCTCTCCCTCACGCCAGGGGAATACCCACCGAACATGATTGGGAAGCCGCCCCGGGTAGGGTCGAAGTGTTCAACACCCGTCAGAGCCTGCATCGTTCCCGACCGGCTCGACGAAAAGACTCGACGATTGACCCGACGCATGAGGCGGCAGGAGAGATGAGCGTGCAGCAGGAGGCCACGGCCGCGGGCGAGGCGCTCGAGGTCTGGATCGACCAGGACCTGTGCACCGGTGACGGTATCTGCGTGCAGTACGCGCCCGAGGTGTTCGAGCTGGACATCGACGGACTGGCCTATGTGAAGAGTCCGGACGAGGAGTTGCTGCAGGCGCCGGGGGCGACAACGCCCGTCCCGCTGCCGCTTCTCACGGATGTGGTGGACTCCGCGAAGGAGTGTCCGGGCGAGTGCATCCATGTACGTCGCGTTTCGGACAGGGTCGAGGTCTTCGGGCCTGACGCGGAGTGACCCGGCGGGCACTCCGCGTCGCCCTGTGTCTGCTTTCTCACACCGGGTTTGCCGGGTGATCACTTCCCGTTCGCCCGGGAGCGGCCGGTGTCAGACGCTTTGTGTCCCTGCGGGCGTGGAGCGCACGAACGCCCCGTTCTTCCACTGCCACTTGACGGGGTCCGTGACGTCCGGGCAGCAGTTGGGGACCTCGGCGGACGAGTAGCCGTGCAGGGTGGCGGTGACGGCGGCGTCGCGGACGGCGAAGTCGGAGACGGTGGTGCGGTCCTTGGGGTTGACCAGGGTGGCGACGACCCGGGGCTGCGCGGCGTCGGTGGAGCGGGTGAGCACGTACACGCCGTCGGGCGGGGTGCCCATGCTGGCATCGCAGTGGACGACGGCCACGGTCTCGGGTCGGCCGTCCCCGTCGAGGTCTCCGGAGGCCTTCTTCTTCACGACGACGCCGACGGGTCCGCAGTCGAGCGGGAGGTCGACCTCGGCGGGGTCGGGGGCCGCGACGGCGGGAGCCGGGGCTGCCTTCACGACGGGCTGGGCCGCTCTCGCCGCGTCGGGCTGGAGGGCGGACGACAGGGCGACGACGCCGGCGAGGGCGGTGGCCGTGGCGAGCCAGTGGATGGGGCGGGTGTGCGCGTGAGCCAGTTCCGGGACGGCGGATTGCTGCACTAGGAGCGTCTCCTGAGGGTGCTGTGCCGGTGGGGATGACCCGCATGGTGCCACACGTCACAGGGGGGTGGAACGGCGGGGTACGTGGTTCCCGCAGCTTTTCGGTGGCACGTCAACGGGAAAGCGCCGTGGCCGAGTTCCCGTGCACTGCGGGGAACTCGGCCACATCGAAGGCGCGTTCGTCGTACGGCGGAGTCAGCGGCCGGAGCCGCCGTCGGCGTTGGGTCCTGCGTAGTCCTCGCCGTAGGCGCCCTTGGCGGGGCGGCGGCGGCGCATGGGGGGCTCGACGCCGTCGGCGAGGCGGCGGGCGGTGAGCAGGAAACCGGTGTGGCCGATCATGCGGTGGTCGGGGCGGACGGCCAGGCCCTCGATGTGCCAGTTGCGGATCATCGACTCCCAGGCGCTCGGCTCGTTGAAGCAGCCGATCTCGCGGATGGACTCGACGGTCCGGGCGAGCTGGGTGGTGGTGGCCACGTAGCAGCAGACGATGCCGCCGGGGACGAGGGCCTTGGAGACGGCCTCCAGGCACTCCCAGGGGGCGAGCATGTCGAGGATGACGCGGTCGACCTCGGTGTCGCTGAGGTTGTCCTGGAGGTCGCCGACGGTGAGCTGCCAGGCGGGGTGGGGGCCGCCGAAATAGCGCTCCACGTTGGCCTGGGCGATCTCGGCGAAGTCGGCGCGGCGCTCGTAGCTGTGCAGCATGCCCTGGTCGCCGATGGCGCGCAGCAGGAAGCTGCTGAGCGAGCCGGAGCCGACGCCGGCCTCGACGACGCGGGCGCCGGGGAAGATGTCGGCGAAGGCGAGGATCTGCCCCGCGTCCTTGGGGTAGACCACGGCGGCGCCGCGGGGCATGGACAGGACGTAGTCGGGGAGCAGGGGGCGGAGCGCCAGGTAGGCGACGTTCCCCGTGGTGCGGACAACACTGCCCTCGGGAGCGCCGATCAGCTCGTCGTGCGGGAAGGAACCCTTGTGGGTGTGGAAGTTCTTTCCCTCTTCGAGCGTGAACGTGTAGTGGCGTCCCTTGGGGTCGGTGAGCTGGACCTGGTCCCCGACCTTGAAGGGCCCGCGACGGCGGGCGGCACCGGTCGGTTCGGACATGTGACCAGCCTACCGGTCCCCGGGGAGGGCGCCGACCATGGTCGCGGGGAGCTCAGCTGGGGCGGGCCATCGCCTTGACGAAGGCGCGTTCCACGTCCGCCGCCGAGAGGACTCCGTAGATCTCGCCCGAGTCCTCGACGACCAGGTACTCCGTGGCGGGGGCCGCGCGGAGGGTGTCGAGGAGTTCTTCGCCGGCGAGTTCGGCGGAGACGCGCATGCCGTCGGTGAGGTCCTGGGCGAGGCCGCTGACGGCGACCCAGGGGCGGCGGTGTTCGGGGACGCCGACGATGGCGGCCTCGCGGACGAGGGAGAGGGGTTCGCCGTCGGGGTCGACGACGACGAGGGCGCGGGCGCCGGCCTCGTTGGCGCGGCGGAGCGCCTCGGAGAGGGGGGTGTCCGTCTCGACGGGGACGGCTCGGCGGGTGAGGGCGCGGGCCCGGAGTTCGGGCAGGTGTTCGCGCAGGCGGGCCATGCGGAGGCTGTTGCCGGCGCCGGTCCAGATGATCGCGGCGAGGATCGCGGCGAGCAGGGCGTCCAGGACGGTGTCCATGCCGACGCTGTCCTCGGCGGCGGAGCCGAGCAGGCCGGACTGGGTGAGCAGCGGGAGTCCGATGAGGACGGAGACGGCGAGGGCGCGGCCGACCCAGGCGGCGGCGATGGTGCCGCTCATGGGCTTGCCGGTGATCTTCCAGACGACGGCGCGGAGCATGCGGCCGCCGTCGAGGGGCAGGCCGGGGAGCAGGTTGAAAGCGGCGACGATGAGGTTGGAGATCATCAGGCCGGCGAGCAGGACGCCGGGGACGGTGCCGGGCTCGACGGCCAGCAGGGCGACGTAGAAGACGCCCGCGAGGATCAGGGAGAGGAGGGGGCCCACGAAGGCGAGGACGAATTCGCGGCCGGGGGTCTCGGACTCCTTCTCGATCTCGGAGACGCCGCCGAAGAACTGGAGCTGGATGCGGCGCACGGGCAGCTTGTAGCGCAGGGCGGCGATGGTGTGGGCGAGTTCGTGGACGAGTACGGAGCCGTAGAAGGCGACCGCGAAGAAGAGGGCGACGAGGTAGCGGAGGGCGCCGAGTTCGGGCAGGACGCGGTCGAGTTGGCCACCGAAGACCCAGGTGATCAGGGCGGCGACCAGGAACCAGCTGGGCGCGACGTACACGGGCACGCCAAAGGGCCGGCCCATGAGGATGCCGCCGCCGGGCTCCTTGGGGCGCTCGGGGGGCTTGGACGCGGCGTCCGAGTGGGCATAGGGGTGCGAGGACGTCGCGCTGCGCTCCGGCTCGTCCGCCCGGACGGGGGGCTTGGTGAGGTCGGCGGGGGCGGGGGGCTTGTCCCGGTCGGCGGGGGCGGGGGGCTTGTCCCGGTCGGCGGGGGCGGGGGCCTGCTCCGGGTCGGCGGGGGCGGGGGCTTTCTTCGGGGCGGCGGGGGCGTGGGCCTGCCCCGGGTCGGCGGGGGTGGAGGCCCTCGCCGAGTCGGCAGGCGCGTGGGTCCTCTCCGGGTCGACAGTTGCGTGGGCCTTCGCCGGGTCACCGGGCGCGGGGGCCTGCTCCGGGTCGGCGGGGGTGGAGGCCGTGGGCGGGTCGGTCAGCGGCTTCGCCGTTTCGGCGTCGGCGGGCGTCCCGTCGCCGGGAGGCGTGGCGGAGGGGGGCGTGGCGGCGGGTTCTGGAGCCTCGCCCGTGTCGGCCGTCGCGCCGTTGTCGGTAGGCGTGCCGTCGCCGGCCGTCATGCCCTTGTCGGCCGTCGTATCGGTACCGACCGTCGAGCCGTTTTCAGCAGTCGAGCCGTCGCCGGCCGTCATGCCCTTGTCGGCCGTCGTATCGGTACCGCCCGTCGAGCCGTTTACAGCAGTCGAGCCGTCGCCGGCCGTCATGCCCTTGTCGGCCGTCGTACCGGTAGCGGCCGTCGAGCCATTGTCGGCCGACGCCGAGTCATGAGCGGCCTTGCCGTCATCGGCGGCCTCACCGTCGTCGGCGGTCGCGGCAGCGTCGGCGGCGGGCGCGGCGGGCCTCTCCGCGGCTGTCGGGTTCGCGGTCGCGGGGGTGTTCGGGCGGTCGGGGGTGGGGTGGGGGTCGGTGGGGGCGTTCTGGTTCGCCGGTGTGCCGGTCGTGTCGCGGTGGGCGCGCTCGGGCGCCTCCTCGCTGTCGGACCGCGGCTGCCCGCTCCCGCCGCTCGTCTCCACGATGTCCCCTCGTTCGAAGCGTCTTCCGCACCCGGTGGCCGGGCGGATGGGTCTGTCGTCGATGCTATGCCGTCACCGGGGCACGTTCCGCCCCGGTACCCCCTCTGTTTTCCCCCGCGTCGCACGAGGCACACGGGTGTCGGCGGGCGCGGTGTCGCCCGGCGGTCGTGCGGGGCCGTGGCTGTCACTGTCAGTGGTGGGCCGTATGGTCTGTGGTCATGGAAACCAGCACCGACGGCACCCCCGCCGTTCCCGTGGGTGGCGAGGGCGACCGTCCTGTCGTGCGGGCCGCCGCGCCGCCCGCTTCGCTGTCGCCGTCGCGCGCCAGTGACTTCATGCAGTGTCCGCTGCTGTACCGGTTCCGGGTGATCGACCGGCTGCCGGAGAAGCCGAGCGAGGCGGCGACCCGGGGCACGCTGGTGCACGCGGTGCTGGAGAGACTCTTCGACGCGCCGGCGGCCGAGCGGACGGCGCCGCGGGCCAGGGCGTTGGTGCCCGGGCAGTGGGACCGGCTGCGGGAGACCAGGCCGGAGGTCGTGGAGCTGTTCGCGGACGACGCGGAGGGTGAGCGGCTGGCGCGCTGGCTGGCGGAGGCCGAGCGGCTGGTGGAGCGCTGGTTCACGCTGGAGGACCCGACGCGGCTGGAGCCCGCCGAGCGGGAGTTGTTCGTGGAGGCGGAGCTGGAGTCGGGGCTCAGGCTGCGCGGGATCATCGACCGGGTCGATGTGGCGCCCACCGGCGAGGTGCGGATCGTCGACTACAAGACGGGGAAGGCGCCGCGACCCGAGTACGCCGAGGGCGCGCTGTTCCAGATGAAGTTCTACGCGCTGGTGGTGTGGCGGCTGAAGCAGGTGGTGCCGCGCCGGTTGCAGCTGGTCTATCTCGGCAGTGGTGACGTCCTGACGTACGACCCCGTGATCGCCGATCTGGAGCGGGTGGAGCGCAAGTTGCTGGCGCTGTGGGAGGCGATCCGGCTGGCCACGGAGAGCGGTGACTGGCGGCCGCGGCCGACGAAGCTGTGCGGTTGGTGCGATCACCAGGCGGTGTGTCCGGAGTTCGGTGGTACTCCCCCTCCGTACCCCCTCCAGGTGAGGTCACCGGAGTCGGTCGGCGAGGCGCAGGGCAGAATGGGGCCGGACTAGCCGAAGGAGATTTTCGTGGCCATCCGCGTCCTACTGGTCGACGACCAGCCGCTGCTGCGTACCGGGTTCCGGATGATTCTGGAGGCGGAGCAGGACCTCGCGGTCGTCGGGGAGGCCGGGGACGGCCTCCAGGCGATCGACCAGGTGCGGGCGCTGCAGCCCGATGTGGTTCTGATGGACATCCGGATGCCCCGGATGGACGGGGTGGAGGCGACCCGTCAGATCACCGGTCCCGGGCGGGACGGTCCGGCGAAGGTGCTGGTGCTGACCACGTTCGATCTGGACGAGTACGTGGTGGAGGCGCTGCGGGCGGGGGCCAGTGGGTTTCTGCTGAAGGACGCTCCGGCCAATGAGCTGGTGCAGGCGATCCGGGTGGTGGCGAACGGGGAGGCGATGCTCGCGCCGAGCATCACGCGTCGGCTGCTCGACAAGTACGCGGAACATCTGCCGTCGGGCGAGGAGCCGGTTCCGGACACGCTGCACACGCTGACGGACCGTGAGGTCGAGGTGTTGAAGCTGGTGGCCCGGGGGTTGTCGAACGCGGAGATCGCGGCCGATCTGTTCGTCAGCGAGACCACGGTGAAGACGCATGTGGGCCATGTGCTGACGAAGTTGGGGCTGCGGGACCGGGTGCAGGCGGCGGTGTACGCGTACGAGAGCGGGCTGGTGCGCCCCGGCGCGCAGTAGCCGGCGGGCTCCCCAGTACGCACCGAGGGCGCTCCCTTCTTGTGGAAGGGAGCGCCCTCGGGCGTTCGGGGCCGTGGTGTCGGCCCGTGCTCGTGTCAGCCCTTGCTGATCTCCCAGAAGCGGAAGACGGTGGAGGCGTCCAGGCAGTACTCCAGGCCGTAGACGTCGTCGCGGACGACGGCGTACTGCTTGGCCTGCCAGATGGGGATGAGCGGGACGTCGGTGGCGACGATGTTCTGGAGTTCGGCGTACTCCTTCTCCGTGGAGGAGCGCTCGCCCTCGGCGGCGGTCTTCGTGAGGAGTTCACCGGTGATGGTGTTGTTGGTGTAGTTGTTGCCGAGCACGTTGCCCTTGCCGAAGAAGGGGCCGGTGAAGTTGTCGGGGTCCGGGTAGTCGGGGACCCAGCCCTTCACGTACACGCCGTACTTGCCGGCGGCGATGTCCTTCTCGTACCGGTCGAAGGCGACGGATTCGACCTTGGCGTCGAACAGGCCGCTGTCGTTGAGCTGCTTGGCGACGGCTTCCAACTCCTGGTCGGTGGAGGGGCCGTAGCGCGACGGGGTGGACCAGAGGGTCAGTTCGACCTTGTCGTCGATGCCGTCGGCGCGGAGCGCGGCCTCGGCCTTGGCCCGGGAGGGGCGGGCGCCGTAGGTGTCGAAGAAGGCCGTGTTGTGGCCGGTGATGCCGGCCGGGATGATCGAGTACAGCGGGGTGGCGGTGCCCTGGTAGACCTCGTCGACGAGGGCCTCGCGGTCGAGGAGGTAGGCGATGGCCTGGCGGACGCCGAGCTTGCCGGTCACCGGGTCGTCCATGTTGAAGACGAGGTGCTGGACCTCGGCGCCGGTGCCGTCGACGATCTCGACGCCGCTGGCGGTGGAGGTGTCGGTCTCGATGTCGGAGATGTCGGAGGCGCTCAGGCCCCGGTAGGTGACGTCGAGGTCGCCCTCCAGCAGGGCCTTCTTCAGGGCGTCCTGGTCGCCGTGGAAGAACTTGAGGGTGACGCCGCTGTTCTCGACGTCGGCGGTGCCCTGGTAGTTCTCGTTGACGGTGAAGACGGCCTCGTCCTTGCCGAAGGACTCCAGCTTGTACGGGCCGGAGCCGACCGCCTCGCCGTCCTCGCGGAGTCCGTCGGCGTCGTAGGAGCTCTCGTCGACGATCGAGCCGGCGCCGGAGGCGATCTTGCTGGGGAAGGTGGCGTCGGCGTACTTCAGGTCGAAGCGGACGGTCTTGTCGTCCGGGGTCTCGACCTTGTCGAGCATGGGGAACATGATCGCGGGGCCGGCGTCGTCGTTGATCTTCAGCATGCGGTCGAAGGAGAACTTGACGTCCTTCGCGGTGAGCGCCTCACCGTTGCTGAACTTCAGGCCGTCCTTGAGGGTGCACTCGTAGACCGTGGTGCCGCCGGCCTCGAAGGAGCACTCCTTGGCGAGGTCCGGTTCGGGCTCGGTGGCGCCGTTGGGGAAGCTCAGCAACGACTGGAAGACGTTGTTGAAGAGCAGCCAGGATCCGGGGTCGTAGCCGGAGGCGGGGTCGGTGGCCAGGACGTCGTCGGACATCCCCATCACGACGTTGGAACCGGAGTCCCCGGATCCCCCCGAGTCGGAGCCGCAACCGGTCAGCAGGCCGGCGGCAAGCCCTGTCGCGATGGTCAGGACGGGCCACTGGGTGCGTATGTTCACGTATGGATGCCTTGTGTCGTCGGGTGCATTGCGGGCGCTCCGGCTCCCCCGAGGCCGAACGGCCTCTGACCGGAGGGGTGGTGAGGTCCGGTCAGTCGCTTCTGCCGCGGCCCAGCTCCCAGAGCTGGAGCGTGGAGGCGGCGTTGAGGGCGTACTCGGCGCCGGTGACGTCGTCGCGGGCGGCGACGTACTGGTTGCCCTGCCACAGCGGCAGGATCGGCACGTCGTCGGCGACGATGTCCTGGATGCCGTTGAGGGTCTCCGAGGCGGAGAGGCGGTCGGCCGCGCGGCGGGACTCGGGGATCAACTTGCCGCGGATCTCGCTGTTGGCGTAGGGCGAGCCGAGGAAGTTGTCCTTGTCGAGGAAGGGCGCGAGGTAGTTGTCGGCGTCGGGGAAGTCCGGGAACCAGCCCATGCCGTAGACCGCGTACTCGCCGTCCTGCTCGGCGGGGCGGAACGTGGACCAGGGGGCGCCCTTGATGGTGACGTCGAACAGGCCGCTGTCGTCGAGCTGCTTCTTCAGCACCTCGAACTCCTTCTTCGTGGCGGCGCCGTAGTGGTCGGTCGTGTAGTGGAGGGTCAGCTTCACCGGGGCGGTGACGCCGGCCGACTCCAGGGTCGACTTGGCCTTGGCGACGTCCGGGTCTCCGTACTTGTTGAAGAACGAGTTGGAGTGGCCGGTGATGCCCGCGGGGACCAGGGAGAAGAGCGGTTCGGCCTGGGAGCCGTACACCTTGGAGACGAGTTCGCCCCGGTCGATGACCTCGGCCATGGCGCGGCGGACGGCGGTGCTCCTGACCGGCGAGGCCTCGGTGTTGAAGGCGAGGTAGCGGATCTCCAGGCCGGCGGACTCGATGACGTCGATGTCGCTGTCGGCCGCGTCGGAGAGCTTGGTGATCTGCTCGGGGGTCATCGTGCGGGTCATCAGGTCGATGTCGCCGTTCTTCAGGGCGGTGCCCATGGCGTCGGCGTTCGCGAAGGAGCGGAGTTCGACCTTGTCGTTCTTCGGGTCCAACTGCCCCTTGTAGTGGGGGTTCTTGGTGAACACGGCCCGGACCAGCTCGTTGTTCTCGACCTCGGCGTCCATGGTGTACGGGCCGGAGCCGTCGACCTGGAAGCCGTCGCGCAGTTTGCCCTTGTCGTAGTCGGCGGGGTTGACGATGCCGGCGACGGGGGTGGACAGCTTGTACGGGAGGGTCGCGTCGGGGCTGTTGAGGTGGAAGATCACCTCGTTGTCGCCCTTGGTCTCGATGAGGTCGATGGTCGACAGCAGGGCGAAGACACCGCTGTCGGCCTTGAGGGAGCGGGCCCGGTCGATGGAGAACTTCACGTCCTCGGCGGTGATCGGGTCGCCGTTCGCGAACTTCAGGCCGTCGCGCAGGGTGCAGGCGTAGCGCTCGTTGCCGGTGTCGGTGAAGGAGCAGCTGGAGGCGGCCTCGGGCTCCGGTTCGCCGTCGCCGCGCGGCTGGACCAGGAGGGTCTGGACGGTCTGGCGGAGGATGTTCCAGGTGCCGACGTCGTAGGCGTAGGCCGGGTCGATGGGGGCCGGGGCCTTTTCGGAGGCGGTGAAGTGGTCGGTGGTGCCGACGACGATCGCGTCACCGCTGTCGCCCGCGCTGTCGGTGGCACCGCAGGCGGCGAGTACCGGGGTGAGCAGACCGATCACGGCCGGCACCACCAGGGTCTTGCGGTTCATGCTCGCGATTCTCCAGAGCTGTGGTCCGAGATGGGTGCTGGCGGGGTGGTGCGAGCGCGTCTCGGGAAGTACGGCGATGTTCTCGCGACGAGATTAGCCCGCATCGCCAGAGGGGCCCGCGCACACCGGAGTTGAGTTGCCATCACGCTGCGGAACCGGGTGTGGACGCAAACGGTGTAGTGCCCACGGAATGTTTGGGGTACGCCTCTCCAATCAGGACACAAAGGCGTGCCGGACGCCCCCGACCCGGGGGTTCGGGGGCGTCTGGCAGCCACTTCGGGCGCCCCGGGAAGTGGTCAAGGTCACAGGTGGAAAGGTATTCCCTCGCGTGGGAATTCAGTCATCGCGACCCGTCGAATTCCCCGTCCGGGGCCCAGTGCGCGATCTTGGAATTCCTTGCGTTTTCAATTGGCCGTGATCGCCATGAGACCGCGCAGAAATGGCAGGTCGACCTCTTCCAGCGAGGTGACGACGGTGCGCCGGACGGCGGGGGCGATGGGGGCCACGGACGGGACGGCGACCACGTGGCAGCCGGCGGCTTCCGCGGCGGCGACACCGGTGGCGGTGTCCTCGATGACGGCGCACCGGGCCGGGTCCGCGCCGAGACCGGAGGCCGCGAGCAGATAGGGGTCGGGGAACGGCTTGGTCCGTTCGACCTCGTCGCCGGCGACGGTCAGCGCGAAGTGCTGGGGGCCGAGAGAGGTCAGGACGCGGTCGATGATGCGCCGGTGCGAGGCGGAGACCAGGGCGGTGGGGACGCCGTGGGCGGCGAGTTCGGCGAGGAGTCTGGAGGCGCCGGGCATCAGCGGCAGTGTGCGCTCGATGCGGGCCTCGAAGCCGTCGTTGAGCAGCACGGTGAGTTCGGCGAGGGTGATGTCGGCGCCGGTGGCCTCGATCAGGAAGCCCGCGCTGCGGGTCATGGGTCCGCCGACCACGACATGGCGCCAGGAGTCGTCGAGGGCGTGTCCGAGGCCGGCGAAGACCTCGACCTCCACGTCCCACCAGAACCCCTCGGTGTCGACCAGGGTGCCGTCCATGTCGAGGAGCACGGCCTGGAGCGCCGAGCCTTCGGCCGTACGGGTTCCTGGCGCGGGAATCGTCGTGGTCATCCGGCGCACCTCCTTGTGGGACGAGCAGGCCGGTTCCCGGGTGGGGAACCGGCCTGCGGTGGACCGACCAGTCTACGACGCCGCGCGAGGAAGCGCCTTTCGGTGCGGCTGAGCCCTCGGGCGGGGCCTCACCGTGCGTTGAAGTACTTCGCCTCGGGGTGGTGGATGACGATGGCGTCGGTGGACTGCTCGGGGTGGAGCTGGAACTCCTCCGAGAGCTGGACGCCGATCCGCTCGGGTTCGAGGAGCTGGGCGATCTTGGCACGGTCCTCGAGGTCGGGGCAGGCGCCGTAGCCGAGGGAGAAGCGGGCGCCCCGGTACTTGAGGTCGAACATGTCCTCGATCGCGGCGGGGTCCTCGCCTGCGAAGCCCAGCTCCGAGCGGACGCGCGCGTGCCAGTACTCGGCGAGGGCTTCGGCCAACTGCACGGACAGGCCGTGGAGTTCGAGGTAGTCGCGGTAGGAGTTGGCCTCGAAGAGCTTGGCGGTCTCCTCGCCGATGCGGGAGCCGACGGTGACGACCTGGAGGCCGACCACGTCGGTCTCGCCGGACTCCTCGGGGCGGAAGAAGTCGGCCAGGCACAGCCGGCGGCCGCGGCGCTGGCGCGGGAAGGAGAACCGGGTCCGTTCGTTGCCGTCGTCGTCCAGGATGATCAGGTCGTCGTCCTTGGACACGCAGGGGAAGTAGCCGTAGACGACGGCCGCTTCGAGGAGGTTCTCGGTCTGGAGTTTGTCCAGCAGGCCGCGCAGCCGGGGCCGCCCCTCGGTCTCGACGAGCTCCTCGTAGGTGGGGCCGTCGCCGGTGCGGGCCTGCTTCAGCCCCCACTGCCCCTTGAACAACGCCCCCTCGTCCAGCCAGGACGCGTACTCCTTGAGCTGGATGCCCTTGACGACGCGGGTGCCCCGGAACGGGGGCGTGGGGACGGGGTTGTCGGTGGCGACGTCGGAGCGGACGTGGCCCTCCTCGGGACGGTCCTCGACGACGGTGGCCGCGGCCGTGGCCTTGACCCGGCGCTGCCGCAGTTCGGGCAGTTGCGCGCCGGGGACGCCGCGCTTGACGCCGATGAGGGCGTCCATCAGGCGCAGGCCCTCGAAGGCGTCGCGGGCGTAGCGGACCTCGCCCTCGTAGATCTCGTGCAGGTCCTGCTCGACGTAGGCGCGGGTGAGGGCGGCGCCGCCGAGGATGACGGGGTAGTCGGCGGCCAGGCCGCGCTGGTTCAGCTCCTGAAGGTTCTCCTTCATGATCACCGTGGACTTGACCAGGAGGCCGGACATGCCGATGACGTCGGCGCGGTGCTCGGCGGCGGCGTCCAGGATCGCGGAGACGGGCTGCTTGATGCCGAGGTTGACGACGTTGTAGCCGTTGTTGGACAGGATGATGTCGACGAGGTTCTTGCCGATGTCGTGCACGTCGCCACGGACGGTCGCGAGGACGATGGTGCCCTTGCCCTCGTCGTCGGACTTCTCCATGTGCGGTTCGAGGTGGGCGACGGCGGTCTTCATGACCTCGGCGGACTGGAGCACGAACGGCAGCTGCATCTGGCCGGAGCCGAAGAGTTCGCCGACGACCTTCATGCCGTCCAGGAGGGTGTCGTTGACGATGTCGAGGGCGGGGCGGGTCTGGAGGGCCTCGTCGAGGTCGGCCTCCAGGCCGTTCTTCTCGCCGTCGATGATGCGGCGCTTGAGGCGCTCCTCCAGCGGGAGGGCGGCCAGCTCCTCGGCCTTGCCCGCCTTCAGGGACTTGGCGGTGGCGCCCTCGAACAGCGCCATCAGCTTCTGCAGCGGGTCGTAGCCCTCGGCGCGGCGGTCGTGGATGAGGTCGAGGGCCGTCTGCACCTCCTCCTCGCTGAAGCGGGCGATCGGCAGGATCTTCGACGCGTGCACGATCGCCGAGTCCAGGCCCGCCTTGACGCACTCGTCGAGGAAGACGGAGTTGAGGAGGATGCGGGCGGCCGGGTTGAGGCCGAAGGAGATGTTCGACAGGCCGAGGGTGGTCTGGACGTCCGGGTGGCGGCGCTTGAGTTCGCGGATCGCCTCGATGGTGGCGATGCCGTCCTTGCGGGACTCCTCCTGACCGGTACAGATGGTGAAGGTCAGGGTGTCGATGAGGATGTCCGACTCGTGGATGCCCCAGTTGCCGGTGAGGTCGTCGATGAGCCGTTCGGCGATCTCGACCTTCTTCTCCGGGGTGCGGGCCTGGCCCTCCTCGTCGATGGTCAGCGCGATCAGCGCGGCCCCGTGCTCCTGCGCCAGCCGGGTGACCTTGGCGAAGCGGGACTCGGGGCCGTCGCCGTCCTCGTAGTTGACGGAGTTGATGACGGCCCGTCCGCCGAGCTTCTCCAACCCGGCCCGGAGGACGTCCACTTCGGTGGAGTCGAGGACGATGGGAAGGGTGGAGGCGGTGGCGAACCGGCCGGCGAGTTCGGCCATGTCGGCGACGCCGTCGCGGCCCACGTAGTCGACGCAGAGGTCGAGCATGTGGGCGCCCTCGCGGATCTGGTCGCGGGCCATCTCCACACAGTCGTCCCAGCGGGCCTCCAGCATGGCCTCGCGGAACTTCTTCGACCCGTTGGCGTTCGTGCGCTCGCCGATGGCCATGTACGCGGTGTCCTGGCGGAACGGCACGCTCTGGTAGAGGGAGGCGGCGCCGGGCTCGGGCCGCGGGTCGCGGGCGGTGGGGGTGATGTCCCGGACCCGCTCGACGACCTGGCGCAGGTGCTCGGGGGTGGTGCCGCAGCAGCCGCCGACGAGGGAGAGACCGTACTCGCGAACGAAGTTCTCCTGCGCGTCCGCCAGCTCCGGGGCGGTCAGCGGGTAGTGGGCGCCGTCCTTGGTCAGCACCGGCAGTCCGGCATTGGGCATGCAGGAGAGCTGGATGCGGGAGTGGCGGGCCAGATGGCGCAGGTGTTCGCTCATCTCGGCGGGGCCGGTCGCGCAGTTCAGGCCGATCATGTCGATGCCGAGCGGCTCCAGCGCGGTCAGCGCGGCGCCGATCTCGGAGCCGAGGAGCATCGTGCCGGTCGTCTCGACCGTCACCGACACGATCAGGGGAACGTCGTAGCCGGCGGTCTCCATCGCGCGGCGGGCGGCGATGACGGAGGCCTTGGTCTGCAGCAGGTCCTGGGTGGTCTCCACCAGGAGCGCGTCGGCACCGCCGGCCAGCAGGCCCTCGGCGTTCTGCTGGTACGCGTCACGGATGGCGGTGAAGGTGGTGTGGCCGAGGGTGGGCAGCTTGGTGCCGGGGCCGATGGAGCCCAGGACCCAGCGCTGCCGTCCGTCGCGGGCGGCGTACTCGTCGGCCGTCTCGCGGGCGATGCGGGCGCCCGCCTCGGACAGCTCGGCGGTGCGCTCGGGGATGTCGTACTCGCCCAGTGCGGTGAGGTTGGCGCCGAAGGTGTTGGTCTCCACGCAGTCGACGCCCGCGTCGAAGTACGCGGCGTGCACCGAGCGGACGATGTCGGGGCGGGTGACGTTGAGGACCTCGTTGCAGCCCTCCAGCTGCTGGAAGTCCTCCAGTGTGGGGTCCTGCGCCTGCAGCATCGTGCCCATCGCGCCGTCGGCGACCACCACACGGGTGGCGAGGGCCTCGCGGAGGGCCTCGGATCGGGCCCGGCCTGCGGCGGCGGACGTGAGGGACGTGTTCGGCGACGAGGCCATGGAGCTGCTCCCTGGAGTGCGACGGCTGTCGGCTTTGCGCCCTCCCAGCGGAAGGCGCACGCGGCAAGCCTAGCCCGGAGCGGCGCGGATGGTCAGGGGCGTCCACGGGGCGGACCGGCGTGGCGCACCCGCCCGGGTGCGGTTTACTCCGACGACGAAAAGAACGACGGACACCACTCCGGCACGCTTCGGACACCCCACGGCCACATGGGCACCCCAGGGGCACCGGAGGCGCACCGGACGGACACGAGAGCGCCACCGCTCGGCGAGCGTGGCCGAAAAGCTGGTGACGGCCATTAGCGAGAGGTCGGCAACGACCGGTAGTGTTCGACATTGCCGAACGATGGAAGTTCAGTCGCGTACGGCGGCCGAAGGGGACGGAGGCAGGACGGCGATGGCACGGAACATCCAGTCGCTCGAACGGGCGGCCGCGATGCTGCGCCTGCTCGCGGGCGGCGAACGGCGGCTCGGCCTGTCGGACATCGCCTCGTCGCTGGGCCTCGCCAAGGGCACCGCCCACGGCATACTGCGCACGCTCCAGCAGGAGGGCTTCGTCGAACAGGACGACGCCTCGGGGCGCTACCAGCTGGGGGCCGAGCTGCTGCGGCTCGGGACCACGTACCTGGACGTCCACGAGCTGCGGGCGCGCGCCCTGGTCTGGACGGACGACCTGGCCCGCTCCAGCGGCGAGAGCGTGCACCTGGGGGTGCTGCACCAGCAGGGCGTGCTGATCGTGCACCACGTGTTCCGGCCCGACGACAGCCGGCAGGTCCTGGAGATAGGGGCCATGCAGCCACTGCACTCCACGGCCCTGGGCAAGGTCCTGTCGGCCTACGACCCGGTGGCGCACAGCGAGGTGCTGGAGAGCGAGCGCAAGGCGTTCACCGACCGGACCGTGCACGCGCTGGACGACTTCGAGGGCGTCCTGGACATCACCCGCGCGCGCGGGTACGCGGCCGACGTCGAGGAGACCTGGGAGGGCGTGGCGTCCATCGCGGCACCCATCCACGACCGGCGGCGGATGCCCGTCGGCGCGGTCGGCATCACCGGCGCCGTGGAGCGGCTGTGCCGCGAGGGCGAGCTGCGCCCCGAGCTGATCGCGGCCGTGCGGGACTGCGCCCGCGCGGTCTCGCGGGACCTGGGCGCCGGGCGGTTCTGACCGCCTACCACCGACACGGCGAAGGCCGGGACACCGTGACGTGTCCCGGCCTTCGCCGTACGCGTGTGCGGAAGCGCGTGCGGGCGCGTGTGCGCCAAGGTGCCCAGGTGGGCGCCCCGGCGGCCGCCCCAAGATCGACGAGCCGGTTCGATCAATAACGATCGCGTTTTCGACAACTCAGCTCTTGACGTGCCCGTAACGCCGGAGCAAGACTCCCGTCCATCGGTCGACATTGTCGAACACCTACCGGCAATACGCGCTAGAGTGTGACAACGCCAAGGGCCGAACTCTTTCCCCTGGACGAAGGACAAAGGAGTCGCGGGTGTCCAGCTCCGACATCTTCATCGGCGAGACCATCGGTACCGCCATACTCATCCTGCTCGGCGGCGGCGTCTGCGCGGCCGTCACACTGAAGGCCTCCAAGGCCCGTAACGCCGGTTGGCTCGCCATCACCTTCGGGTGGGGTTTTGCCGTTCTGACGGCCGTCTACACCTCCGCGCCGCTGTCCGGCGCCCATCTGAACCCGGCCGTGACCCTCGCGCTCGCGCTGAAGAAGGACGGCATCGAGTGGGGCGACGTCCCGATCTACTGGGGCGGGCAGCTGCTCGGCGCCATGATCGGTGCGGCTCTGGTCTGGATCGCCTACTACGGACAGTTCCAGGCGCACCTGACCGACGAGGAGATCGCCGGTGACGCGGAGACACGCGCCAAGGCCAAGTCGGTCGAGGCCCGGGAGAAGGGCGCCGGCCCCGTGCTCGGCATCTTCTCCACCGGCCCGGAGGTCCGCAACGCGGTCCTGAACATCGCCACCGAGGTCATCGGCACCGTCGTGCTGGTCCTGGCAGTGCTCACACAGGGTCTGAACGACTCCGGAAAGGGCCTCGGCACCCTCGGCGCCCTGGTCACCGCGCTCGTCGTGGTCTCCATCGGCCTGTCCCTCGGTGGCCCGACCGGTTACGCGATCAACCCGGCCCGTGACCTCGGCCCGCGCATCGTGCACGCCCTGCTGCCCCTGCCCAACAAGGGCGGGTCGGACTGGAGCTACGCCTGGGTCCCGGTGGTCGGCCCCCTGATCGGTGCCGCCATCGCCGCAGGCCTCTACAACGTCGCATTCGCCTGAGAAACCCGTTGAGCCGCCGTTCCGCGGGGCCCGTCCCGCGGAACGCTCAGCACGCGCCGTACGTACAGCCCGTTGACCAGTTGACCTTTCAGGAGCACACCGTGACCGACGCCCACACCGCCGGCCCCTTCATCGCCGCCATCGACCAGGGCACGACCTCGTCCCGCTGCATCGTCTTCGACCGCGACGGACGCATCGTCTCCGTCGACCAGAAGGAGCACGAGCAGATCTTCCCGAAGCCGGGCTGGGTCGAGCACGACGCCACCGAGATCTGGACGAACGTCCAGGAGGTCGTCGCCGGGGCCATCGAGAAGGCCGGCATCACCCGTGACGACATCAAGGCCATCGGCATCACCAACCAGCGCGAGACCACGCTGCTCTGGGACAAGAACACCGGTGAGCCCGTCCACAACGCCATCGTCTGGCAGGACACCCGTACCGACGCCCTCTGCCGCGAGCTCGGCCGCAACGTCGGGCAGGACCGTTTCCGCCGTGAGACCGGTCTGCCGCTGGCCTCGTACTTCGCCGGTCCGAAGGCTCGCTGGCTGCTCGACAACGTCGAGGGCCTGCGCGAGCGCGCCGAGGCCGGCGACATCCTCTTCGGCACCATGGACAGCTGGGTCATCTGGAACCTGACGGGCGGTGTCGACGGCGGCAAGCACTACACCGACGTCACCAACGCCTCCCGCACCATGCTGATGAACCTGCACACGCTGCAGTGGGACGAGAAGATCGCCGAGTCCATCGGCGTCCCGCTGTCGATGCTCCCGGAGATCCGCTCCTCCGCCGAGGTGTACGGCGAGGTCACCGGTGGCCGTCTCGGTGACCTGCTGGGCGGCATCCCGGTCGCCTCCGCGCTCGGCGACCAGCAGGCGGCCCTCTTCGGCCAGACCTGCTTCGAGGAGGGCGAGGCCAAGTCCACGTACGGCACCGGAACGTTCATGCTGCTGAACACCGGTGAGAAGATCATCAACTCCTACAGCGGTCTGCTGACCACCGTCGGCTACCGGATCGGCGACCAGAAGCCGGTCTACGCGCTGGAGGGCTCGATCGCCGTCACCGGTTCGCTGGTGCAGTGGATGCGCGACCAGATGGGGCTCATCTCCACCGCCGCCGAGATCGAGACCCTCGCGCTCTCGGTCGAGGACAACGGCGGCGCGTACTTCGTACCGGCCTTCTCCGGTCTGTTCGCCCCGTACTGGCGCTCCGACGCCCGCGGTGTGATCGCCGGTCTCACCCGGTACGTCACCAAGGCGCACCTCGCGCGCGCCGTCCTGGAGGCCACGGCCTGGCAGACCCGTGAGATCACGGACGCCATGACCAAGGACTCGGGCGTCGAGCTCGCGGCCCTCAAGGTCGACGGCGGCATGACCTCCAACAACCTGCTGATGCAGACGCTCTCCGACTTCCTGGACGCCCCCGTGGTCCGTCCGATGGTCGCCGAGACCACCTGCCTCGGCGCCGCCTACGCCGCCGGTCTCGCCGTCGGCTTCTGGACCAGCACCGACGACCTGCGCGCCAACTGGCGCCGGGCCGCCGAGTGGACCCCCCGTATGGACGCGGAGACCCGCGACCGTGAGTACAAGAGCTGGCTCAAGGCCGTCGAGCGGACCATGGGCTGGATCGAGGACGAGAGCTGAGCGGGGCCCACGAAGGCTCCGTTCGTCCGGCTCTGATTGAGGAGTAAGAACCCGACATGACCAGTCAGACCACCCTGCAGACCCTGCCTGCCCTGGGGACGCGCCCGGCGTCCGGCTCGAACCCGAGCCGTGCCGAGACCCGGGAGCAGCTCGCCAAGGCGTCGTACGACCTCCTCGTGATCGGCGGCGGCATCCTGGGCATCTCCACCGCCTGGCACGCCGCGCAGTCCGGGCTCAGGGTGGCTCTGGTCGACGCCGGCGACTTCGCCGGCGCCACCTCCTCCGCCTCCTCCAAGCTGCTCCACGGCGGTCTGCGTTATCTGCAGACCGGCGCGGTGAAGCTGGTCGCGGAGAACCACTTCGAGCGCCGTGCGGTCTCCCGCCAGGTGGCCCCCCACCTGGCGAACCCGCTCACGTTCTACCTCCCCGTGTACAAGGGCGGGCCGCACGGCGCGGCGAAGCTCGGGGCGGGCGTCTTCGCCTACTCCGCGCTCTCGGCGTTCGGTGACGGCGTCGGCCACCTCCTCTCCCCCGCCAAGGCGGCGCAGGACGTGCCCGAGCTGCGCACCGACAACCTCAAGGCCGTCGCCGTGTATGGCGACGACCAGATGAACGACTCCCGGATGGCCCTGATGACGGTCCGCGCGGCCGTCGAGTCGGGCGCTGTCGTCCTGAACCACGCCGAGGTCACCGGGCTGCGCTTCACCCGGGGCCGGGTCACCGGTGCCGAGCTGCGCGACCGGCTCTCCGGCGACGAGTTCGGCGTCGACGCGCGGCTGGTGCTGAACGCGACCGGGCCGTGGGTCGACCACCTGCGCCGGATGGAGAACCCCAACGCCGCCCCGTCCATCCGCCTGTCCAAGGGCGCGCACCTGGTGCTGAAGCGGACCGCTCCCTGGAAGGCCGCGCTCGCCACCCCGATCGACAAGTACCGCATCACCTTCGCCCTCCCCTGGGAGGACATGCTGCTGCTCGGCACGACCGACGAGGTGTACGAGGGCGACCCGGCGGACGTCGCGGTCACCGAGAAGGACACGGCCCAGATACTCGACGAGGCCGCGTTCTCCATCCGCGACCAGCAGCTCGACCGTGACCTCATCACCTACGCCTTCGCCGGTCTGCGGGTGCTGCCGGGCGGGCCCGGCGACACCGCCAAGGCCAAGCGGGAGACGGTCGTCACCGAGGGCCGGGGCGGCATGCTGTCCGTCGCGGGCGGCAAGTGGACGACCTTCCGCCACATCGGCCGCACCATCATGAAGAAGCTGGAGGCGCTGCCGGGGCACCCGCTGGGCGAGGACTTCGAGCCGGTCGCCTCGCTGCCGAAGAAGCTGCCGCTGCCGGGTGTCGCCAACCCGCGGGCGGTCGCGCACCGGCTGCTGGTGGACCGTCCGGCGCCGGGCCCGCGCATGGGCGCCGACACGGCACGGCACCTGGCCACGCACTATGGTTCCCTGGCCTTCGACATCGCCCGGCTCGCCAACGAGAACCCCGAACTGGGCGAGCGGGTCCACCCGGACGCGCCGGAGATCTGGGCGCAGGTCGTCTACGCCCGCGACACCGAGTGGGCCGAGACGGCCGACGACGTCCTGCGCCGCCGGACGACGCTGACGATACGGGGCCTGGCCACGGACGAGGTCCGCGCGAAGGTCCAGGACCTGCTCGACAAGAAGTGACCGGATGTCGGTGCCGGCCCCTCCCCTGACCGGGGCCGGCACCGAGAGGGTCGGCCCCTTCCGCTCTGGGGTCGGACCACGGTGAAGGGGCGGCTCCCTCGACGGAGCCGCCCCTTTGTCGGCTTCGTGCCCTTCAGCGCCTTAGTCGTTTTAATCGCCTTCGTCGTCGGCCCGGTTGTCAGTGCCGGGTGCTTTCATGACCGCATGAACATCGATCAGGCCGACCCCGCCGAACTGGCCGCCCTGCGCGCGGCCTTCGCCGTCGACGACGGCGGGGAGTCGGCGCTCGGCTGGGCCGCCGTGCGCGCCTTCGAGGCGGAACACTCCGTGGTGCTCCCCGAGCCGTACCGGACGTTCGTGGCGGAGATCTCCAACGGCTCGTTCCAGGGGCCGCCCGAGTACGGGCTCGTGGGGCTGGCCGAGCTGCCGGCGGACTGGGGCGACGACGGCGCGGACCGGGCTCTCGGCGCGCCGTTCCCGCTCACCGCGCCGTGGCTGTGGGAGGAGGACGAGGGCCCGTACGACGACTTGGACGAGGCCGTCGACAGGGTCTACAACCACGGCTCGATCGTGCTCGGCACGGACGGCTGCGCCATGAACTGGCATCTCGTCGTCAGCGGCCCCCATCGGGGACACATATGGCACGTCACCGACGTGGGTGCCATGCCGTTCGGCGCAGAGTTCGGGCATACGACCTCCGCGCCCGGCTTCGGCGGCTGGGTGGCGCACTGGGCCGCCGGGAAGGAGTGGTTCGACGCCGAGTCAGCCGAGTGGTGAGGCGACGAGGTCGCGGACGGCGTCCGGTGAGGTCAGCTCCGTACGGCGGAGGATGAGTTCACGGCCCAGCAGCAGTGCCCGGCGCGACGCAGGGACCGGATCCTCCAGCGTCGTCAGGTCCGTGAGGTGGGCGAAGCCGATGATGCGGCGGACGATCTCCGTGCCGGCGAAGCCGAGAGACTCGGTCCAGACGCGCGCGAGGAAGCGGTCCAGGTAGGCGTCGTCGAAGAAGGTGTCGACGCGGGTGGGCCACAGGCGCCGGAACTCGGTCTCGAAGGCCTCCCAGGAGAGCCGGAGTTGGTCGCCGTGGTCCGCCAGGGTCCCCAGGGCGCGGGCCCGTTCCTCGGAGACGAGCGCGCCCGCCCAGTACAGGCCGAGGTCGAAGCCGATGGGGCCGACGAAGGAGAACTCGGGGTCGAAGACCCGTACGACATGGGCGCCTTCGCGTGCGCCGACCATGACGCTCCCGGAGTGGAGGTCACCGTGCAGGAGGGCCTGGGCGCTCGTCATGAAGACATGGCGCAGGTCGGCGACCTCGGTGCGCAGCCGGCTGTCGGCACGGAACGCGGTGGCCAGGTCGTCCAGGCCCGGGTGCCAGTGGTTGTGCTCGTGCTCGATGTACGGCTCGGAGAGGACGACATCCTCGGTGATCTTGCACAGCTCGGGGTTGACCGAGGCCGCGAGCAGCGCCTTGCGGTCGGCGGAGGTCATGCCGAAGTCGCTGGTGGCGAAGGAGAGCCGGGCGACGAGACGGCCGATCTGGGGCGAGGTGTGCGGGCCGTACGAGGCGCCCTCGTTGAGGAGGGTGCGCAGGACCTCCAGGTCGGAGAGGTCCTCCATCACGAGGGCGTAGTTCTCGGGGTCGTAGCCGTGGATCCCGGGGATCTCGTCGGGGGCGACCTTCGCGAGCTGCTCGTACGCGCGGGCCTCGGCGTCGGCGCGGTCGGGGCTCAGCGGCCAGGAGGGGCCGGCGACGCGGACCCAGGGCAGGGCCTGCTTGAGGGCGAGGCTGCGGGTGCCGGCCGCGTTCGAGGCGAGGAAGACGCGGTTGACGTTGCCGTCCGACACCTCGCGGACGGTGATGTCGTCCACGTCCTCCCAGTGCCCCCGCTCGCGCAGATACGCGGGGATGTCGTCGGTCTCCAGGATGCGGTAGCCCATGGTCGGTGAACTCCCTTATGCGGTACGGCGCTTGGACAAGGTGAAGCTGAAGACCAGGGCGAGGATGAGGACCGCGCCCTCGACGACGTCCTGGGTGTAGTACGGCAGGCCCTTGATGGTGAGGCCGGTGGTGATGATGCCGATGAGGACCGCGCCGAGAGCGGTGCCCCAGACGTTCGGGCGGCCCCGGCCGAGGACCGAGGTGCCGACGAGGGCGACCGCGACCGCCTCCAGCAACTGGGAGGTGCCGGCGCTCACGTCGCCCTGGCCGATGCGGGAGGCCAGGATCAGGCCGCCGATGGAGGCGAGGACGCCGGAGAGGACGTACGCCAGCGCGCGGTACGCGCCGACGCGGATGCCGGCCAGGCGGGAGGCCTCGGGGTTGGCACCGATCGCGTAGAAGACGCGGCCCCAGCGGGTGCGGGCCAGGAAGACCCAGGCGGCGACGGTCAGCGCGCCGAACACGAGGACCGAGATGGGGATGCCGAGGATCGTGCCCCGGTCGATCTTCAGGAAGCCGGCGGTGAATCTGCCGGGGGCGGTGGTGCCGTCCTCCAGGGTCATGCCGGGGGTGATCGACTGGCCGTCGACGAGGATCAGTTTGGTGCCCTGGATGACGAACATGGTGCCGAGGGTGGCCAGCATGTCGGGGATCTTCAGGACGACGATCAGCAGCGCGTTGAGGAGGCCCGCGAGGGCGCCCGCCGCGAGGACGGCGAGGATCGCGACCGTGCCGATCTGGTTGAAGACGACCATGCTCTGGGCGGCGACCGAGACACCGAGGCCGGCGACCGCTCCGACGGACATGTCCATGCCGCCGACGGCCATGGTGAGGGTGACGCCGAGGCCGAGGATGGCGGCGACGGAGACGTACCGGAGGGTGTCGAGGAGGGTCGCCGACTCGCGGAAGGAGCCCTCGCTGAGCGCGAAGTACGCGAAGAGCGCGACCGTGACGAAGATGAAGCCGTACTTGATGACGGCGTTCTGGACGCGTACGGCGGTGGAGGTGCCGGGCGGGAGCGCCGCCTTGGTGGGGACCTCGGTGCTCTGGGTGGTGGTCATGGGTGCTTCCTCGGACTTCCTGGTCCTGGTCCTGGTCCTGGTCCTGGTCCGGGTGCCGGTCCCGGGGCTGGGGCCGCTGCGCGGCGGGCCGGGGTCACACGGACGCCGAGATGGTCTGGATGACGCGGTCGCGTTCCGCGTCCTCGCCGTAGGCATCGAGGTGGATCTCTCCGGCGGCGAGCACGACGACCCGGTCGGCGACCTCCAGGACCTCGTCGACGTCGGCGGACAGGACGAGCACGGCGGCGCCCTCGGCGGCGAGCGCGCGGGCGCGGCGGCCGATGTCGCGGCGGGCACCGATGTCCACGCCTCGGAACGGCTCGTCCAGGATGAGGACGCGGGGGGTCTCGGCGAGCCAGCGGCCTACGACGACCTTCTGCTGGTTGCCGCCGGACAGCTCCTCGACGGTGCTGTGCTCGTCGCGGGCGACGACACCGAGGGCGTCGATCGTGTCGCGGCCGAGGGCGTTCTCCCGGGCCGTGTTCATCAGGCCCAGCCGGGAGAAGGACTTCAGGAACGGCAGGGAGATGTTCCGGGCCACCGACCAGCCGGGGACGAGGGCGTCCGCGTGCCGGTCCTCGGGGACGAGGTGGACGCCGCCTCGGATGGCGTCGGCGGGGCGGCGGGGCGCGTAGGCCTTTCCGTCCAGCTCGACCGTGCCGGTGGTGAAGGGTTCGGCGCCGAAGAGGCCCCGGGCCAGTTCGGTCTTGCCGGCGCCCAGCAGGCCCACGACACCGGTGACCTCACCGCCGCGGAGGTCGAGGTCCAGCGGGGTGCGGCCCTCGAAGAGGCGGACGCCCCGCAGGGAGAGGACGACGTCGCCCTGGTCGCCCTCGCGGACCGGGCGGGCGGTGGTGGTCTCCTGTGCCTGGGCGAGCATCGCGCGCAGGGCGGCGTCCCAGTCGAAGGGGCGCGTCTGGTCCTCGGTGAGACGGCCGTCCCGCAGGACGACCAGTCGGTCGGCGAGGGCGTCGATCTCACCGAGGCGGTGGGAGACGTAGAGGACCGCGATGCCGTCCGCCCGCATCCGCTCGACCAGTGCGAACAGGCGCTCGGCCTCGGCGGCGGAGAGCGCGGAGGTCGGCTCGTCGAGGATCAGCAGGCGGGGGCGGGTGGCGAGGGCGCGGGCCAGGATCAGCAACTGGCGGTCGGAGATGCCGAGTTCGGTGACGTCCCGCCTGAGGACGGCGTCGGACCAGTCGAGGCCGAGGGCGGCCTGGATCTCCCGGGCGCGGGCGAGCAGCCTGCTCCCGTTGAGGAACGGGTTGCCCCGGCTCTGCGCCAGCTCCTCGAAGACGAGGTTCTCGGCGACGGTGAGGCCGGGGACGACGCCCTCGCTGATGCGCTGGTGGACGGTCTGGATGCCCAACTGGCGGGCAGCCAGGGGCGACTGGAGGGCCGCGGGCTCCCCTGCGATCCGTACCAGCCCGCCGTGGTCCGTGTGCACGCCGGACAGGATCTTGATGAGGGTGGACTTGCCGGCGCCGTTCGCGCCGAGCAGCGCGACCACGCTGCCCGGTGCGATGTCCAGCGAGACGGAGGCGAGCACCGTCCTGCCGCCGAACGCCATGCTGACGTCCCGCAGGCTGACGGCGGCGATGCCCTCGCCGCCGTCAGGCTTGCCGAGGCCGGTGTCAGTGGGCGACATTCGAGATCCAGTCGGCGGTCGAGACCTGCGACAGGTTCAGCGCGGGCAGCGCCTTCCGCAGCTGGTCCATGTTCTCGATCTTCTTCTCGCGCAGGAAGTCCTGGGTGATGGCGACGGCCGGGAACTCGACGGAGGTCTTGTTCAGCTGACCGGCCAGCTCCAGCGCGGTCGTGCGGACCACGGCGGCGCCGACGGCGGACGGGTCGGTGCCGGCGGTCGCGACCCAGGGGCTGCCCTCGGCGGTGATGGCCTGGATGTCGGCGTTGGAGACGTCGGCACCGAAGACCTTCACCTTGTCCTGCAGCTTCTTGTTCTGCACGGCGAGGACGGCGCCCTTGGCCAGCTCGTCGTAGGGGGCGAAGACGCCCGCCACGTCGGAGTTCTGGGTGAGGGCGGCGGAGACGAGGGGAACGTTGTCGGTGGCCGTGGAGTCGGTGACCTTGCCGACCTTGAAGGCCTGCTTCCAGCCCTGGGCCTCGACGGTGGACTTCCAGACGGTGTCGCGCTTGTCGAGGGCCGCGTAGCCGGCGACGTTCACATAGCCGACCTTGGCGTCCTTGCCGACCTCCTTCGCCATCACGTCGAGGACGGCCTGCGCCATGCTCGCGTCGTTCTGCCGGGTGGAGACAACGCCCTTGGTGTCGGTCTCGACGTCGTAGACGACGACCTTGATGCCCTTCTTCACGGCCTTGTCGATCTCCGGCTGGATCGTCGCCGGGAAGCCGTGGTCGATGATGATCGCCTTGGCGCCGGAGTTGATCGCCGAGGACAGGTCGGTGGCCTGCTTGGCGTTGTCGGCCTGGGCGTCGTACACGGTGAGGTCGATGCCGAGGGCCTTGGCCTGCGCCTTCGCACCGTTGCCCCACTGCTCGAAGTAGTCGCCGGCGCCGCTCTGTCTGACCAGGGCGACCTTGACGGCGCCGTCGCTGAAGGGGGCGGGCTTGTCGCCGGTGGCGGCGGAGGCCTTGGCGGCGGTGTCGCCGGTGCCCTTGGAGGCGTCGGTGGACTGCGAGCAGGCCGACAGCAGCAGGGCCGAGGCGGAGGCGAGGGAGAGGGCGGCGAGCGGGAGACGGGTACGGCGGGACGAACGGGACATGACGGCTCCAGGTGCGGTGCGAAAGGGGGAAGGGAGTACTCGACCCGGAGCGGGGGCGAAAACGCGCCACCGTGACCATGACGAGGTGCACGGTGAACGCCCGGGACAGCAGGGCGCGTCGGGGCTCCGGGAGTGGTCAGCGACAGCTGGCCGTGGTCGACCGGAGCAGGTCCACGTACAGCCGCCGCACGAGCAGCAGCGTCTTCATACGCAGATCATGAGAACGATTTCAGCCATGCGTCAAAGCAATGAGAGCGGTTTCTCAACACGTGAGACAACGACTACGTCACACATGGCTGGTACATGGACCGGCGTTACCATCGCGGTACCGGCACCCGACCGGCACCACAGTGAGGCCCCGATGACGACATCCGACGCGACGGCGCAGCGCATGCCCGGTATGCGCTGTTGTCCCGGCGCGCCGTGTCACGCCTGACCGGTCGCTCGCCCCTCACCTTCCCCCCTTCCCAGCCGTCCGGGTGCTCGTCTCGGTATCCGGACACCCCTTCCAGACTCCTGGAGTTGCTCTCATGACCCTGCTGACCACCTGGCCCGAGTCCGGACCGGAGACCGTGGTGCGCCGTACCGCCGACCCCGTCGAGATCGCGTCCGCGCTCGCGCCGCTCGGGGTGCGCTACGAGCAGTGGCCGATCCGGGAGGACGTCCCGTTCGACGCGGACAGCGCGACCGTGTTCGCCGCGTACGGCCCGGAGATCGAGCGGCTCAATGCCGAGGAGGGCTTCACCACGGTCGATGTCCTCGGCCTCCACCCGAGCGACGACCCCGAGTTCCCGGTGAAGGCGAAGGCCGCGCGGGAGAAGTTCCTCCAGGAGCACACCCACGACGACGATGACGAGGTCCGTTTCTTCGTCTCCGGTTCCGGCATCTTCTATCTGCACGTGAACGGCGAGGTGCACGCGGTCTACTGCGAGAAGGGCGACCTGCTGGGCGTGCCGCGCGGGACCACCCACTGGTTCGACATGGGCACCAAGCCCTCGTTCACCGCGATCCGGTTCTTCCACGAGGAGGACGGCTGGATCGGCAACTTCACCGGCTCCACCATCGCCTCCCGCTTCCCGGACTACGACACGATCGACGCCGGGTACCGGCAGGACAAGGCCGCGGCGTGAGCCTGGACTTCGGCATCGGCTCCCTCGACTCCGTGGTGCTCGACATCGAGGGCACCACGAGCGCCACGGGGTTCGTCGTCGACGTGCTCTACCCGTACTCCCGCTCACGCTTCGGAGCGCTGCTCGCCGAGCGGAGCGGCGATCCGGACGTGGCGCGGGCCGTCGCACAGGTGCGGGAGCTCATCGCCGAGCCGGACGCGGACGCGGCCCGTGTCGAGAAGGCGCTCAACTCCTGGCTCGACGAGGACCGCAAGGCAACCCCGCTGAAAACCCTCCAGGGCATCATCTGGTCCGAGGGCTTCGCGCGCGGCGACCTCGTCTCCCACTTCTACGACGACGTCGTGCCGGCCCTGCGCGCCTGGCACGCGGCGGGCGTACGCCTCCATGTGTACTCCTCGGGTTCCGTGGCCGCCCAGCGCGCGTGGTTCCGGTCGAGCCCCGAGGGCGATCTGCTGCCGCTTCTCGATGGGTTGTACGACACGGAGAACGCCGGGCCGAAGCAGGAGGCGGAGTCGTACCGCACGATCGCCTCGGACCTCGGTCTCGCCGCCACCCCCGACCGCGTCCTCTTCCTCTCCGACCGGCCCGGCGAGCTGGACGCGGCGCGGGAGGCCGGCTGGCGGACCGTCGGGGTCCGGCGGCCCGGGGAGCCGTACTACGAGCAAGGCGTCGGCGACCACGCGCAGGCGGGGACGTTCGACGAGATCACCATCACGAGGAGCACCGCATGACCACCGAGATCTCGGCACTCGACCTGGAGGAGGCGGGAGCCGTTCTGGCCGCCGAGTCGGCCCGCTTCGCCTCCTTCGGCTGGATGCGCGGCACCTCGGGCAATCTGTCGGTGGTGCTCTCGCGCGATCCGCTGCGGCTGGCGGTGACCGCGAGCGGGCACGACAAGGGTGAACTGACGCCCGCGGACGTGGTGTTGGTGGACGGCGGCGGTGCCGCCGTGCGGGGAGGCAAGCCGTCCGCCGAGGCCGAACTGCACGCGCGCGTGGCCGCGCTGACCGGGGCGGGGGCCGTGGTCCACGTCCACACGGTCGCCTCGGTCGCCATGGGTCGTCGTGAGCCCGGGGGCATCGTCTTCAAGGACCTGGAGATGCTCAAGGGCGTCGGCCAGTCCGCCCACGACGTCGAGGTCACCCTGCCGGTCATCGCCAACAGCCAGGACATGAAGGTGCTGGGCGACCGCCTGGAGGCCGCCCGTGACCCACGCATGCCGGCCGTCGTCGTCGCGGGCCACGGACTGTACGTGTGGGGCGCGAACCCTCGCCAGGCGCGCCATCACACCGAAGTGGTCGAGTGGCTGCTGGAGTTGGAGCTGTCCGAGCGCTGACGGCACGTCAGAAGGCGGCCCCGGTCGAGGTGATCGGGGCCGCCTTCTCGTGTGCGGTGAGGCGGACGGGACAGAGGCTGGGTTACGGGCGGGTCTACCGCAGGCGCTCGCCCGGCAGTTCGCCCGCCGAGACCTCCAGGACGCCCCTCTCGGTGACCAGCCCGGTCACCAGACGGCCAGGGGTCACATCGAAGGCCGGGTTGTGGCCCCGGGACCCGGCCGGGGCCGTGCGGATGCCGCCCCACTCCAACACCTCGTCCTCGCCCCGGAGTTCGATGTGGATGTCGGATCCGGAGGCGGTGGCGAGGTCGACCGTCGTGGTGGGGGCGGCCACGACGAACGGGATGCCCGCGTCGGCGCAGGCGAGGGCGACGCCCACCGTGCCGACCTTGTTGGCGGTGTCGCCGTTGGCGGCGATGCGGTCCGCGCCCACGATCGCCGCGTCGACCTCACCCCGCAGGATCGTGCCGGCGGCGGCGCCGTCCGCCTGGACGTAGTGCGGGATGCCCTCCTGGACCAACTCCCAGGCGGTCAGGCGGGATCCCTGGAGGAGGGGACGCGTCTCGTCGGCGTAGACGACTTCGAGGCGGCCGCGTGCGTGGAGCTCGCGGATGACACCAAGTGCCGTACCCCATCCGGCGGTTGCCAGCGCCCCCGTGTTGCAGTGGGTCAGCACGCGCAGCGGACGGTCGGCGCCCACCCGCTTCAGCAGCCAGTCGGCGCCGTGCGCCCCCATCGCCCGGTTCGCCTCGACATCCTCGCGCTGGACGGCGGCCGCCTCCTCCAGCACCGCGTCCAGCCCCTCGTCGAAGCGGGTCATGACGCGGTCCACGCACACCATCAGGTTCACGGCGGTCGGCCGTGCCTCGCGGACCCGGGCGACGGCGGCCCGTACCTCCTCGGCCGACCAGCCCTCCCGCTCGCCCTCCAGGATCGCGAGCGCCACCCCGTACGCGCCCGCGGCCCCGATCGCGGGAGCACCACGCACGACGAGGCGCTGGATGGCGGAGACCAGGGCGTCGACGTCACGGATCTCGACCGTCTCGGTGCGGTGCGGCAGGACCGTCTGGTCGATGAGCGCAAGGCTGTTTCCGGTCCAGTCGACGGCGCGCAGTTCCTGGGGCATAGCGGGGCACTCCTGGTGTTCCGAAGGTGCCCGACACCGTACATGACCTCGGAGAACCGTCGGGAACCACAGTTCGAGACGGCGGAGCGTGCGTCCGGAAAGCGGTGTTACAGTCCAGCACCGCCCGCAGCCCGTAGGCCGATGTGAGGGAGGATCCGTGCTGCTCACCATGCGCCGTTTCCTCGACCACGGCCGCTGCGCGAGCGACGGCTGTCGCCGCTGACGCCGGTCCCAAGACCGCTTCGGCGCCCCGCCGCTCCTCCCCCACAGCGCTCCGCCCCTTTCCAGGGCTCGTCGACGATGACGCGCCCGGCCCTTGCCGCATGCTCCGGAAGGTCGCCCCCCGATGTCCCGTACCGCCGGCGTCACCGACGTCACCCGTTCCGCCCGTCCCACCCGCGGATCCCGCCGCTCGCTCCGGCTGGCCGCGCTCGCCACCGGCACCGTCCTGCTGGCCACCGCCTGCAACGCCGCCGCGAAGAAGGACGGTTCCGCCGACGCCGCCGCCGGTGGTGGCAGCGACAGGAGCTTCACGCTCGTCACGCCGGACGCCGTCGGCCAGAACGAGTTCCTGAAGAACGCCGTCACCGGTGTGAAGGCGGCGGCGAAGGCGCACGACGGCTCGCAGAAGGTCTACGAGTCCACGGACTCGGCCTCGCAGCAGCAGAACGTGCAAGCGGCGGTGGACGAGCGGCCGGACGTGATCGTGCTGGTCGGCTTCGAGTTCGCGGACCTGGTCGCCCAGCAGGCCGAGGCCCACCCGAAGCAGCAGTTCCTGCTCGTGGACGCGTGCACGGAGAAGACGTTCGAGAACGTGTCGTGCGCGGTGTTCCGTGAGCACGAGGGTGTCTTCCTCGCGGGCGCGGAGGCGGGTCTGCTCAGCGAGAGCGGCAAGGTGGGTGCCGTGGACGTGCTGGACACGCCCCAGTTCCGCCGCTTCAGCGACCCGTTCGCGGCCGGTGCCAAGCATGTCGCCGCCAAGACGCAGACCTCGACGCGCTTCGTCGGCGGCCAGTCCCCGTTCGACGACTCCGCCCGCGCCAAGGAACAGGCCAACTCCCTGCTCGCCAAGGGCTACGACCACCTCATGGCCGCCGCCGCGGCCGGCAACTACGGCGTGTTCGAGGCGGCGAAGGCCAAGGGCGCGTTCGCGTACGGCGTCGACGTCAACCAGTGCCCCTCGGCGCCGGGCACGGTCGTCGACAACGTCGTCAAGCGGACGGACGTCGCGGTGGAGAAGGGGATCGAGCGGGTCCTCGACGGCACGACCGGCACGGTCTCGTACGGGCTCAAGGAGGGCGGTATCACTCTCACCGGTCTGGAGGACGGCGTGGAGTCGTCCCAGTGCGTGATCGCCGACCACGAGGACGTGCTGAAGAAGGTCGAGGCGCTGCGCGACCGGATCGTGTCGGGAGAGCTGAAGGTCGATGACCCCGCGGCCGCCTGACGATACGGCGGGGGCCGGGGCGTGGCACGGGGACGGGGTGCCGAAGGCGGCCGGGGTGTCGAAGGGGGACACCCCCGCCGCAGGCGCGGAGGTCCCGGCCGCCCGCGCCGCCACCCCGCTCGCCGTCGAACTCCTCGGCATCACCAAGCGCTATCCCGGCACCCTCGCCAACGACCGCGTCGACCTGACCGTCCGGCCCGGCGAGATCCACGCCCTCATGGGCGAGAACGGCGCGGGCAAGTCCACGCTCATGTCGGTCCTGTACGGCATGGAGCGCCCGGACGCCGGCACGATCCGGCTCGACGGGCGCGAGGTCTCCTTCGCCGGGCCCGCCGCCGCGATGGCCGCCGGGCTCGGCATGGTCCACCAGAGCTTCAAGCTGTTCGACTCGCTGACGGTCGCCGAGAACGTGGTGTACGCCGCCGAGCCGCGCCGCTTCGGCCTGGTGGACCGGGCCGCGGCCCGTCGTCGGGTCCGTGAACTCGGCGCGGACCACGGCCTGGTGGTCGACCCGGACGCCCGGGTCGGCGAGCTGCCGGTCGGGCTGCGGCAGCGCGTGGAGATCCTCAAGCTGCTGCACCGGGGCGCCCGCACCCTCATCCTGGACGAGCCGACGGCCGTGCTGACGCCCGCCGAGGCCGACGCCCTGTTCGCGGTGCTCAAGTCGCTGGCGGCGCAGGGCCGTACGGTGATCCTCGTCACGCACAAGCTGCGCGAGGTGCTGGAGGGCAGCGACCACGTGACGGTGCTGCGGGACGGCCGGGTGGTGGCCCGGCTGCGCACCGCCGACACCACCGCCGACGAGATCGCGGCGGCGATGACGGGCCGCGCGGTGGAGTTGGACCGGGTGCACGCGCCCGGCACCCCGGGCGCGGTCGTGCTGGACGTCGACGGCCTCACCACCGACGGGGTGCGCGAGGTCACGCTCACCGTCCGCGCCGGGGAGATCCTCGGCATCGCGGGCGTCGCCGGCAACGGCCAGAGCGAACTGGTCGAGGCCCTCGCCGGGTTGCGCCCGGTGGTCTCGGGCCGGATCCGGCTGCGGGGCGAGGACGTCACCCACGCCTCGGCGACCGAACGGCGCGCCCGGGGCCTCGCGTACGTGCCGGAGGACCGTCACGCCGTGGGGACGGCACCGGCGGCGTCCGTGGCGGAGAACCTGGCCATGGGGCATCACCGTACGTCGCTGTCGGCCGGGTCCCGGATCGGTCTGCTCGCGCCCACCGCCGTACGCGAGCACGCCCGGCGGCTGATCGAGCGGTTCGGCATCAGGACGCCGGGCCCCGGGGCGCCCGCGTCGGCGCTGTCCGGCGGCAATCTGCAGAAGCTCCTCATCGGCCGCGAACTCGCCCATGAGGCACCGCTGTTGCTGGTCGAGCAGCCCACGCGCGGGGTCGACATCGGCGCGGTCCAGAACATCCACGACGACCTGATCGCCCACCGCGACGCCGGTCACGCGGTCCTCCTCGTCTCCGCCGAACTGAGCGAGATCCGGGGACTGTCGGACCGGGTACTGGTCATGTACGAGGGCCGGGTGACCGCCGCGTACGACAAGGCCGACGCGGACGAGGGCGTGCTGGGTCTGGCGATGGCCGGCGGCAGCGGCGCGCACGGTGACCTCGACGACGCCGACGACACCACCGGCACCACGAGCGCCGCCGGAGGCGGCACCGCACCGGTGGAGGCCGGGCACTGACATGAACCCCATACCCAGGGACCGGCTGACAGCGGTCCTCCGCTCCCCCGTCGCCTTCTCCGTCCTCGCGGGCGTCCTCATCGGCGCCCTGTTCCTGCTCGGCACGGGCGCCGACCCGCTGACCGCGTACGGCGCCGTCCTGACCGGTTCGCTCGGCGCCGACGGCATCGGCTCGACGCTCACCACCGGGACGAGCGTGCTCGGCATGGCCCTGGCGCTCGCGATCCCGCTCCGCGCGGGGCTGATCAACCTCGGCGGCGACGGGCAGCTGGTGCTGGGCGGCATCACGGCCGCCGTGACCGGCCTGTACTCGCCGCTCCCGGCCCCGCTCACCGTCGTCCTCGCCCTGCTGGCGGGCATGGGGGCCGGCGCCGCGTACGCCGCCCTGGCCGCGCTGTGCGAGAACCGGCTCGGTGTTCCCCTGCTGGTCAGCAGCCTTCTGCTCAGCTATCCGGCGGTGTCGCTCGCCTCCTATCTGGCCCGCTATCCGCTCAAGGAGCCCGGCTCCAGCCTGCCCCAGACGCGCCGGCTCCCGGAGGGCGTGGCGCTGCCCGCATTCGGCGGATCGACGGTGACCGCGGGGTTGGTGCTGGTGGTGCTGGTGGGGGTCGCGTACTGGTTCACCGACCGGCGCACGGCGCTCGGCTACGAGATCCGGATGACCGGCCTCAACCCGCGCTTCACGGCGTACGCCGGTGTGGAGCGGGCGGGGCTGACGCTAAAGCTGTTGGCGGTCTCGGGCGCGCTGGCCGGGCTGGTCGGCGCGATCGGGGTCCTGAGCTTCCCGTACCGCTTCCTGGACGGCTCGCTCACCGCCCCCGGCTACACCTGGACGGGGCTGACGGCCGCGCTCCTCGCGGCGGCGGCGCCGCTCGGCACGCTCCTCGCCTCGTTCTTCTTCGCGGTTCTCCAGGTCGGCGGGCTGTCGATGGAGCGGACGACCGAGGTGCCGCGCGAGCTGACACAGGTGCTCCAGGCCGTCGTCATCGTGTTCCTGGCGGCCCGGTCGCGGTTCCCGCGACGGTGGTTCGGCGGGCGGGACCGGCGGAAGGCGGCCGCGTGATGTTCTTCGACTCCGATCTCCTGATGTCCGCGCTGCGGGCGCTCACCCCCATCCTGCTGGCCGCGCTCGGCGGCGCCCTGTGCGAGCGCGCGGGCGTCTTCAACATCGGCCTCGAAGGCATGATGCTGCTGGGCTGCTTCACGGCGGTGACGACCAGCTGGTTCACCGGCAGCCCGTGGCTCGGTGTCCTCGCGGCGGCGCTGGCGGCGGCCGCGTACTCCCTCGTCCTGGCCGTCGGCGCGGTGACCCTGCGCGGGGACGCGGTGGTCCTCGGCATCGCCATGAACCTCCTCGCCGTGGGCCTGACCAGCTTCCTGCTCCGCACCGTCTTCGGCGTCCAGGGCACGTTCGACGATCCGTCGCTCGCCGGGCTCCCACTGATCGGCGGGCTCTCCCCGCTGGCGTACCTGGCGTGGGCGGCCGTCGGGGTCGCCGCGCTCGCGCTCTCCCGCCATGTGTGGGGGCTGCGGCTGCGCGGGGTCGGCGAGGCGCCGGACGCGGCGGCCACGCTCGGGGTCTCCCCGGCCGGGTACAAGTACGCGGCGGTGCTCGTCTCCGGTGTGCTGTGCGGGCTCGCGGGCGCCCAACTCGCCCTGGGGAACGTCACGTTGTTCTCCGAGAACATGACGGCGGGCCGGGGCTGGATCGCCGTGGTGGCCGTGATGCTCGGCCGCGCGCTGCCGCTCGGCGTGCTGCTCGCGGCCCTGCTCTTCGGTCTCGCCGAGGCGGCCGGCTTCCGCCTCCAGGGGCTCGGGCTGCCGCAGCAGGCGACGGACGCCGCGCCGTACGTCGTCACGCTCGGCGCCCTCTTCCTGACGACGGCCCGCCGCCGTCGCCGGACCGGTCGCAGCACCAGCACAAACAACACAGGCAGCAGCACAGGCAGCACCAGCTCAGGCAGCACCGGCGCACGCAGCACCGGCACGAATCGCTCGGGAGCCACCGCATGACACAGGACCTCCTGCCCATCACCCGCATACCCAGGACCGGGCTGCCGCCGCGCGCGGTCGTGGTCGGCGACCCGGCGCGCGCCGCGGCGGTCGCCGCGCTGCTGGACGGCGCCGAGGAGGTGTCGTACCACCGTGAGTACCGTGTGTTCAGCGGGAGTTGGAAGGGTGTGCCGGTCGTGGTCGCCTCGCACGGGGTGGGCGGTCCAGGCGCGATCCTGCTGTTCCAGGAGCTGGCGGACGCGGGGGTCCGCACCTTCCTGCGGTTCGGCACGGCCGGCGCGATGCGGCCCGGGATCGGCGACGGCGATCTCGTGATCGCCGAGGCGGCCGTGCGCGACGACGGGGTGACCCAGCAGTTGCTGCCGCCCGAGTACCCGGCCGTCTCCGCCCCCGAGGCGGTCCTCGCGCTCCAGCGTGCCGCCCGCGAGGTGGGAGCGCCGCATCATCGGGGCATCGTATGGACGAGGGCGGCCTTCCAGCCCGGCCTCATCCCGCTCGACGCGTACGACCGTGCCGGACTCGCGGCCATCGAGATGGAGCTGTCCGCGCTGTACGTGACGGCTTCGCTGCGCGGTCTTCTCGCCGGCGGGGTCCTCGTCGTGGACGGTGCGAACGCCGACGAACTGGTCGACGTCGAGACCACCGGCGGCTACGACCCGCACCGCGAGGTCGTCGCACGCGGCGTGGAGCGGGGCGCGGTCGTGTCGCTGGAGGCACTGCGGCTGCTGGCCGAGGAGGACGGGGTCGAGGCGTACGGGGTCGAGGGATTCGGGTACGCGGGGGCCGGGTCCGCGGGAGACGGGGTCGAGGGGGGCGCCGCGTGAGCGAGCACGTCGATCTGCTGGTCATCGGCGGTGACGTCCTGACCGTCGACGAGGCCGGCACCCGGCATCGGGACGGGGCGGTCGCCGTCCGGGACGGCGAGATCCTCGCGGTCGGACCGGCGGCGGAACTGCACGCGGCCTACGCGGCGGCCGAGACCCTCGACGCCGAGGGCTGTCTGGTGCTCCCCGGGCTCGTCAACGCCCATACCCACCTGGCGATGACGCTGCTGCGGGGTCGCGCGGACGACGTCACCCTCCAGGGGTTCCTGGAGCGGGTGCTGCGGTGGGAGGCGCGGCTGCTGTCGCCGAAGAACGTGGCGGCGGCGGTACGGGTGGCGATCGCCGAGAGCCTGCGGGCCGGGGTGACGTCCGCGCTGGACATGTACTGGTTCCACGAGGCGGCCGAGCGGGTCGCGCGCGAGACGGGCTGGCGGCTGCACACCGGCCCGACCTTCATGGACGTCCCCGATCCCGCCGACGGCAGGGCGTACGGGGAGCGGCTGGAGTGGGCCCGGCGGGACCTCGCCGACCGCTCCCACCGGCCGGGGACGCGGCCGGTGCTCTTCGCGCACTCGACGTACACGCTCGCCCCGGACCAGCTGCTCGGCATAGCCGCCCTGGCACGGGAGTTCGGGGCGCTGCTGCACATCCACGCGGCGGAGAACGCCACCGAGGTCGCCACGGTCGAGGTGCGCCACGGCAAGCGCCCGGTGGAGCTGCTGGACTCGCTCGGACTGCTCGGCCCCGATCTGCTGCTCGCCCACGCGGTCGACCTCACCGGCCCGGAGATCGCGGCGCTGGCCCGGACCGGGACCTCCGTCGCGCACTGCCCGGTGTCGAACCTGAAACTGGGGTGCGGGATCGCGCCGGTGCCCCGGCTGCTGAGCGCGGGCGTCACGGTCGCGCTGGGCACGGACGGGGCGGTCAGCTCCAACACGCTGGACGTGCTGGGTGCCGTCCGACAGGCGGCGCTGGTGCACAAGGCGGACGGCGACCCCACAGCTGTGGGCGCGGAGCAGGCGGTGCGCATGGCGACGATCGAGGGGGCCCGGGCGCTGGGTCTCGGCGATCACCTGGGTTCCCTGGAGCCGGGCAAGCGGGCCGATCTGATCGTGCTCGACCTGGGCGGCCCGCATCTGCGGCCCCTGCACGACCCGTGGTCCACCCTCGCCTACGCGGCGCACTCGGCGGACGTACGGGACACGGTCGTCGAGGGGAGGGTGCTGATGCGCGAGCGGGTCCTCACCACCCTCGACGAGGCGGCGGCTCTGGCCGACCTGGAGGCTTTGGCCTGATGGACCCGGTGGAGCCCGCATAATGGCCTGATACATCGGATGTCTGAACGCCCGGAACGAGCCGGAATGACCGGGACAGCCGGGACAGCCGGGACAGCCGGGACAGCCGGGACGGCCTGAACAACCGGAACGGCCGGAAACGACAGGGAGGGGTCGCCATGGCAGTCACCGACGAGGCGATCGAGAAGATCAAGGGCATGATCGTCTCCGGCGCGCTGCGCCCCGGCGACCGGCTCCCGAAGGAGAGCGAGCTCGCGGCCGACCTCGGGCTGTCCCGAAACTCCCTGCGCGAGGCCGTGCGCGCCCTGTCGTTGATCCGCATCCTGGACGTACGGCAGGGCGACGGCACCTATGTGACCAGCCTCGACCCCCAACTCCTGCTGGAGGCGATGAGTTTCGTCGTCGACTTCCACCGCGACGACACGGTCCTGGAGTTCCTCGCCGTGCGCCGCATACTCGAGCCGGCGGCGACGGCGATGGCCGCCCTGAGGATCAGCGAGCAGCAACTGGACGCGCTGGCGGCCCAGTTGGACAAGCTCGGCACCGATCCGTCGGTGGAGGAACTGGTCGCCTGCGACCTGGAGTTCCACCGGGGCATCGTGCAGACCTCCGGGAACTCCGTGCTCTGCTCGCTCCTCGACGGCCTGTCGGGTCCCACTACGCGGGCCCGCATCTGGCGCGGACTGACCCAGGAGGACGCCGTCAGCCGGACCCTGCACGAGCACCGCGCCATCCTGGCCGCCCTGCGCGACCGCGACGCCGACGCCGCTCGTTCCTGGGCGACGGTGCACATCGCGAGCGTGGAGCAGTGGCTGCGGTCGTCGCTGTGAGAAGTTGATCACCTGAGGCTCCGGCGGCCGACGCGTGTTTGTGCCGTGCGAACGGGGCAGTGATCCGTTCACTCCCCCGTGCACGGGGGCTGCGGAGGGCCCCTCGGCACGCCGTAAGGTTGGGGCGTACGCGAGGGCACGTCGGAAGGAGGCGCTGGGTGATCGAGCTGGAGGGGGTTCCCGAGCTGATCGACCCAGTGATGGTGGCCGCGTTCGAAGGCTGGAACGACGCCGGCGACGCCGCCTCCACCGCGGTCGCGCATCTGGACCGGGAATGGAAGGGCGAGGTGTTCGCGGCGCTGGACGCCGAGGACTACTACGACTTCCAGGTGAACCGTCCCACGGTGTGGCTGGACGGCGGCGTACGGAAGATCACCTGGCCGACGACAAGGTTGTCGGTGGTCAGGGTGGGCGGCGACAAGCCCCGCGATCTCGTACTCGTCCGGGGTATCGAGCCGTCGATGCGCTGGCGCTCGTTCTGCAACGAGCTGCTGGGCTTCGCCCATGAGCTGGGGGTGGAGCTGGTGGTCGTGCTGGGCGCGCTGCTCGGCGACACCCCGCACACGCGTCCGGTCCCGGTCAGCGGTGTCACGTCCGACCCGGACCTGGCGCAGCGGATGGATCTGGAGGAGACCAAGTACGAGGGCCCCACGGGCATCGTCGGCATCCTCCAGGAGGCGTGCACGCACGCCGGTGTCCCCGCGGTCTCGCTCTGGGCGGCGGTGCCGCACTACGTGTCGCAGCCGCCGAACCCGAAGGCGACGCTGGCCCTCCTGAACCGCCTGGAGGACCTCATCGACGTACGCATCCCGCTGGGTGAGCTGCCCGAGGACGCGCGCGCGTGGCAGGTGGGCGTGGACCAGCTGGCGGCGGAGGACAGCGAGGTCGCCGAGTACGTGCAGACGCTGGAGGAGGCCCGGGACACGGCGGAGCTGCCGGAGGCGTCGGGCGAGGCGATCGCCCGCGAGTTCGAGCGGTATCTGCGGCGGCGGGACGGTGGGCCCGGCTCCGCCGGTCCGGCCGGGGGGCACGCCACGGCCGACGGGGGTGACACGGGCTCAGGCGCGTGGAACCCGAAGGAGAACCCTGGCGGGCGTACGCGGCCGCCGAAGCCGTCGCGGCCGGAGGCCGCCGGCGAGGCGGAGGGCGAGGACGAGGACGAGGATTCGTCGGAGGAGTAGTTGGGCCCGGGGATGCCGTTGCGGTGACGCTGCGCGGGATCTGCGGGTTTGTGGGGGCTCGTCGCGCAGTTCCCCGCGCCCCTTCGGGCGCGGGGAAGTGGGCCGGGAGTTACTGGGTGCTCAGCATTTGATCGCCACCACCGCGTAGGTCGTGTCCGGGGTCGGGGGCGTGGTGAAGCGGGCGTTGGGTAGGTACAGGCGGTTCTTGTGGGCCGCGACTGTGGTCGGGACGTCGAAGTCGGCGTCGCTGAGGCGGCCCTCGAAGATGCCGCTGCGGCCGTCGGCGGAGAGCTGGAACACGTCGATCGCGTTCTGCCGGTTCTGCACGACGTAGAGCCGCCGGCCGAGGAGCAGCAGGCCGTCGCCGTTGGTGAGGGGGGCCGCGTCCCCCAGGTCGACCAGGGTCGTGACTCCGGTCCTCGGGTTCACCCGGTGGAGGCCACCGACGCCGGACTGGACGACCAGGAGGGCCTTGCCGTCCGGGGTCCGGGTGATCCCGTTGGCGTTGACCACCTCGCCCGGCGTCTGGGTCCAGGCGCCGCTCAGGGTGACCGTGACGACCTCGTCCTGGCCCGGCAGTCGGCCGTCGCGGCCGAGCGGCAGGGCGTACAGGGCGGGCTGGAACGAGTCGGTGAACCAGGCGGCACCGGGGGTGAGGAAGACGTCGTTGGCGAAGGTCGGCGTCTTCGTGGTGAGCGTGTACGCGGCGATGATCTTGCCGGTACGGACGTCCACCACCCGGGCGCCCTGACCGCGCCCGGCGACGAACAGCCGCCCCCGGTCGTCGAGTTTGAGCCCGACGGAGGGCGTACCGGGCCCCGCCGAGATGATGCGGCCCGCGCCGGTGCGCAGGTCGGCGCGGTAGATCGAGCCGTCGCCGAGAGAGCCGAGGTAGGCGTAGGGGCCGGAGCCGATGGTGATGCCCTCGGGACGGAAGCCGTTCGGCAGGGGGATGACGTCGGGCCACGGGTCCCCGGATGCCGAGTCGGTCGCGGAGGCGGTGGAAGCTGCGGAGGCGGCGGAGGCCCCGACGAGCAGCGCGCCTGCGGTGGCGGCCGACATCGTGAGCAGGCTGCGCCGACCGAGGTGGGGGGCGGGGCCGGCGGAGGGGGATTGCGGGGGATGCGGGGGGAGCGGGGGTGCCACTGTGCGTCCCTTCCACGAAGGGACCGGCAGCTGGCCGGTCCGGCTTCAACTGACGTCTGTCACCCCATCACATGCCGACCGGCCCCGCAGCCCTTCGCCCCTCGACCGACAGCGCCTTGACAGCCCCGGGAGAGCTCGCGGCCGGGATTGTGACGGTCTGTTCGGCTCGGCCGATCAGCTCCTCCTACGCCCCCCGTGAACTTCCGTCCAGGCACCGCGCCTTCGTGTCCCTTGCGGCGGGAGACCGGCCGTCCGCCCCGCGAGGACCACGAGCGGCCCGGCCTACGAGCGCTGGGGCGCGTCCTCCGGTCGGAGGACGCGCCCCAGCGGTGTCCGTGTGGTGTGTGTGACGTGGGCGACGCCTGTGCAGAGTCGTTACTGCAACGGCTTCACAGGGCGACGCCCAACAGCGCGTCCACGGCGCGCGACACCACGCCGGGCGCGCCCTCGTCCGTACCGCCCCGCTCCTGCTGGAGGGCGGCCCAACGGTCGACCGCGGCGAGCGCGGTGGGCGCGTCCAGGTCGTTCGCGAGGGCCTCGCGGATCTCCTCGACCAGGGCCTCGGCGGGCGGTCCGTCGGGCCGGGACACGGCGGCGCGCCACCGGTCGAGGCGGGCCACGGCGTCCTGGAGCACCTGGTCGGTCCACTCCCAGTCGGACCGGTAGTGGTGGGCGAGGAGCGCGAGCCGTATCGCGGCCGGGTCGACCCCGTCACGGCGGAGCTTGGAGACGAAGACCAGGTTGCCCTTGGACTTCGACATCTTCTCGCCGTGCAGCGCGACCATGCCGGCGTGGACGTACGCCTTGGCCATGGGGAACTCGCCGGTCAGCGCCTGCGCGTGCGAGGCGCCCATCTCGTGGTGCGGGAAGGCGAGGTCGGAGCCGCCGCCCTGGACGTCGAAGCCCATGCCGAGGTGGTCGAGGGCGATGGCGACGCACTCGATGTGCCAGCCGGGCCGACCGCGGCCGAGGGAGCCGCCGTCCCAGCTGGGCTCGCCCTCACGCGCGGCCATCCAGAGCATGGGGTCGAGCGGGTTCTTCTTGCCGGGGCGGTCCGGGTCGCCGCCGCGCTCGGCGGAGAGCAGCCGCATCGTGGCGGCGTCGAGGCGTGAGACCTTGCCGAAGTCGGGGTCGGACTCGACGGAGAAGTAGATGTCCCCTTCGAGTTCGTAGGCGGCGCCGGAGTCACGGAGCCGTTCGACGAGCGGAACGATGCCGGGGATGGCCTCGACCGCGCCGATGTAGTGGCGGGGCGGGAGCATCCGCAGGGCGGTCATGTCCTCGCGGAAGAGGGCGGTCTCCTTCTCGGCGAGGGCCACCCAGTCGATGGCGTCGCGCTCGGCCCGCTCCAGCAGGGGGTCGTCGACGTCCGTCACGTTCTGGACGTAGTGAACCTGCCGCTTGGTGTCGAGCCACACGCGCTGAACGAGGTCGAACGCGTTGTAGGTCGCCGCGTGACCCATGTGGGTCGCGTCGTACGGGGTGATACCGCAGACGTAGATACGGGCGACGGGACCGGGGTCAAGGGTGATGAGCCCATCGGTCGCGGTGTCGTGGATCCGAAGGTCGCGGCCCTTGCCGGGCAGGGCGGGGACCTCAGAAGCGGGCCAGGCATGCATGCCACGAGCCTAACCCGATCGCCGCGTTGCCATGCCGGGCGCCCGGGCACTCGGGGGTACCGCCTTGTTCTGCGGCTGCCGGCCAGTACGTGGCTGGTCGCGCAGTTCCCCGCCCCCCTGACGGGGCGCGCGTCCCGTCGTTGTCTCTCTGCGGGCAGTCGTGCCGCTGGGGCGGCACGGGTGGGCGCAGCGGCGCCTCGTGACCGCCGAGCAGCGGAACCGCCCTCGGCCCACCGCGGTGGGCGCCCTCAGACCGGGGGCCAGGGGATCGCCGGCCACTCGCCGCTCGGCTCCGGGTGGCGTCCGCTCTTCAGCAGCGCGGCCACTCGCTCCCGCGTGGCGTCCAGCTCGGCCGGTGTGATCAACGCGACGAGCTTCGCGGCCAGTGCCCCGCCCTCGCCGAGCCCGTCCCGCAGCCGCTCCAGCACACCCACGGCCTCCTCCGTGAGCGGCTCCCCCGCCCAGCCCCACAGCAGCGTCCGCAGCTTGTTCTCGACGTTGAAGGTCACTCCGTGGTCGATGCCGTAGAGCCGCCCCTCGGCGGCGGGCAGGAGGTGCCCGCCCTTGCGGTCGGCGTTGTTGACGACCGCGTCGAGGACGGCGAGCCGCCGCAGCCGCTGGTCGTCGGCGTGCACGAGGAGCGCGGTCTCGCCGTCCCCGACCTCCGCGAAGCCGACGGCCTTCCAGCCCTGCCCGGCCTCCTCGCCGTCGACGAGGGCCAGCAGCTCGGACCCGGGCGCGCCCTCGATCCACAGCTGGCACATGCCCTGCCCGTACGGCCCGTCGCGCAGGACGGTGGGCGGGACGAGCCCCCAGCCGGTCGCCTCGGACACCTCGTACGCGGCGACCTCCCGCTGCGCGAGCGTCCCGTCGGGGAAGTCCCACAGGGGCCGCTCCCCGGCGACGGGCTTGTAGACGCAGGCGGCCTCGCGGCCCTCGTGCGAGACCGTGCAGTACAGCACCGCGTTGGACGCCTCCCGCACCTGCCCGCGCACCGTCAGCTCGCCCTCGGCCAGCAGCCTGACCGACGGCTCGGCCGGCGGGGTGGGCGCCGGCTCGGCGGAGGAGGTCACTCCCCGCGCCGGTATCCGTTCTGGCGCGGACATACGTGTCCCTCCGGGTCGAGCGGCAGACTGCACAGCGGGCACGGTGGCCGCCCCGCGTTGACGACGTCGAGGGCGCGCTTGGCGAAGGCCCGGGCCTGGGAGCCGGTGAGGCGGACGCGGAGCATCGGCGGTCCGTTCTCCTCGTCCTGGAGCATCCGCTCCTCCGCCTCGGCCAGGTCCTCCTCGGAGTCGGCGTCCAGCTCGACCAGGGCCTGCGCCTCGACGATCATCCGCTCTTCGTCGCCGTCCCAGGCCAGGGCCATGGTGCCGACCCGGAACTCCTCCTCGACGGGGGTCTCCAGCGGCGCCGTGTCCGACACCTCGGTGGGGGCCACGGCCGGCACCGCGGCGCTGCCGCCGCTGCGCCGCACGACCTCGTCCAGCAGTTCGTCCATGCGCTCGGCGAGCGCGGCGACCTGGGTCTTCTCCAGGGCGACACTGGTGACGCGCTGCCCGGAGGAGGCCTGCAGGAAGAAGGTACGGCGCCCGGGCAGCCCGACCGTACCGGCCACGAAGCGGTCCGGGGGGTCGTAGAGGAACACCTGACGGGACACGTCCTGTCTCCATTGGAATCGACGTCGGGACCGGCCGCGTCGGCTGCTGACTTGCTCAGCGCCGCCGCGACCGCTTCACCCTACTGCGGTTGACGATCACGGTGCCCCCGCACCGCCCCCCACGGTCGCGTCACCGCTCGGGGGCTCCTCGCGCGGCGCCAGGGACGAGAAGTCCCCGGTGTCGCCGAGGCGGACGAGAAACGGCCTGAGTCGGGTGTAACGGATCGCGGTGATGGAACACGGTTCGACAGAGATCCGCTGGAAGAGGTCCAGATGAAGTCCGAGTGCGTCCGCGACGAGCGACTTGATGATGTCGCCGTGCGAGCACATCACGTACACGGCGTCCGCGCCGTGCTCGCGCTCCACGCGCGCGTTCCACTCCCGGACCGCCTCCGCTGCCCGGTGCTGCATGGCCCGCATCGACTCACCGCCCGGGAACGCGGCGGCCGTCGGATGCGCCTGGACGACCTCCATCAGCGGTTCGTCGTTCAGCTCGGCGAGCTTGCGTCCGGACCAGTCGCCGTAGTCGCACTCGCCGATGCGCTCCTCGGTGTGCGCGGCGAGTCCGGGCCGGGCGTCCAGCAGTGGCCGGATCGTCTCCTGGCAGCGCTGGAGCGGGCTGGTGACGACCTCGGCGATCGGCAGCCCGGCGAGGCGGCCGGGCAGCGCCGCGGCCTGCGCGGCGCCTCGCTCGTCGAGCGCGACCCCGGGCGTCCACCCGGCGAGCACACCCTCGGTGTTGGCGGTGGAACGTCCGTGCCGGACAAGGATCAACGTGGGCATGCGCCCCAGCCTAGACGCCCGCCCGACGGCGTCCCCCGGCCCTGTGGACAAGGCTCTGCGAAAGGAACTCCCCGTGATCGTCGACTGTGCCGTCTACCGCGACGGGCACCGCACCGAGGGCCCCGATGACCTCTCCGACGCCCTGGCCGCCGCCCGCGCCTCCGGCGGCTTCGTGTGGATCGGCCTGCATGAGCCGTCGGAGAAGGAGTTCGCCCTGGTCACCGAGGAGTTCGCGCTGCATCCGCTGGCCGTGGAGGACGCCCTGAAGGCCCACCAGCGGCCCAAGCTGGAGGTGTACGACGACTCGCTGTTCATGGTGCTCAAGCCGGTCGTGTACGAGCCGTCCAGCGACACCGTGACCACCGGCGAGGTGATGGTCTTCCTCGGCCACGCCTTCGTGGTGACCGTCCGCCACGGCGAGGGCTCGCCCCTGGGCGTCGTACGCCGTCGTCTGGAGCGGGAGCCCGAACTGCTCGGCAAGGGGCCCACGTCCGTGCTGTACGCGATCACGGACGCCACCGTCGACCACTATCTGGAGGTGGCGACCGAGCTCCAGACCGACCTGGAGGAACTGGAGACGGAGGTCTTCTCCCCCGACGTCGGCGGCTCACGGAACACGGCGTCCCGGATCTACACGTTCAAACGCCAGGTCCTGGAGTTCCGCCGGGCCACCGGCCCCCTCGCCGCACCGCTCGTCCGACTCTCGGGCAACGGCACCTCCGCCCCCGCGGTGCCCTTCGTCGAGGAGAGTGCCCAGCCCTTCTTCCGCGACGTCAACGACCACCTCACCCGTGTCAACGAGTCCGTCGAGGGTCTGGACCGACTGGTCTCCGACATCCTCTCCGCGCATCTCGCGCAGATGAGCGTCCGCCAGAACGACGACATGCGGAAGATCTCGGCCTGGGCGGCCATGGCCGCGATCCCGACCATGGCCGCCGGGGTCTACGGCATGAACTTCGAGCACATGCCCGAACTGCGCTGGGTGTGGTCGTACCCGGCGCTGATGGCTCTGATGGTCATGACGGAGGTGCTGGTGTACCGGCTCTTCAAGCGCCGGGGCTGGCTGTAGCGACCAACCCGCCCCCGGGACGCCGTTCCTGGGCCGTACGCGCGCGTGGGCGGACGGTGCGGCCCCACGCGCGCGTGACGGGTGTGCGAGATCCTCAGGCGAACTCGGGGGCGGCGGTCGCCGGTCCACCCAGGGCGTCGCGGCGTTCCGGCATCGTCAGCGTCACCATGCGACGCCAGCCGACCGCCCGCTCGTACGCGTACGCGGCGTGGATGCCCGCGGCGAGGACGGCCGCCTTCGCCCTGGGCCAGCCGAGGACGCGCCCCATCCGGTCCATCACGGCGAGGCTGACGTCCCGGTAGACGGCGATCTCCGCGAGGGCGCACTCGCGCAGGGTCCGCTGGATCAGACGACCGTGTCCGGCGGCCGCGTAGCGCAGCAGTTCCTCGTGGGTGTAGGCGAGGTGGTTGTCCTCGTCGTCGGAGATCATCCGGACGGCCTTGCCGATCTCAGGGTGGTCCGCGAAGTGCTTGCGGAGCATCACCATCTGGTCGGCGGCGCGCTGTTCGGTGACCCGGCTGTGGGACAGGTAGACGATGATGTCCCGCAGGGTGAGGGCCTGGTCGGCCTTGAGCTTCTCGTGCGCGAGACCGATGCCGCGACGTTCGAGGAGCACGGTGTAGTCGGTCTCGGGCGGGACCTCCACCGGTTGGAGGCCGCGCTTCTTCATGAGGGCGTTGAAGATCCGCCCGTGTTTGTCCTCGTCGGCACCGTGGCGGGTGATCTTCGGTGCGAGTGCGCGCTCGCTCTGCGGGACGAGCGCGGCGATACGCGCGTTCTCCCAGCCGCCCTGCGTCTCGCCGCTGGCGGCGATCGAACAGAACAGCCGGAACGACTCGTCGTTGTCGACGATCTCCTGGAACAGACTCTTGGCCGAAAGCATCGGAGGCACCTCTCTGCAGGGGGCCTGGCAGGGTCCTGCAGAAAACGAGTCAAATGGGGTACCAGGAGCCGGGCAACAGCTGTGTCGGACAAATCCGCCGAACGAAGGATGCCGGGGCGGCGCGAACGCGTAACCGAGCGGGTCGCGCCGCGTTGTCCTTCGTGACGGCCGTGGCGGGGAAGACCCCCGAGCCCCCACCACGGCCGCTGAACTTTCCGCCCCCGCCGTCCGGCCGATTCCGGCCGGTTCCGGCGCGCGTCGGCCGTTGCGCCGTTCGGGTTACGCGAGCCCGGCCAGCTCCATGGCCTCGGTGCCGGCCCGGAGCGAGGCGATCCGCTCGTCCAGCGTGAAGCCCGCGGGGGCGAGGGTGAGGGTGGTGACCCCGGCCTCGGCGTAGGCCTTCATCCGGTCGGCGATGCGCTCCACGGAGCCGAGCAGCGTCGTCTGGTCGATCAGCTCGTGCGGGATGGCCGCCGCGGCCCCGGTCTTGTCGCCGGCCAGGTACTTGTCCTGGATCTCGGCGGCCTCCTTCTCGTACCCCATGCGCTGGGCGAGCTGGTTGTAGAAGTTCTGCTTGCGGCTGCCCATGCCGCCGACGTACAGCGCGGTGTACGGGCGGAAGGTGTCGGCGAGCGTCGCGACGTCCTTGTCGTCACCGACGGCCAGCGGCAGGGTCGGGCAGACGTCGAACCCTTCGAGGGTCTTGCCTGCCTTCTCCCGTCCCGCGCGCAGGTACTTGATCGCGGTGTCCTCCAGGTGCGCGGCCGAGGGGAAGATCAGCAGGGCGCCGTCGGCGATCTCGCCGGTCTGCTCCAGGTTCTTCGGGCCGATCGCGGCGATGTACAGCGGGATGTGCTCGCGGGTGGGGTGCACGGTTAGCTTCAGCGGCTTGCCGGGGCCGCCGGGCAGCGGCAGCGTCCAGTGCTCGCCGTCGTGCGACAGGCGCTCACGGGTCATCGCCTTGCGGACGATCTCCACGTACTCGCGGGTGCGGGCGAGCGGCTTGTCGAACTTGACCCCGTACCAGCCCTCCGAGACCTGCGGTCCGGAGACACCGAGGCCGAGCCGGAAACGGCCGCCGGAGAGCGAGTCCAGCGTCGCGGCGGTCATCGCGGTCATCGCGGGCTGGCGGGCCGGGATCTGGAAGATGGCCGAGCCCACGTCGATGCGTTCGGTCTTGGCGGCGACCCAGCTGAGCACGGTGGCGGCGTCCGAGCCGTACGCCTCCGCCGCCCAGCACACCGCGTACCCCAGCCGGTCGGCCTCCTGGGCCACGGCCAGGTTGTCCCCGTCCATTCCGGCGCCCCAGTAGCCGAGGTTGATCCCGAGCTTCATAGAGACCCGCCTTCCCTTACCCATCGGTAACGTCCTTGTTTCCGCCGACCCTACCCTTGCGCTCCGCCGAGGGGGCGAGGGAGCTCGGGAGGCGGAGGTTGTCGGGCGAGCGCGGGTCTGTCGTGGTTGCCCGCGCAGTTCCCCGCGCCCTTGAAAGGCCTGCGGCCTTTCAAGATCGGCCCGCAGGGCCGTCCTGAGGGGCGCGGGGAACTGCGCGACCAGCCCCCACTTGGCCGCGGACGACGAACCCGCACCGCCAAATCGGTTATCCACAGGCCCCCACGTGACCAACCCTGGCCAGTAATGTCGGCGTTCATGGAGCAGAGGCATCTCGGCCGTACCGGCCTGCGCGTGTCCCGGATCGGGCTCGGCACCCTGACGTGGGGCCGCGACACGGACGAGCATGACGCCGCGGACATGTTGAAGGTGTTCTGGGAGGCGGGCGGCACCCTCGTGGACACGGCGGACGTGTACGGGGACGGCGAAGCCGAGTATCTGCTGGGGCAGTTGATGGACGGGCTGGTGCCCCGCCGCGACCTGGTCATCTCCACGAAGGCCGGCAGCGTCCCCGACCCCGACCGCCGCTTCGACGGTTCCCGGGGCCACCTGCTCGCCGCCCTGGACGCCTCCCTCGCCCGCCTCGGCACGGACTACGTCGACCTCTGGCACATCCACGCCTACGACCCCGAGACGCCGCTCGACGAAACGCTGCAGGCCCTCGACCTGGCCGTCAGCAGCGGTCGCGCCCGGTACGTCGGGGTCTCCAACTTCTGCGGCTGGCAGCTCGCGAAGGCGGCCACCTGGCAGCTCGCGGCCCCCGGTATACGCACCCGCCTGGCCAGCACGCAGCTGGAGTACTCCCTGTTGCAACGCGGCATCGAGCGCGAGGTGCTGCCCGCCGCGCTGGACCTCGGCGTCGGTCTGCTGCCCTCGTCGCCGCTGGGGCGCGGGGTGCTGACCGCCAAGTACCGCCACATCACGCCCCCCGACTCCCGGGGCGGCTCCGAGCACATGGCGCCGTTCGTCGCGCCGTACCTCGACGAGACGGCGACCAGCATCGTGGAGGCGGTGCAGACCGCCGCGGACGGTCTCGCCGTCACCCCGCTCCAGGTGGCCCTCGCCTGGGTGCGCGACCGGCCGGGCGTGGCCGCGCCCATCGTCGGCGCGCGCAACGCGCTGCAGCTCACGGGGGCATTGTCAGTGGAGACCCTTAGTCTTCCTGACGAGATCTGCCGGGCTCTCGACGACGTGTCGGCGCCCGTGCACCGCTATCCCGATCACGACTGGAGCACGCTGTGAGCACGGAGCCCTCGACCACGGGGACGGACGAGCCGGGAGGAGGAGGCGACACGACGGCCTCCGCCGCGCCCGACGACGCAGCCGCCGGGGCCGCTCCGGAAGGCTCTGCCGGGGACAGCGAGACGGCCGACACCGCCGAAGTCGACAACGAAGCCGATAGCGAAGCCGAGGCCGGTGCCGAGGTCCAGGCCGGTGCCGCCGAAACCTCCGGAGCCGCGCCCGAAGTCTCCGAGGCCCAGGCCGAGTTGGCGGCTCAGCGGCTGGAGCGGGAGCGGATCGAGCGGCGCAAGGCGGAGAAGGGGGCACCGATCACGAGCGGGGCCAAGCTCAGCGGGACGGCTGCCGACCTGCTGGCCGCCGTGCGGGCCGTCGAGGGCGGCCAGAAGCCCACGGCCACCGTCTTCGACGGGCCGGAGCCGACGCCGCGTCGGCCCGCGGAGGAACCGGTGCGGCGACCACAGCCCATGACGCCCCCGGCCGGCGCGGCGGCCCCCTCCGGCGAGACGGTCGATGTGGTGCGCGCGGTGCTGGCCGAGGGCGGTGCACCCGAGGCGCTGGTGCCGCAGGTCGCCGAGGCGCTCGGCGAGGGCGCGGGCGCCCGGCTACGGGAGGACCCCTGGCAGTTGCTGCGCGTGCCGGGCGTACGGCCCGAGCAGGCGGACGGCTTCGCGCGGGCCCTGCTCGGGGCGGAGTGCGGCCCGGACGACGAGCGACGGGGCCGGGCGGTCACCGTATGGCTGCTGGAGCAGGCGGCCGTGGCCGGGCACACGGCGCTGGAGGCCCCGGCCCTGGTCGCCGCGCTCGGTCAGCGTGCCGTCCCCGACCCCGACGAGGCCGTCCAGAGCACCGTGGCCGAGGGCGAGGCCCTGGTCTTCCAGGACGCGCTGGACGACGCCCCGGCCGCGACCCGTTCCGCACCGGCCCCCGCATCCGCTTCCGCGCACACCGACACCGACGGCGAGGGTGAGGGTGAAGGTGACGAGGCGGAGGAGGAGCGCCCGGTGCGTGTCCTCATCGGCCTGGAGCGTTACGCCCTCGCCGAGGAGAGCCTCGCCGACGGACTCGCCCGCCTCATGAACTCCCTGCCCAAGGAGGATCCGACCGACTGGGCCTCGGCAGCGGCGTCGGCCCCGCGTTCCGCCGCCGAGCTGATCCGCGCCGTCGCCGGACACGGGCTCGTGCTGCACACCGGCGGCGAGGCCGCTCGCGCCGAACCGGCGGCGCTCGTCACGGCCGCCCGGTCGCTGGGCCTGCGGGCGTACGCGGCGACGCACAGCGCGGACGGCAGACGACGCTTCGCCTCACAGCTGGGCTCCGCCGACGGCGAGCCCGCTGAGGGGGACGACACGGTCGAGGCGGGCGACACCGTCGTGGCGACCCTCGCCGGGCTGCTGTCCGGTGCCGAGGGACCCGGCCGTGACGTGGACGGCGCCCTCGACCTGGACCTTCTCGTGGTGCTGGACGCGCCCCAGTTGGACGTCGAGACGGCCGCGCTGCTCGCCGAGTCGCTGCCCGACGGGGCCCGGCTGGTGCTCAGCGGCGACCCGGGGGTGCTGTGGTCCGCCGGGCCGGGCCGGGTCTTCGCCGACCTGCTCGCCGCCCGGGCCTGCCCGCAGGTGGCATCGCGGACGCCCGACCCCGGGCCGATCGGAGAACTGGTCTCCGGAATCGGGATCGGCGAGCTGAACCAGGTCGACGCACCCGGCAAGGAGGTCGTGATCGTGCCGGTGCGGGACGCCGGTGAGGCCGTGCACCGGACCGCGCAGCTCGTCGTGGACTCGGTGCCGAGGGCGTTCGGGATCCCCGCGGAGCAGGTGCAGGTGATCACCCCCGGTCATGGGGGCGCCGCCGGTACGCGTGCGCTGAACGCCGCGCTCAAGGAGCGGCTGAACCCCGGTCCGGGCCGTTTCGGCGGCTTCGACCCGGGCGACCGCGTGGCCCACTCCCCCGCGCCGGGCCGTACGACGCCCGGCCGCGTGGTGAAGGCCGACGCCGAGGGACTACACCTGGAGTGCGCGGGCGTGGCCGTCGTCGTACCGAAGGAGCGGGTCGAGCAGACCGTGCGGCACGGGTGGGCGCTGACCGCGCATCAGGCCGTGGGGCATCGGTGGCCGGCTGCGGTGGTGGTCCTGCCGGGTGACGCGGCGCAGGCCCTCACGCGCCCCTGGGTCTACACGGCCTTCGGCCGAGCCGAGCGGCACCTGTCCGTCGTGCACGGGGTGGAACAGGCCCTGCCCCGCGCGGTCGCCGAGATCCCGCCGAAGCCCCGCACGACCCGACTGCCGGCGCTGCTCAAGGCCCAGGTCCCGCCGACCGATTGACAGCGCGCCCCTCGGGCGGCCCGCAGGGCCGTCCTCCAGGGGCGCGGGGAACTGCGCGAGCAACCACGGACGACCCGAGGCCGCCGACGACGAGCAGCCCCGAGCCCCATGGGGCGTCCCCGCCACAGGACGCCCCCACGACCCCCTACCGGTCCACGTCCAGCGGTTCCAGATCCTCGTCCTCGTCCAGCTCCGCCTCCGGCGCGATGTCGTCATCCAGGTCGTCGTCCGGCTCGTCGTCGAAGACCGCGCTGACGTCGAAGCGGCAGACGGTCAGCTGCGTGTCGACCCCTTCGAAGGGCGCCTCCAGCCACTCCCCGGGCTCGGCGGCGTCGTCCGAGGCGGTCACCCAGAGCGTGGAGTCACCCTCCTCCAGACCGAACTCCTTGTGCCGGGAGGCGATCTCGTCCGGCTCGAACTCACCGAACAGCACGCCGAGCGCGCCGAGCACGGTGCTCGCCGCCCCCTCGGAGGCGGTCGGCTCCTCGGCCGCCTCCACGCGCTGCGCCTGTGCCAGCAGCCGCTGCGGCTCGCCCACTGTGTAGTCGCGGCGGATCAGCACACTGAGCGCGCCGGGCTCGTCGGGGCCGATGTACGGCGGCCTGTCCTCGGTGCCGGGGATCTCGAAGGGAGTGACCTCGTCATAGCGGTCGTAGAGCAGTTCGTCGTACTCCTCGGCGGCCGCGGCCAGCTCGTTGAACGCCTCGTAGACGGCCGGGTCGTCCTCCCCCGACCGGCGTTCGACCGCGGCCAGGTGGCGGTCGAGCGCGGTCTTGACCGCCTCGGCGGCGGCGCGTACCTCGGCAGCGGTGGGCTGCGCAGCATCAGACATAGTGCAGACGCTATCCGTACCGGGCCCCAGCCCGCACAATAGATACCGATGCCGGAATACGAATTTGTCGACGTGTACGTACCGCGCGGGGTCTCCCGCAAGGACGCCACACGCCTGCTGACGGACCATGCCGAGTACGGACACTGGGAGTTGGACCGACTGAGCCTGCTGCGTGACGGCAGCCGCAGGGTGCGGTTGCGCCGACGGATCATCCGCCAGGTGCGCGCCACATGGTGAGTGGGCGGAACAAAACGGAGCGGGCCCCGCGGGTGCGGGGCCCGCTCCGTTTCGTGGACGCCGGGTCCGGTTACAGCGCGGCGGCGCGTGCCTTGCGGTAGATCAGGGCACCGCCGATCAGCGCCCCCGCACCCACCGGGAGCATCAGCCCCAGCGGCAGGTCGCCGCCGGTCTGGGCCAGCTGCGCGGCACCGTCGGGCTGGGTGACGGTCTGCGTGCCCGGGGTGTTGGTGTCACCGCCGGGGACCTCGCCGCCGGGCGTGCCCGGACCGCCAGGCCCGCCGGGCTTGCCCGGAGCCTGCGGGGACGCCTCCTCGGAGTCGCCCGGCGGGTTCTGCGTGCCGCCGCCCGGGTTCTCGTGCGCCCCTCCGCCGCCCGAGTTCCCGCAGTCGTCGTCCGCGACCCCGTTGCCGATGCCGACCACGCTGACGCTGTTGCCGCACACGTTGACCGGCACGTGGACCGGAACCTGGATGTGGTTCCCGGAGGCCACACCCGGCGAGTCACCGGTGTGACCGCCGGCGTGGGAGCCGCCGTAGGACGGACCGTGGCCGTCGTCGCCGTAACCGCCGCCGTAGCCGCCGCCCGAGCCGTTCGAGCAGTCGTTGCCCACGGCCGTGTTGCCGACGCCGACCACGTTCACGCTGTTGCCGCAGACGTTGACCGGCGCGTGCACCGGGGCCTGCACGACGTTGCCGGAGGCCACGCCGGGCGAGTCACTGGCGTGACCCCGGGCCTGGGAACCACCGTGCGAGGAACCGTGGCCCTGGTCGCCGTGGCCGCCGCCTGCGTGCTTGCCGCCGCCGTTGGAACACTTGTTGCCGGCCGCCGGGTTGAGCAGCCCGACCACGTTCACCGTGTTGCCGCAGACGTTGACCTCGGCCTCCACCGGCGCCTGCACGGTGTTGCCGGAGAGCACTCCCGGCGAGTTGGTGGCGGAGCCCTGCGCGCCGGAGTCGGCGTGCGCCATGCCTCCGGCCGCGGCGAAGACCCCGGACGCGGCCGCCACCGTCATGAGGCCTTTGCGGGTGACCTGTCGCATTGCTGAATTACCTGCCTTAAGCCCTATGTTGTGATCTTGTACACCTTGTCGGGAGACCGAACGGCCCCGGAGTGCATGGCGCGCACTCCGGGGCCGACGGTTTGTTCAGACCCTCACCGGGTGAGGCACAACGTCACTTGTTGATGCAGGTGTTGCCGAAGGCGGGGTTCAGCAGCCCGATCACCGAGATCGTGTTGCCGCACACGTTCACGGGGACGTGAACCGGCACCTGGACGACATTGCCGGACGCGACACCCGGGGAGCCGACGGCGGCACCCTGAGCCCCGGCGTCGGCGACGGCCAGACCCGCGCCCGCGAGAACCAGACCACCGGTGGCAGCCGCAGCGGCGACGACCTTCTTGAGCATTGTTCCTCCTTGTTGGCAAAGCGACTCCAAGTAGCGAGTCGCATCACCTGTAACGAGGAGGGAGTAATGGAGCTACGAGCTTATGGTCGGATTCACTCGTCACGGTCGGCCTTCGTACGCCCGGCCGAATTAAGTGCCGGACAGGTCAGGACGGGTCAGGACGCGTCGATGAAACGGTCGAGGACGCGCACACCGAACTTCAGGCCGTCCACCGGCACCCTCTCGTCGACGCCGTGGAACATGCCCGCGAAGTCCAGCTCCGGCGGCAGCTTCAGCGGCGCGAAGCCGAAGCCCCGGATGCCGAGGTCGTCGAAGGACTTGGCGTCCGTACCGCCGGAGAGCATGTACGGGACCGCCTTCGCGGCCGGGTCCTCGGCGAGCAGCGCGGACTGCATGGCGTCCACGATCGCTCCGTCGAAGGAGGTCTCCAGCGCCTTGTCGGAGTGCACGTCCTCGCGCCGCACCTTGGGGCCGAGGATCTTGTCGAGGTCGGCGAGGAACTCCTCCTCGAACCCGGGCAGGAACCGTCCGTCGACATGCGCGGTGGCCTCACCCGGGATGACGTTGACCTTGTAACCGGCGCCGAGCTGGGTGGGGTTGGCGGTGTTGCGCAGCGTCGCGCCGATGAGCTTGGCGATTCCGCCCAGCTTGGCGAGGGTGCCCTCCATGTCCTCCGGGTCGAGCGTGGTGCCGAGGGCGTCGCCGAGTTCGTCGAGGAAGGCGCGGGTGGTCTTGGTGACCCGTACCGGGAACTGGTGGCGGCCGAGGCGTGCGACGGCCTCCGACAGTTCGGTGATGGCGTTGTCGCGGTGGATCATCGAGCCGTGGCCCGCCGTTCCGGCCACGGTCAGCTTCATCCAGTGCATGCCCTTCTCGGCCGTCTGGATCAGATAGAGCCGCCGCTGCTCGTTCACCGTGAACGAGAACCCGCCGACCTCGCTGATCGCCTCGGTGACGCCCTCGAAGAGGTCGGCGTGGTTCTTGACGAGGTGCTTCGCCCCGTAGGTGCCGCCGGCCTCCTCGTCCGCGAGGAAGGCGAGCACGATGTCGCGCGGGGGCTTGCGACCGCTGCGCAGCCGGTCGCGGACGACCGCCAGCGTCATGGCGTCCATGTCCTTCATGTCGACCGCGCCCCGGCCCCACACACAGCCGTCGGCGACCTCGCCGGAGAACGGGTGGTGGGTCCAGTCCGCCGCGTTGGCCGGGACGACGTCGGTGTGGCCGTGGATGAGCAGCGCGGGCCGGGACGGGTCCTCGCCCTCGATGCGGGCCACCGTGGAGGCGCGGCCCGGGTGCGACTCGAAGATCTTCGGCTCCAGGCCCACCTCGGCCAGCTTCTCGGCGACCCACTCGGCGGCCTTGCGCTCACCCGGGCCCGAGTGGTCACCGAAGTTGCTGGTGTCGATCCGGATCAGCTCGCGGCAGAGGTCGACGACCTCGTCCTCGCCGGTCACGTGCCTGCCCGTGTCCGTCTCACTCACGCTGGTTCCTCCCGCTGTCGCTGCTGGTGGTTCCCCCTCATCCTCCTCCTGCCCCACCGCCCGTCCCAAGACCGGGACCGGCCCGTCACACGCCGTTCACGCCGGGCCGCCCCGGGGACGGGGTGTGATCGGGGGCCCTCGAAAGCCTGGTAATGTTTCCTTCGTCGCCGCGGGGAGAGCCCCGCACGACAGACACCTTGTCCGGGTGGCGGAATGGCAGACGCGCTAGCTTGAGGTGCTAGTGCCCTTTATCGGGCGTGGGGGTTCAAGTCCCCCCTCGGACACACAGTGGCGAAGGCCGCGACCCCAGGGTCGCGGCCTTCGTGCGTTGATGGTGGCGAAATGTGGGACATATCTCTCGCTGCTCGAGAAAGCGCAGGTCACAGCCCGTTCGGGCGTCCCCTGCGGGCCGCTCTGCGGATGCCTCCGCTTGGCCGACACGACAGGCCGTAGTCACCCGAGCACTAGAGTATGGGGCTTGTTCGGCACCGGTACGGAAATATCCCCAGGCAGACCTGTGGCCCCTCCGGCGCCCCCGGATGGTCCGGGTTCGAGAGGCGAGGATCCGATGGCCGCCGTATACGAAAGTCCTGACCTGACGCTGCTCGACGGAGAGTTGGTCGAGGGAGCCGGGCAGTTCGGCAAGGTGGCCCGTTTCTCGGCCGGTCCCGCGGCCTCCCCCCGCACCCTCGTCGACGTCTTCGAGGCGTCCGTGCGGTCGTACCCGGACGAGCCCGCGCTGGATGACGGGAAGCGGCGGCTGACCTACCGCGCGCTGGCCGTCGAGGTGGAGAGCCTGCGGCGACGGTTGGGAGCCGCCGGGGTCGGACTCGGGGACCGCGTCGGGGTGCGGGTGCCGTCGGGCACCAACGAGCTGTATGTCGCGATCCTCGCGGTGCTGGCCGCCGGGGCCGCCTATGTGCCCGTGGACGCCGAGGACCCCGACGAGCGGGCCGAGCTGGTGTTCGGCGAGGCCGAGGTGCGGGCCGTCATCGGGGCCGGGCACGAAATGACCGTGCACGGCGCGTCCGACTCCCCCGCCGCGCGGCCCGGGGTCGAGCACGACGCGTGGATCATCTTCACCTCCGGGTCGACCGGCAAGCCCAAGGGCGTGGCCGTCAGCCACCGCAGTGCCGCCGCGTTCGTGGACGCCGAGGCGGCGCTGTTCCTGACCGAGGAGCCGATCGGGCCCGGGGACCGGGTGATGGCCGGGCTGTCCGTGGCCTTCGACGCGTCCTGCGAGGAGATGTGGCTGGCCTGGCGGTACGGCGCCTGTCTGGTGCCGGTGCCGCGCGCGCAGGTCAGGAGCGGCGCGGATCTGGGGCCCTGGCTGGTGGAGCAGGAGATCACGGTCGTGTCGACCGTGCCGACGCTGGCCGCGCTGTGGGAGCCCGAGACCCTCAACGACGTACGGCTGCTGATCTTCGGCGGTGAGGCGTGCCCGCCGGAGCTGGCGCAGCGGCTGGTGACGGAGGGGCGGGAGGTCTGGAACACGTACGGGCCGACCGAGGCCACCGTCGTCGCGTGCGCCTCGCTGATGTCCGGTGCGGAGCCGATCCGGATCGGGCTGCCGCTCGACGGGTGGGAGCTGGCCGTCGTGGACGAGGCCGGGGAGCCGGTGCCGATGGGCGGCAGCGGGCAGCTCGTGATCGGCGGGGTCGGGCTCGCGCGGTATCTCGACGCCGAGAAGGACGCGGAGAAGTACGCGCCGCTTCAGTCACTGGGCTGGGAGCGGGCCTATCGCAGCGGTGACCTGGTGAAGGCCGAGCCCGAGGGGCTGATCTTCCTCGGGCGGGCCGACGAGCAGATCAAGCTCGGCGGCCGGCGGATCGAGCTGGGTGAGGTCGACGCCGCGTTGCAGGCGCTGCCCGGCGTCGCGGGCGCCGCGGCGGCCGTACGGACCGCGCGGAGCGGCAACCAGCTGCTCGTCGGCTATGTGGTCACGCAGGAGGGCTGGGACCACGCGGCGGCCGTGGAGAAGCTGCGGGCCGAGCTGCCGGCCGCGTTGGTGCCGCTGCTGGCGCCGGTGGCGGAGCTGCCGACCCGGACGTCCGGGAAGGTCGACCGGAACGCCCTGCCGTGGCCGCTCGCGGACCTGGAGACCGCCGGTCCCACCGAGGAGCTGTACGGAACCGAGGCGTGGCTCGCCGAGCAGTGGGCCGAGGTGCTGGGGATCCCGGTCGGCGGCGCGGGCGACGACTTCTTCGCCATCGGCGGCGGCAGTCTGGCCGCCGCGCAGCTGACGACGCGGCTGCGGACCCGGTACCCGAGCGTCGCGGTGGTGGACGTCTACCAGCGGCCCACGCTCAGGAAGCTGGCCCGGTACCTGGAGGAGTCGGGCGGCGAGGACGGGGCGCGGCGGGCCGTGGCGCCCGTGCCGGTGCGGGCGCGGATCGTCCAGCTCGCGCTGCTGTTCCCCCTGTTCACCCTGCTCGCCCTGCGGTGGGTCGTCCCGCTGACGGCGCTGGGGAATCTGCTGGGGTCCTACGCCTGGCTGCCGACCGCGCCCTGGTGGGCCGTGGCGGTCGGGGCGGTGCTGTTCTTCACCCCGCCGGGGCGGCTGGCGATCGCGGCGGGCGGGGCGCGGCTGCTGCTGCGCGGCGTCGAGCCCGGTCGGTACGCGCGCGGTGGGGGCGTGCACCTGCGGCTGTGGGCGGCCGAGCGGCTGGCCGAGTTCAGCGGGGCGACCTCGCTGACCGGGGTGTGGCTGGAACGGTACGCGCGTGCCCTGGGCGCCAAGGTCGGGGCCGATGTCGATCTGCACGCGCTGCCGCCGGTGACCGGGATGCTCAAGCTCGGGCGGGGCGCGGCCGTGGAGTCCGAGGTGGACCTCTCCGGATACTGGCTCGACGGGGACCGGCTGGAGATCGGGCCGGTCAAGGTGGGCGCCGGCGCGGTCGTGGGGACGCGGAGCATGCTGCTGCCGGGGGCCAGGGTCGGCAAGCGGGCCGAGGTGGCGCCCGGGTCGGCCGTGGTCGGCCAGGTGCCCACCGGGCAGCGCTGGGCCGGGGCGCCGGCGGTCAAGCTGGGAAAGGCGAAGCGGAACTGGCCCAAGGAGCGGCCGCAGCGGGGCCTGTTCTGGCGGGCGTCGTACGGGGTGAGCGGGGTCGGGCTGACCGCGCTGCCGGTGCTCGCCGGGGTCGCCGCGCTGGCCGTGCTGAGTCTGTTCGTGGATCCGGAGGCCGGGCTCGGCGGCGCCCTGCGGGGCGCGGCGCTCGGGCTGGTGCCCGCCACGCTCGCGTTCGGGGCGGCGTACGCGCTGCTGCTGCTGATCGCCGTGCGGCTGCTGAGCCTCGGGCTGCGGGAGGGTACGCATCCCACGCACAGCCGGGTCGGCTGGCAGGCGTGGACGGTCACCCAGCTGATGGACAAGTCGCGGGAGACGCTGTTCCCGCTGTACGCGGGCCTGGTCACGCCGGTGTGGCTGCGGCTGCTCGGGATGCGGATCGGCCGGGGCGCGGAGGTGTCGACGGTGCTGGCGCTGCCGAGTCTGACGACGGTCGGGGAGGGGGCGTTCCTCGCGGACGACACCCTGACCGCGCCGTACGAACTCGGCGGGGGCTGGATGCGGATCGGGCGGGCGCAGATCGGGCGGCGGGCGTTCCTGGGGAACTCGGGGATGACCGCGCCGGGGCGTTCCGTGCCGGACGGCGGTCTGGTGGGGGTGCTGTCGGCGACGCCGAAGAAGGCGAAGAAGGGCAGCTCGTATCTGGGGCTGCCGCCGGTCAAGCTGCCCCGGGCGGCGGCCGGCGGCGACCAGAGCCTGACGTACGAGCCGCCGGCGCGGCTGCTGTGGGCGCGGGCGCTGGTGGAGCTGTGCCGGATCGTGCCGGTGTTCTGCTCGGCGGGGCTCGCGCTGCTGACGGTGGCGGCGCTGAGCGCGCTGGGCGGCTGGGCGTGGCTGTGGGGCGGCGTCGTGCTGCTGGGGGCGGGTGTGCAGGCGGGCCTGGTGTCCGTGGTCGCGAAGTGGCTGCTCGTGGGGCGGCACCGCACGGGTGAGCATCCCCTGTGGAGCGGTTTCGTGTGGCGCAACGAGCTGGCGGACACCTTCGTGGAGGTGCTGGCGGTGCCGTGGCTGGCCGGGGCGGTGCCCGGTACGCCGGTGCTCAACGTGTGGCTGCGCGGGCTGGGCGCGCGGATCGGCAAGGGGGTGTGGGTGGAGAGTTACTGGCTGCCCGAGGCCGACCTCGTGACGCTCGGCGACGGGGCCACGGTGAACCGGGGATGTGTCCTGCAGACCCACCTCTTCCACGACCGGATCTTGCGGACGGATACTGTGGAGCTCCGTGAGGGTGCCACCCTGGGCCCGGGCGGAATCGTCCTGCCCGGCAGCGTGGTCGGGGCCCGCACCACGCTGGGTCCGGCGTCGCTGGTCATGGCCGCGGAGTCCGTTCCCGACGACACCCGGTGGCTGGGCAACCCGATCGAGTCATGGCGCCGCTGAACGCGGCTCGTGCGGCGCCGGGGAACCCGGGGGACGATGGACGTCGTACGAGAGCGGAGCGGGGAGCAGAAGCGGCAGTGGCGGTTCAGCAGTCAGTGGGTCCGGACCCGTACTTCCCGGCGAACGGCGATTCCCGTTACCGGGTGCATCGGTACGAGCTGGCTGTGGACTACCGGCCGGGGCCGAACCGGCTGTCGGGCACCGCGCGGCTCAACGCCATAGCGGGCCGGGCAGCGCTCGCCGAGTTCCAGTTGAACCTGGCCGACTTCAAGATCGGGCGGGTGCGGGTCGACGGGCGGGCGCCGCACTACTCGCACCGGGGCGGCAGACTGCGGATCCGGCCGGCCAAGCCGATCCGGCCCGGGGCCGCGTTCACGGTCGAGGTGCACTGGTCGGGCAATCCCAAGCCGGTCAACAGCCCCTGGGGCGGGCTCGGTTGGGAGGAGCTGACCGACGGGGCACTGGTGGCGAGCCAGCCGGTCGGGGCGCCGTCCTGGTATCCGTGCAACGACCGGCCCGCCGACAAGGCCTCGTACCAGATCTCGGTGACGACGCCCTCGGCGTACCAGGTGGTGGCGGGCGGGCGACTGCTCACCCGTACGGCGAAGGCGTCCACGACGACGTGGGTGTACGAGCAGTCGGCGCCGACGTCGAGCTATCTGGTGGGGCTGTCGATCGGGCGGTACCAGACGGTGCTGCTGGGCGATCCGCGGCCGGGCGGGGTGCCGCAGCACGGGCACATCCCGGCGCACCTGCTCACCGAGTTCTCGCGGGACTTCGCGCGGCAGCCCGCCATGATGGAGCTGTTCGAGGAGCTCTTCGGGCCGTACCCGTTCGGGGAGTACGCGGTGGTGGTGACCGAGGAGGAGCTCGATGTCCCGGTCGAGGCCCAGGGGTTGTCGCTGTTCGGCGCCAACCACGTGGACGGGGCGCGGGGTTCGGAGCGGCTGGTGGCGCACGAGCTGGCGCACCAGTGGTTCGGCAACAGCGTGTCCATCGCGGACTGGCGGCACATCTGGCTGAACGAGGGGTTCGCCAAGTACGCCGAGTGGCTGTGGTCGGAGCGTTCCGGCGGGCGCAGCGCGCAGCAACTGGCCGCCGCCGCGCACCAGAAGCTCGCCGCGCTGCCGCAGGACCTGCGGCTGGCCGACCCGGGCCGCAAGCTGATGTTCGACGACCGGCTCTACGAGCGCGGCGGTCTCACCGTCCACGCTGTCCGCTGTGCCCTCGGTGACGAGGCGTTCTTCCGGATGCTGCGCGGCTGGGCGACCGTCCACCGCGGCGGTGCCGTGACGACGGCCGGTTTCACGGCGCACGCCGGCCGCTATGCCGACGGGCCGCTGGACGCCCTGTTCCGGGCCTGGTTGCGGGAGCCGGCGCTGCCGCCCCTGCCCTCCCCGAGGGCGCCCGGGACGCCGGCGCGACCGCCGTATCCGCCGACGAACGCGGGCTCGGCGTAGAGCGGGCACAATGACTGCCATGTCGTCGCGCCGCAGTGGTTCCAGGGCCAGGTCGAAGAGTGCTTCGCGGGCCGCTTCGCCGGTCCCTCGCACGTGCCCGTGCGGGCTGCCGCGGACCTACGAGGACTGCTGTGGGCGCTACCACTCCGGGAGCGCCGCCGCGCCGACCGCCGAGGCCCTGATGCGGTCCCGGTACAGCGCGTTCGTCGTGCGCGACGAGGCCTATCTGCTGCGCAGTTGGCATCCCCGCACCCGGCCCGCCGACGTCGCCTTCGACACGACGATGCGCTGGACCGGCCTGGAGATCCTGGAGACCCGGGACGGCTCCGCCTTCCACACCAGCGGCACCGTCACCTTCCGCGCCTCGTACCGCGGCGGCTCGATGCACGAACGCAGCCGCTTCGAGCGGGTGGACGGGGCGTGGGTGTACGTGGACGGCGAGTTCCCGGAGTCATGACCCGTTACTTCGACCCGCTCACGTCCGTCGGCGACGACCGGGAGGCGTTCAAGGGGCGCTGGGAGGACCGGCTCTGGCTGAACGTGCCGGGGCCGTTGTACGGCGCCGACACCGACAACTGCTGGACCGGGCGGCTGCACGCGCCCGCCCATGTGCTCTACGGCGGCGAGCACGCGTCCGAGTACGTGTACCGCCAGCCCAGGACGCCCGCGGAGACGGCCCGGCTGGTCGAGGCGGCGAGATCGGATCCGTTCGCCTGCTACGCCTGCGACGGGGACGCGTGGTGGACGTCGGACCTGGTGCGCGAGTGGTGGCGGGGGCGGGCACGGGTCACGGAGTACCTGGCCGGTCGCAGGGGCGAGTGGGCGGAGTTCGACGCCCGGTCGGGGCAGGGGATCGTTGCGGCCGTTCGGGACTTCGAGGCGTACATCGCGGACGGCTTGGCCACGGACCTGCGGGTGTATCTGTACTGGCTGGAGGAGCGGCGGTCGCCGGGCGCCGAGGACCGGTTGCCCGCGCTGTAGGACCGGGCGTCCTGCCGTGGTCGTGCGTTCACGGCGCCAGGATGTCCAGCTCCTGGAGGGCGCCCTCGGTGATCTCCCTGGTGAGTCGTTCGGCTCGGGAGGCGTCGCGTTCGCGGATGGCCTCGGCGACCTGGACGTGGAGGGTGACGGCGACGGGGTCGGGGTCGTGGAACATCACGGCGTGGTGGGTGCGGCCGGCGAGGACCTCCTCGACGACGTCGCCGAGGCGGGCGAACATCTCGTTGCCGGAGGCGTCGAGGATCAGGCGGTGGAAGACGACGTCGTGCCGGAGATAGCCCTCCAGTTTGTGGCCGCGTGAGTTGGCGACCATGCCGATGGCGCACTCGGTGAGCGCGGCGCACTGCTCGGCGGTGGCGTGCCGCGCGGCGAGGCCCGCGGCGATCGGTTCGACGGCGGATCGCAGGACCGTGAGGGAGCGCAGCTGGCGGGCGCGGTCCGCGCCCGCCAGGCGCCAGCGGATGACCTGCGGGTCGTAGACGTTCCACTCGGCGGACGGGCGGACGATCACGCCGACCCGGCGGCGGGACTCGACCAGGTGCATGGACTCCAGCACGCGGACCGCCTCGCGCATCACGGAGCGGGAGACCTCGAAGGTCTGGGCGAGTTCGTCCGTGCGCAGCACGCTGCCCGGTGGGTACTCGCCCGCCGTGATCGCCGGTCCGAGGGTCTCCAGAACTCGGCCGTGCAGCCCCCGGCCCGGTGTGGTCATGGGGATCAGGGTACGAGGAGGGGGCAACGGAGAAAAAGTCAGACTTATTTGTGTCGAGGGCTTGAATTCGTCGTACCTAATGGGTTTCAGTGTCGTCGACGTCGGGTGACGTCTCAGATGTCGACGAAGACAGCGAGGTAGTGATGCGTACCCCTCAGGTCGTCGTGGTGATGGGCGTGGCGGGGACCGGGAAGACCACGATCGGTCCCCTGCTCGCGGCCCGGCTCGGCGTGCCCTACGCCGAGGGCGACGACTTCCACCCCGAGGCCAACATCGCCAAGATGTCGGCCGGGACACCCCTGGACGACGCGGACCGGGGGCCGTGGCTGGACGCCATCGGCACCTGGGCGCACGACCGGGCGGGACTCGGCGGGGTGGTCAGCTGCTCCGCGTTGAAGCGTGCCTACCGGGACCGGCTGCGGGCGGCGGCGCCCGATGTCGTCTTCGTGCATCTCGCCGGTGACCGGGCCCTCATCGAGGACCGGATGTCCCACCGGCAGGGCCACTTCATGCCCACGGCGCTGCTCGACTCGCAGTTCGCCACGCTGCAGCCGCTGGAGGCGGACGAGGCGGGCGTCACGGTCGACGTGTCGGGCGCGCCCGAGGAGATCGCCGAGCGGGCGGTCGCAGCGCTGCGGGAGTTCGATCCGGCGTCGTCGTAGGCCCTCGGCGCGCCGCCTCCTCCTTCCGTCCCTCCCCCACCTCCCCCGAAACCCACCGACCAAGGAATCACCGTGACCAGACTCAACGTCGAGCTGCTGGCAGCGGACCCCGTCGAGCCGATCACCTCGGCGGGGCACGCACAGCTGGGCATCGCCGTACTGGCGGGCATCGCCGTGATCGTCGTGCTCATCACCAGGTTCAAGGTGCACGCCTTCCTGGCGCTGACCATCGGCTCGCTCGCGCTCGGCGCGTTCGCCGGGGCGCCGCTGGACAAGGCGATCGCCAGCTTCACCACCGGGCTCGGGACGACCGTGGCCGGGGTCGGTGTGCTCATCGCGTTGGGCGCGATCCTCGGCAAGCTGCTGGCGGACTCCGGGGGCGCCGACCAGATCGTCGACACCATCCTCGCCAGGGCCCAGGGGCGGGCGATGCCGTGGGCGATGGTGCGATCGCCTCGGTGATCGGGCTGCCGTTGTTCTTCGAGGTCGGGATCGTGCTGCTGATCCCGGTGGTGCTGATGGTCGCCAAGCGCGGCAACTACTCGCTGATGCGCATCGGCATCCCGGCGCTGGCCGGTCTGTCGGTCATGCACGGGCTGATCCCGCCGCACCCCGGACCGCTGGTCGCGATCGACGCGGTGCAGGCCAACCTGGGCGTCACGCTGGCGCTGGGCCTGCTCGTCGCGATACCGACCGTGATCATCGCCGGTCCCCTGTTCTCGAAGTACGCGGCGCGCTGGGTGGACGTCCCGGTGCCGGAGCGCATGATCCAGGCGAGGCCCTCGGAGGAGCTGGAGAAGCGGCCCGGCTTCGGCGCGACCGTGGCGACCGTCCTCCTGCCCGTCGTCCTGATGCTGGCCAAGGCGCTCGTGGACATCGTCGTCGACGACCCCGAGACCATGGTGCAGCGGGTCTTCGACGTCGTCGGCTCACCGCTCATCGCGCTGCTCGCGGCCGTGCTGGTGGGCATGTTCACGCTGGGGCGGGCGGCCGGGTTCACCAAGGAGCGGCTGGGGTCGACCGTCGAGAAGTCCCTCGCGCCGATCGCGGGCATCCTGCTGATCGTCGGCGCGGGCGGCGGGTTCAAGCAGACACTCATCGACTCCGGGGTCGGGCAGATGATCCTGGAGATCTCCGAGGACTGGTCGATCCCCGCGCTCGTCCTGGCCTGGCTGATCGCGGTGGCGATCCGGCTGGCGACCGGGTCGGCCACGGTCGCCACGATCTCGGCGGCGGGCCTGGTGGCCCCGCTCGCCGCGGACATGTCGACCACGCACACGGCCCTGCTGGTCCTCGCGATCGGCGCCGGCTCCCTCTTCTTCAGCCACGTCAACGACGCCGGCTTCTGGATGGTGAAGGAGTACTTCGGGATGAGCGTCGGCCAGACCATCAAGACCTGGTCGGTGATGGAGACGATCATCTCGGTGGTGGCAGGGGCGATCGTGCTGCTGCTGTCGCTGATCATCTAGGCGGTACGGGAGCAGGTCCTGTCCGAGGGAGCATCCGCTGTGACCGTCGCGTCTACGGCCGCCACAGCGGGTGTTCGCTCTCCGCCCACTCCCTGCTCACCGACCCCGTCCGCAGGCCCCGGCGGGCCTCCGGGTCGCCCAGGGCCATGCCGATGTGGCCGGCCAGGACGATGCCGATGGTCAGGGCCAGCCAGTCGTGGACGAAGGTCGCGCTGGTGCGCCACATCAGGGGGGTGAGATGGGTGAACCACATCATCAGGCCCGTGGCGAGCATGACGAGGGTGGCGCCGGCGATCCAGGCGGCGTAGAGCTTCTGCCCGGCGTTGAACTTGGCGGCGGGGCGCGGGCCCGGGGCCCGGCGGCGGGCGGCGCGGAGCCAGAGGCGGTCGTGCGGGCCCCAGCGGTTGAGGCGGCCGACGTCCGCGCGGAACGCGCGGGAGGCGAGGCCCGCCAGGACCGGGACCGGCAGCAGCAGGCCCGTCCACTGGTGGACCGTCACCACCAGGGCCCGGCGGCCGATCAGTTCCGCGAGGGCGGGGAGGTAGAGGCAGGCCGCCGTCGCCACGCAGATGCCCATCAGGGCGGCGGTCGTCCGGTGGATCCAGCGTTCGGCGGCGGTGAAGCGCGGGACGCGGGAGTCCGTGACGACCGGCCGCTCCTCAAGTCGTCGGTTCATCGTCCCGCCCGTTCGATCGGCCGACCCACGCGTCGATGTCATAGCCCCGCTCCTCCCAGTAGCCGGGCTCGACCTCCTCGGTGACCTCGATGCCGGAGAGCCACTTCGCCGATTTGTAGAAGTACATGGGGGCGACGTAGAGGCGAACCGGGCCGCCGTGGTTGTGGCCGAGGTCCTTGTCCTGCATCCGCAGGGCCACCAGGACGTCCGCGCGGCGGGCCTGCTCCAGGGTGAGGCTCTCGCTGTACGCCCCGTCGAAGCAGGTGAAGCGGACCGCCGTCGCCGAGGGGCGCACCCCGGCCGCGTCCAGCAGCACGGAGAGCCGTACGCCCTCGAACGGGGTGTCCGGCACGCGCCAGCCGGTGACGCACTGGACGTCCTTGACCATTCGGGTCTGCGGGAGGGCCCGCAGGTCGGCGAGGCTGTACGAGGCGGGCTTGTCCACCAGTCCGTCGACGGTGAGGCGGTAGTTCGCGGCGGACTTGCGGGGAACGGACGCCGTCACCGAGTAGTAGCGGAAGCCGCCGCCGTTGGGGAGCAGGCCGGTCAGTCCGGTGGGGTCCTTCTGGGCCGCCTCGCCGAGGAACGCCTCCATGCCGCGCTGGAGGACCGGCGCGGAGACGACACCGAGGGCGCCGAGCCCGAGGGTTCCGAGGAGGATACGGCGGCCGATCGGCCGGCCCGGCTCCCGGCCGCCCCGCTCCTCCTGGTCTTCGAGGTGCTCCGTCGGCGCTTCCCGCGCTTCGGGATGTTCAGGGTTCACCCACTGATTCGAACATCCGCCGCCCCCGTCGTGCCAGGAACGGCGGAAATTCGACGGAATTCCTCACCCGCCGGAACCTCCGCGAAGGGGCCCGCGGGACGCGGATCAGCCCGTCGCCTTCGCCGCGGCCCGGCCCGCCGTGCGGCCCGAGAACAGGCAGCCGCCGAGGAACGTGCCCTCCAGGGAGCGGTAGCCGTGGACGCCGCCGCCGCCGAAGCCGGCGGCCTCGCCCGCCGCGTACACGCCCTCCAGCGGGTCGCCGCCCTCGGTGAGAACCCGGGAGGAGAGGTCGGTCTCCAGGCCGCCGAGGGTCTTGCGGGTCAGGATGTTCAGGCGGACGGCGATCAGCGGGCCCGCCTTGGGGTCGAGGATGCGGTGCGGGGTGGCGGTGCGGATGAGCTTGTCGCCGAGGTAGTTGCGGGCCCCCCGGATCGCCATGACCTGGAGGTCCTTGGTGAAGGGGTTGGCGACCTCGCGGTCCCGGGAGACGATCTCGCGGCGCAGCTCGGCCTCGTCGATCAGTGGTTCCTTGGTGAGCGCGTTCATGCCGCGGACCAGGGAGCCGAGGTCCTTCTCCACGACGAAGTCGACGCCGTGGTCCATGAAGGCCTTCACCGGGCCGGGGACGTCCGCGCGGGCCCGGATGAAGACGTCCTTGATGGACTTGCCCGTCAGGTCGGGGTTCTGCTCGGAGCCGGAGAGGGCGAACTCCTTGCCGATGATCTTCTGGTCGAGCACGAACCACGTGTAGTCGTAACCGGTCTTCATGATGTGTTCGAGGGTGCCGAGGGTGTCGAAGCCGGGGAAGAGGGGCACCGGCAGGCGCTTGCCGCGGGCGTCCAGCCAGAGCGAGGACGGGCCCGGGAGGACGCGGATGCCGTGGTTCTCCCAGATGGGGTTCCAGTTCTGGATGCCCTCGGTGTAGTGCCACATGCGGTCGCGATTGATGAGGCGCGCGCCCGCCTCCTCGGCGATGCCGAGCATCCGGCCGTCGACGTGCGCCGGGACACCGGAGATCATCTTCTCCGGTGCCTTGCCGAGGCGCTCGGGCCAGTTGGCGCGGACCAGGTCGTGGTTGCCGCCGATGCCGCCGGAGGTGACGATCACGGCCTGCGCCTTCAGTTCGAAGGCGCCGGTGACCTCACGGCCGCTCGGCTGACCGCGTTCGATCGTCGACGGTTCCAGGATCTCGCCGGTGACGGTGTCGACGGAGCCCGCGCTGCGCGACAGGCCCGTCACGCGGTGCCGGAACTTCAGCTGGACCAGCCCCCGGGCCACACCCTCCCGCACCCGCCGCTCGAAGGGGGCCACGAGGCCGGGGCCGGTGCCCCAGGTGATGTGGAAGCGCGGGACGGAGTTGCCGTGGCCGTTGGCGTCGTAGCCGCCGCGCTCGGCCCAGCCGACCACCGGGAAGAAGCGGACGCCCTGCTGGTGGAGCCAGGACCGCTTCTCGGTGGCCGCGAAGTTCACATACGCCTCGGCCCACTTGCGCGGCCAGTGGTCCTCCTCGCGGTCGAACGCGGCCGTGCCCATCCAGTCCTGGAGGGCGAGGGCGTGGCTGTCCTTGATCCGCAGTCGGCGCTGCTCGGGCGAGTCGACGAAGAAGAGCCCGCCGAACGACCAGTGCGCCTGGCCGCCGATCGACTGCTCCGGCTCCTGGTCGAGGAGGATCACCTTGCGGCCCGCGTCGACGAGCTCCGCGGTCGCCGCGAGCCCGGCGAGGCCCGCCCCGATCACGATCACATCTGCGTCGTACGACATGGAGGACGTCCTCTCGGGAACGGGTCAGGCAAGCGGGGGCGAACGGGGGCACGCCGAACGGGCCGGGCACGACCCCCGCTTTGTTACCGGCCGGTCAGCAGCTTTGGGATCAGATCCTTCGGCAGAAGGCGTGACCTAGTCAACTGCCGAGATGTGTCTCCTCTTACGGACAGCCCCCGGTGAGGCCGCTACAGTCGGCCGAATACATAGCGGGCCACCCATCGGGGCACAAATCACCCTCCGATCGGGATGCCGAGCGGAAACCCCTCGGGGACGTCCGCCGCGGCCCGTCCGACGACCCGAGGTATTCCGCGTGTCGGTTCTCGTTCTCCTTCTCTCGGTGGGCGCCGCCTGCTGTCTGGGCTTCGGCTTCGTGCTGCAGCAGCAGGCCGCCGAGCGCGCCCCGCTGGGCGACTTCCTCTCGTTCCGCCTGCTGCTCGACCTGATCCGGGTGCCGCGCTGGCTCGGCGGCATCGCCCTGATGGTGTGCGGCATGGCACTCGGGGCGATCGCGCTCGGTCAGGGCGAGGTCACGCTCGTCGAGCCGCTCCTCGCCACGAACCTGCTCTTCGCGCTGGCCCTCTCCCGCCGGCAGACCCGGCAGCCGCTGGGCCGCCAGGGCTGGGCGGGGCTGCTGCTGCTCGCGGGCGGTGTCACCGCGTTCATCGTCGCCGGGCGGCCGGAGGGCGGGGCGGCGGTCGGCGGACCGTTTCGGCAGTGGCTGATCATCGGCATGATGGTGGGGCTCGCGCTGCTGCTCGCGGCGTACGCGAAGCGGTCGCGGCTGAGTGCCGCGCCGGTGCTGCCGGCGGTGGCCGCCGGGCTCCTGTACGGCGTGCAGGACGCGCTCACGCGGGTCAGCGGGCAGTTGTTCGTCGAGTCCGGCTGGGGCGGGCTGTTCACCTCGTGGCAGCCGTACGGGGTCGCTGCGCTCGGCGTGACCGGTCTGGTGCTGGTGCAGAGCGCGTTCGAGACGGGGCCGTTGCGGATGTCCCTGCCGGCGCTCACGGCGGCGCAGCCGCTGGCGGGGATCGTGTGCGGGGTGGGGTTCCTGGGGGACCGGTTGCGGATGGATGCGGGGGCGCTCGCGTGGGAGGGCGTGGGGCTGGCGGGGGTGGTGGTGGGGGTGGTGCTGCTCGGGATGCATCCGGCCATGCCATGCGGCTCCGCCGGGGTGGGGCGGGTTCGGGAGCTGCGGGGTGCGTGAGGGGGCGGGGCGGGCGCGTGAGGGGGTGGGGGTGCGGGTTCGTCGGCGGGTGCGGGTGGGTCGTGGTTGCTCGCGCAGTTCCCCGCGCCCCTGAAAAGCAGGGGCTGCGCCCCGTGCTTTTCAGGCCCGCAGGGCCTGGGTTTTTAGGGGCGCGGGGAACTGCGCGAGAAGCCCCACCGGGCCGGCAGCCGAAAAGCTCTTCCTCGTTCCGCCCTGCTTGGATGGGGGCATGAGCGCCGCCGACGAGATCCTCGACATCGTGGACGAGAAGGACCAGGTCATCGGGCAGGCACCGCGGGGGGAGGTGTATGCCCGGGGGATGCGGCATCGGGCCGTGTTCGTGCTGGCCAGGGACGCCGAGGGGCGGGTCTTCGTGCATCGGCGTACCGCGACGAAGCTGGTCTTCCCGTCGCTGTACGACATGTTCGTGGGCGGCGTCGTCGGCGCGGGCGAGTCCTACGACGACGCGGCGCTGCGCGAGGCCGAGGAGGAGCTGGGGGTCCCGGGGCTGCCGCGCCCCGACCCGCTGTTCAAGTTCCTGTACGACGACGGGGCGGGACGCACCTGGTGGTCGGCCGTGTACGAGGTCCGCTGCACGTCGCCGGTGAGCCCGCAGGTCGAGGAGGTCGCCTGGCACGAGTTCCTCACGGAGGCCGAGGTGGAGCGGCGGCTGGGCGAGTGGGAGTGGGTGCCGGACGGGACGGCGGCGTACGAGCGGCTGAAGGAGCACAGGGGCGGCGGAGGCTTCGAAGCCGACCGGTAGTGTCCTGCACGTGATCGAATTTGTACGGAACGTCCGGCTCTGGTTCGTCCCCGAGGACGTACGGAAGGACGGCGGAACCCCGGACTACCGCTTCTCCCTGGCCAATGAGCGGACGTTCCTGGCGTGGCTGCGCACCTCGCTCGCGCTGATCGGCGGCGGCTTCGCGGTGGACCAGTTCCTGCCGGACCTGCGCTGGGGCTGGCGGGTCGGGCTCGCGCTCGCCCTGCTGGCCGCGGGGGTGCTGTGCGCGCTCCGGGCGGTCAACCACTGGGTGCGCTGCGAGCGGGCGATGCGGCGCGGGGAGGACCTGCCGGTGTCGCGGTTCCCGGCGCTGCTCGGCCTCGTCGTCGCCGTGGTCGCCGTCGCGATGGTCGCCGTCGTACTGCTCGGGTGGGAGGGGTGAGCACACCGGCCGCTCCCCCGGCGTCCCCCGACCGCGACCCGGGCCTCCAGCCCGAGCGCACCCGGCTCGCCTGGCGCCGTACGACCCTCACGGGGGCTGTGATCGCCGTGCTCGCGGTGAAGTCCGCGCTGCACGGCGAGCCGTCCACGGCCGGCGTACTGGCCGCCGCCCTGTGCGCGGTGCTGTGGCTGGTCCTCCTGGCGCTCGCCCACCGCCGTATCGCCGCCCTGACCGCCGCCCGCCCGCCTGTCCTCTCGCCCCCGGCCGCCACGGCGGCCGTCCTGTGCGTGCTCGCCCTCGCGGTGTGCGGCGCGGCGCTGGTGTTCTGAGGGGCAAGTCTTGGTGTGTGCATGGAGTTGCAGAAAGGAAGAATTGAGACTTCTGTGACTAGCCTGGATATGTCATTCCTCGTACCAGCGAAGGCGAGCACCATGACCACCCTTCACCAGGAGCACCCCGTCCACGAGCACGCCCACGGTCCCGCCTGCGGGCACACGGCCGTGGCGCACGGTGACCACACCGACTACGCGCACGACGGGCATCTGCACCGCGAGCACTCCGGACACTGGGACGAGTGCGAGCCGAGCGGGCACGCCGCACACGAGGGGCACTCCCACGAGCACGGCGAGGACTGCGGGCACCAGGCGGTGACGCACGGGGACCACGTGGACTACGTGCACGACGGACACCGGCACGCCGCCCACGAGGGGCACTGGGACGACCACTGACCCGCGCCGTCGCCGTACCCCGGATTCCGCCGCATCGTCGCCGACTGGCAGGCTCTGACCACCAGTTGGCGACGATCCGGGGGGATGAAGGGGGTCACTGTGACCGCGCAAGAGCCGTACACCGTCGAGATCGCGAGCGACGTGTACGCGTATGTGCAGCCGGACGGCGGATGGTGTCTGAACAACTCGGGTTTCGTGAGTGACGGCACCTCGACGCTGCTCGTGGACACGGCGGCGACGGAGCGCCGGACCCGCGCCCTGGGCGCCGCGCTCGACGCGACGGGCGTCCCGAGGCCCCGGCTCCTGGTCAACACCCACCACCACGGGGACCACACCTACGGCAACGGCTTCTTCACGCCGGCCGCCACCCTCGTCTCGCACGCGGCCTGCCGCCGCGAGGCCCTCGCCAGCGGACAGCACCTGCATCTGCTGTGGCCGCAGACCGACTTCGGCGACGTGAGCATCCAGGGCGCGGACCTGACGTACGACGACCGGGTGACGCTGCACGTCGGCGACATCGAAGCCCAGGTCATCCACCCCGGCGTCTCGCACACCGTCGGCGACTCGGTCGTGTGGCTGCCGCACCGTCGGGTGCTGTTCGCGGGGGACCTGGTCTTCGAGGGCGGGACGCCGTTCTTCCTCATGGGGTCGCTGAGCGGTTCGCTGCGGGCGCTGGAGCTGCTGCGCGAGCTGGGCGCCGAGACCGTCGTACCGGGACACGGGCCGGTGACCGACCCGTCGGCGTTCGACAGGGCCGAGCGGTACATGCGGTTCGTGGCGGAGGTCGCCGAGACGTCGCACGCGGCGGGGCTGACGCCGCTGGAGGCGGCCCGCAAGACCGATCTCGGGGAGTACGGCGCGCTGCCGGAGAGCGAGCGGCTGGTGGCGAACCTGCACCGGGCCTACGCCGAGCTGGACGGGCATCCGGAGGGTGAGGGCGTCGACCCGTTCGCCGGGTTCATGGACATGGCGACCATCAACGGCGGGGAGATGATGACCTGCCACGCGTGACGGCACGAGCGGCGGTAGACGTCGCGGCGCACGCGCCTGGGCGTCTCGGATCCGGCCGCTCGTTCGAGCGGCCGGATCCCGTCGAGACGCCGATCACTTTCGCGTCGCCCACTGGACGACATACCGACCGGTCGGCATCATGAGACAGGTCCCGGTAGAACGCGTTCGCGTGTAGGAGCGATGATGCACCCAGACCACCCGCCAGGTCTCGACCCCGACCGGCTCCGCGCCCTGCTCGACGCCGAGCGGCCCGGACTCGTGGGCGGCCCGCTCACCGGCCGGCTGATCGAGGGCGGGCGGTCGAACCTGACGTACGAGGTCACGGACGGCACCGCGAAGTGGGTCGTACGGCGGCCGCCGCTGGGCCATGTGCTGGCGACCGCGCACGACATGAAGCGGGAGCACCGCGTGATCAGCGCGCTGCACCCGACGGACGTCCCCGTGCCCCGCCCCGTGCTGCTCTGCGAGGACGAGGACGTGCTCGGCGCGCCCTTCTACGTCATGGACTTCGTCGAGGGCACCCCGTACCGCACCGCCGAGCAGCTGGCGCCCCTCGGTCCCGAGCGCACCCGGGCCGCTCTGCTGGGCCTGGTCGACACCCTCGTCGAACTGCACGCGGTGGACCCGGCCGAGGTGGGCCTCGCCGACTTCGGGCGCCCCGAGGGCTTCCTGGACCGGCAACTGCGGCGCTGGGGCAAGCAGTTGGACGCCTCCCGCAACCGCGAACTGTCCGGCATCGACGAGCTCCACGCGACGCTGGGCCGCCGGCTCCCCCACTCCCCCACGGCGACGGTCGTCCACGGCGACTACCGACTCGACAACGTGCTGCTGGGCGAGGACGACGCGATCAAGGCCATCCTCGACTGGGAGATGTCCACGCTCGGCGATCCCCTCACCGACCTGGGCCTGCTGGTGATGTACAGCGTGCCGCTGGCCACGCCCGACTCCCCCGTCTCGACGACCGCGGCGGCCGCCGGGCACCCGGATCCGGCCGAGATCATCGAGCGGTACGCGGCGCGCTCGGGCCGCGACGTCTCCTCGGTGTCCTGGTACGCGGCGTTCGCGTGGTTCAAGCTCGCCGTGATCCTGGAGGGCATCCACTACCGGTACACCCTCGGCCAGACGGTCGGCCGCGGCTTCGACCGCATCGGCGACCTGGTCCCCGTCTTCATCGAACACGGCCTGACGACTCTTCGTACCGGCTCCGGTTCCGGCTCCCAGGAAGGCTGATCCCCATGGACTTCGCATTCGACGCGCGTACGGAGGAGCTGCGCGCCAAGCTCCTCGCCTTCATGGACGAGCACGTGTACCCGGCGGAGGCCGTGGCCGAGGAGCAGCGGGCCGAGCTGGACTCGCCGTGGGACACGCCGGCCGTGGTGGAGGAGCTGAAGGCCGAGGCCCGCAGGCAGGGCCTGTGGAACCTCTTCCTGCCCGACTCGGAGTACGGCGCCGGGCTCACCAACCTCCAGTACGCGCCGCTCGCCGAGATCACCGGCCGGTCCCCGCAGCTGGCGCCGACCGCGCTGAACTGCGCCGCGCCCGACACGGGCAACATGGAGGTGCTGAGTCAGTTCGGCGACGAGGCCCAGAAGAAGCAGTGGCTGGAGCCGCTGCTCGCCGGTGAGATCCGCTCGGCGTTCGCGATGACCGAGCCGGAGGTGGCGTCGTCGGACGCCACCAACATCACCACGCTGATCGAGCGCGACGGCGACGACTACGTCATCACGGGACGCAAGTGGTACATCTCCGGGGCCATGAACCCCGACTGCCAGATCTTCATCGTGATGGGCAAGACGGACCCGGACGGCGCCGACATCCGCCGCCAGCAGTCGATGATCCTGGTCCCGCGTGACACCCCGGGTGTCACCGTGCAGCGGGCGATGCGGGTCTTCGGGTACGAGGACCACTACCACGGCGGTCACGCCGAGGTGGTCTTCGAGGGTGCGCGGGTGCCGGCGTCGAACCTGATCGGCGAGGAGGGCGGCGGCTTCGCCATCGCTCAGGCGCGGCTGGGTCCCGGGCGCATCCACCACTGCATGCGGCTCATCGGGATGGCCGAGCGGGCGATCGAGCTGATGTGCCGGCGGGCGGTGGCGCGGGAGGCCTTCGGCAAGGCGCTGGCGCAGCAGGGGGTCGTGCACAACTGGATCGCCGACGCGCGGGTCGCCGTCGAGCAGCTGCGGCTGCTGGTGCTGAAGACGGCCTGGATGATGGACACGGTGGGCAACAAGGGGGCCCACGCGGAGATCCAGGCGATCAAGATCGCCACGCCCCGGACGGTCGTGGACATCATCGACCGGGCGATCCAGCTGCACGGTGCGGGGGGTGTCAGTCAGGACTTCCCGCTGGCCGAGCTGTACGCGGGGGCGCGGACGCTGATGATCGCGGACGGGCCTGACGAGGTGCATCAGCGGTCGCTGGCCCGGCGGGAGCTGAAGCGGTACGTGTGAGGCCGGGGCGCCCGGTGGGTGGGGGTGCGGGTTCGTCGGCGGGTGCGGGTGCGTGGGGCTGGTCGCGCAGTTCCCCGCGCCCCTGAAAAGGCAGGGGCTGCGCCCCGTGCTTTTCGGCCCGCAGCCCCGTCGCCGTTCAAAACCGCCGGACCCTGGTCTTTCAAGGGGCGCGGGGAACTGCGCGAGAAGCCCCACCGGGCCTGCGGTCGCCTTCGAACCCGCACCCCCGAGCTATAACGCGCCCTACGGTCGCAGGGCCCTCAGCAGCAGGTCCGCCAGGTGGTTCGCGACCTCCTGGGGGCCCATCGGGCCGTCAGGGCGGTACCACGTCGACAGGTGGTGGACCGAGCCGAAGTGGTAGTCGACCACCAGGTCCGCCGGGGTCGCCTTGGAGAAGACCCCGGTCTCCTGGCCCTCCTCCACGAGCGCCCGGAAGCGCTCGTGGTACCGGCGACGCTCCGCACGCACCTGCTTGTTCTTCTCGGGGCTCAGGTGGTGCATGGACCGGAAGAAGATCGACGCGTCGTCGAGGTTGTCGATCGTCGTGATGACGACATCCGCCGCGGCCCCCCGCAACCGCTCCTCCACCGGCGCGTCGGCCCCCGCGAACGCGTCCAGCCGCTCCTGCTGGATCCGCAGCACGCGCGCGTACACCTCGTGCAGCAGGTCGTCCTTGGAGCCGAAGTAGTGGTACAGCGCGCCCTTGGTGACGCCGGCCGCCTCGACGATCTCCTGCACGGAGGTGCGGTCGTAGCCCCGCTCGGCGAAGAGCCGGGTGGCGGCGGCCAGCAGCCGCTGCGGGACGGGCGTTCCGTCTCCGTCCGTGGTCCTGGGCACTGCCGCCACCTGCCTTCCGAGGTTCTGTTGTCGCCTACCGGTCGCCCGCCGGCCGCCCGACCGGTTCCCGATCGGGCGGAATCGGGCGCTCCCGCCGGAGGATCATCCCACTCTCCGGCGTCCGGCCGCCGGGCAGGGCGGTCAGCCGGTCGTCTCCCACTTCTGCTGGATGTGGTTCATGTTCGTCAGCCAGCGGTCCGGATCGGCGGCCCTGGCCGCGTAGTAACCGGCCACCTCGGGGTGCGGCAGGATCAGGAAGCGGTCCTTCTCCATGCCCTCGAAGAGCGCGTCGGCCACGTCCTCCGGCTCGATCGCGGTCGGCGCGAGCACCAGGTCGCCCGCGCTGCCGGAGGCCGTCAGCATGTCGGTGCGCACCCCCTGCGGGCAGATCGCGTGCACCTTGACGCCCCGGTGGCGGTAGGTGAGGGAGAGCCACTCGGCGAAGGCGTACGCCCCGTGCTTGGTGACGCTGTAGGGGGCCGCGCCGATCATCGTCAGCAGCCCGGCCGCCGAGACCGTTGACACGAAACGCCCGCTGCCGCGCTCCAGCCACGCCGGCAGCAGCTCGTGGGCCGCCCGGACGTGCGCCATCACGTTGACGTCCCAGGCGAGCGCCCACACCTTCTCGTCGGCCGCCTCCGTGCCCCCGGAGGCCAGTCCGGCGTTCGCGCAGTACACGTCCACGTCCCCGCCGAGCGCGTCGCGCGCCGCCGTGACGATCGCCGAGGCGTCCCCGGGCACCGCGATCCCCCCGATCTCGTCGGCCACGGCCTTCGCCCGGTCCGCGTCGAGGTCGTTCACGACGACCCGGGCCCCCTCGGCAGCGAACCGCCGCGCCAGAGCGGCACCGATCCCCCCACCGGCTCCGGTTACGACCACACCCGCACCCTGCGCAGTTCCCACGATCGGTCTCCTTCGACGCGACACATCAGCAACGCCCACCAAGGGGACCAGACTAACCGGTCGGTATGTCCCAGAGAAAGGGCGCCACCAACCCCGCCCCGAAGGGGCGCGGGGAACTGCGCGACCAGCCACACCCAACCCGCGGACGACAAACCCCCCGCGGAAGCGCTTAGCTTTCCCCAAGCACCGCTTCCACGACAGCGAACAGCGACCGCGCCCGCGACCCGGAGGTCACCCCCATGCACCTCTCCCGCCGCACCTTCCTCGCCGCCTCCACGGCAGCCACCGCCTCGACGGCGGCCACCGCCGGCCTCACCACCGCACCCCCGGCCGAGGCGGCCCGCCCAGGGCCCCGCACCGGCTTCGAGCGCCTGGCCCACGACGGCTACAAACTCCTCGGCGGCCAGAAGGTCGGCATCGTCACCAACCCCACCGGTGTCACCCGCGACGCCCGCCACATCGTCGACGTGATGCACGCCGACGACCGCGTCGACCTGAGGGCCGTCTTCGGTCCGGAGCACGGCTTCCGCGGCACCGCCCAGGCCGGCGGCTCCGAGGGCCGCCACGACGACCCGGCGACGGGGCTGCCCGTGTACGACACGTACCAGAAGAGCGGCCGTCCCCTCGCGGACATCTTCACCGCCTCCGGCGTGGACACGGTCGTCTTCGACATCCAGGACGTGGGCGCCCGCTTCTACACGTACATCTGGACGCTGTACGACTGCATGGAGGCGGCTCAACTGGCCGGGAAGCGCCTCGTCGTGCTGGACCGGCCGAACCCGGTGACCGGACGCGGCGCCCAAGGGCCGGTGCTGCACAAGGAGTTCGCGACGTTCGTCGGGCGGCAGCCCATCGCGCAGGCGCACGGGATGACGGTGGCCGAGCTGGCGCGCCTGTTCAACGGGGAGTTCCTCACCACGCCCGTACCGCTGGAGACCGTACTGATGTCGGGGTGGAAGCGGTCGCGGTTCTACGACGAGTCCGGGCTGCCGTGGGTGCCGCCGAGCCCGAACATGCCGACGCCGGACACCGCGCTCGTCTACGCCGGGACGTGTCTCTTCGAGGGGACGAACCTGTCGGAGGGGCGGGGCACCACGCGGCCGTTCGAGCTGCTCGGCGCGGAGGGGATCGACCGGCGGTGGGCGGCTGCCGCGAACGAACTGGGCCTGCCCGGCGCGCACTTCAGGGAGGCGTACTTCGCGCCGACGTTCTCCAAGTTCCAGGGGAAGACCGTCGGTGGTGTGCAGATCCATGTCCACGACCGGGCCGCGTACGACCCCGTGCGCACCGGGATCGGTCTGCTCGTGACCGCCAGGGCGGTGTGGAGCGGCTTCGCCTGGCGGCCGGACAACTGGATCGACAAGCTGACCGGTTCGGCACGGGTGCGGACGATGATCGACGCGGGGGCGGACACGGACGAGGTCGTGGCCGGCTGGCAGGAGGAGCTGGCCGCGTTCCGCAGGGTGCGCAAGGAGTATCTGCTGTACCGCTAGGGCCTGGTGTTCGGATCACGAGTCCGGTCGTACGTGACGTATGGCCATCTTTCGCCGTTGGCAGGACCATGCGCCTGAGCGCATCACCAACGGGGGCCGAAGGGGGCTCGTCATGGCGGATCCGGGAATGAGCGTGACTCCCTACTGGGAACTGACCTTCGACGCGGACGGGGACATGGACACCGGTCAACGGGACCGGCTGCTCGACGGCGTACGGAAGCGCGCGGTGGCGGATCTGGTCGTCTTCGCGCACGGCTGGAACAGCGACCGGTCCGGCGCGACCCGGCTCTACAGCCGCTTCTTCGAGCCGTTCCCCGTCCTCGCACCGAACGCCAGGCTGGGATACGTCGGTGTGCTGTGGCCCTCGATGCGGTTCTCCGACGAGCCGATCCCGGACTTCAAGCCGGTGCCGGCCCTCGCGCCCGGCCGCCCCGCGCTCGACAAGCACACTCGGAACGCGCTGGTGGAGGTCTTCCCCGAGCGGGCCACCGTCGTCGAGCAGCTCGCCCGACTGCTGGAGCAACGGCCGGACGAGGACGCCTCGTTGGAGGAGTTCGGCCGGCTCGTGCGGCTGCTGGTCGAGGTGGAGCCGCAGGGGCCGCAGGGCGCGTTCGCGGCGGACACCGTCACGGAGGGGGTACCGGAGGGTCTGCCCGGGATGCTGTGCGGGGACACGGTGGCGGTGTGCGCGGACTTCGCGGCGGCGCTGGCGGAGGTCGAGACCTCGGGGGTGCCCACCGGGGCCGCCGTCACGCCGCCCCGGGCGTGGGACGGCGCCCACGAACTCCTGCGTCAGGCGACCTACTTCGCGATGAAGCGCCGGGCGGGGACGGTCGGCGAGCGGGGCCTCGGGCCGCTGCTCGGACGGCTCGCGCGGACCTCGCCGCAGGTACGGGTGCACCTCGTCGGGCACAGCTTCGGTGCCCGTCTGGTGTCGTTCGCGCTGCGCGGGCTGCCCGAGGGCGCGCACAGTGTCAAGTCGGTGACGCTCCTTCAGGCCGCCTTCTCGCACTACGCGTTCGCGGCCCGGCTGCCGCACGACCCGGGGGCGAGCGGCGTGCTGAGCGGGCAACAGAAGCGGATCGACGGCCCGTTGGTCTGCTGCCACTCCAAACACGACTCGGCGCTCGGCACGATCTACCCGTTGGCCTCCCGGATGGCGGGCGACGCGCGTACGGTGCTGGGACTGAGCGTCAACAGCCTGCTGGGCAGGAAATGGGGCGCCCTCGGCTACGGCGGCGTGCAGGCCGTCAAGGGCACGCGGTCGTTCAAGCTGGCCGACGCGCTCAAGGCCCAGCTGCCGACGACGGGGTGTGTGAACATCGACGCCTCGGCCGTGGTCAAGCGCGGCGGCGCGCCCTCCGGCGCCCACAGTGACATCTGCCACCGTGAGCTGGCCCGGGTGGTGCTGGCGGCGGGCCGTATCGCCTGATTCCGGCCCGCCGCCGTCACGCGTTCACCGGCGTCGCCCGCAGGCGACGGCCGGGGCTCACCGGTGTGAGGTGAACTCCACGACCTGCTGGTAGGTCGGCCGGTTCTGCCAGCTGATCTTGTTGTGCTTGATGCCTCCCAGGGGCTGCTGGATGATCGAGTCGGCGCACCATTGGTCGCCCGCCGAGCAGTACGCGTCGCCGGGGTAGACCTGCGCGGCGGTCTTGCCGGCCGCCTCCTTGAGGGTGTTGATCAGGAGGGTGCGGCAGGCGCCGAGACTGCCGCCGCCGCAGTACTGGTTGGCCAGCGGGCCCCGCACCGTCTCGCCCAGCACCGAGCGGATGTCCTTGTCGACGTAGCTCCACCAGCCGTACTGGAAGGAACTGCCGGCGTGGGAGCCGGTCGGGCCGTGCGCGGCGGACGGGGACTCGTCGACGGGCAGGTTGGCGGTGATGGCGTTGTAGAGGTCGGTGCCGAGGCCGGGTTCGAACTCGGCCTTCACCAGCAGGGGCCACCAGGCGTCCAGGATGCGGATGGCCTCGGCGTCGGCGTAGGTCTTCGAACCGGCGGAGGTCTCCGTGCGTTTCGAGCCGGACGTGACCCAGGTCTGGAGCTTGGTGACCGCCGCTGCGGCCGCGGAGTCCGTGACCGTGCTGCTGTTGATGACCTTGAGCAGGTCGGGGACGACGTCCTCGGCCCGCAGGTCGGCGAGGCCCGCCTCGGCCATGGCCTTCGTCAGTGAGGCCCGGGTGACGCCGCCCGCGGCGACCAGGCGTTTGACGCGGTCGTCGAGAAGGTTGCCGCGGTGGACGGAGCCGTTGCCCCAGGGGGCGGTGGTGTAGTCGGCGGCCTGCTTGTTGTTCCAGGAGATGTAGTAGTCCTGGTCGACGGAGTTGGGGTGCTGGGCCGGCGGGGTGTAGTCGGCGGTGTTGGTGGTCGGGTTCCAGCCCCGCCACTCGTACGCGGACTGCGCCCAGGCCGGGAACTCGGGGTCGACGTTCGCCGCGCGCACCGGGTTGTCGCCGCTGTTGTAGTACGCCGTGTGCTCGGAGTCGGCGTAGAACCAGTTGAACGTGTAGTTGATGTTCTGGACGGCCTTCTGGAAGGTCTCGGGGCCCTTGACGTAGTCCGGGTCGTTCAGCATCTGGAAGCCGATGATCGACTCGGCCTCGTTCAGGTACGAGGAACGCAGGGTGGTGTAGGCGACCTTCTTGCCGTCGACCGTGGCGCGGTGGGTCACGGGGCCGTACTTGGTGCGCCAGACCTGCATACGGTACGAGCCCGCCGGGGTGGAGTCAGCGGTGGTCGGCTTCCAGGCGTTGGTCTGCTCGATCTTCTCCATGGCCGTGCAGGTGCCGCGGTAGAGGTAGTGGACGTCGTCCTGGCACAGCTCGACCGCGTACGCGTCGATGATGTCCTGGCCGGAGGTGGTGGCGCTCCAGGCGTAGTCCTGGCCCCGGCCCAGCTCGACGTACATGCTCAGGCCCGCGAAGGAGGCGCCGCGGGCGCTGATGCCCGGGCCCTGGATCTCCTGGAGCATGAGGAGTTGGGGCGCGAAGTAGCCGGTCTGCGGGCCGAAGACGGCGACGGGGTGGCCGCTCGCGGTGTGCTCGCCGCTGACGACGAGGGCGTTGGACATGCCGCGCCGGGCCGAGCTGAGGGCGCTGTCGGTGGCCTGCGAGGAGAGGTTCCTGGAGACCGAGGTGGCGGCGCTGCCGGTGCGGTCGTACACGAGGGGCTCCTCGGCGACCGTGCCGTCGTCGGGGAGGGCCATGCCCTGCGGGTTCGCGGGCTTGGTGGCGTAGGGGAAGCTGCCGTCGTGGACGGTGAGGGCGGCCTCGGGGTCGTTGCGCTCGCGGAAGGACTCCCAGACCTTGGTGCCCTCGGTGACGCCGTACTTCTCCTGGGCGGCCAGCAGGGACAGGGCGTTGTTGACCTCGCCGCCGCCTCCCGAGCCGAAGAGGGCGCCGATGACGGAGGCCAGGGCGACCAGATCGGTGGGCTTGAACTTCTCGATGGTGCCGGCGTTGGTGACGGAGTCCTTGTGGCCGGTCAGGACGTACTCGCCGGGGTAGTTGCGGGCGCTGTCGGAGGCGTCGATGTAGGCGTTGATGCCGGCGACATAGGCGTTGACGTCGGCGAGGGCCAGCTGCCCGCGCTCGCCGTTCGTGGCCACCGCCTTGTCGATCTGGGCCTGGAGGTCGGCCTCGGTGTAGGGGGCGTGGCGCCAGAACTCCTGCTCCAGGCCCTGGTTGGAGGGGGCGCCGCCCGCGAACGGGGTCAGCTTGCCGCGGCCGACGTGCCGGAAGACGTCCATCAGCCACAGCCGGTCCTGGGCGGCGGCGTAGCCCGCGCCGAACTCGGTGCCGTAGCGGGTGGTGCCCGTGATGTGCGGCACACCGGTCTTCTTGTCGCGGACGATCGTGACGTCGGTGCGGCCGGCCGGCTTCAGGGTGGAGGCGACCTGGTCGGCGGCGACACCGAAGGAGGCGTCGTTGAAGAAGGTGTTGATGGTGGAGTTGGTGAGGCCCGGGTATCCGGTGGCCAGGTTGTTGTAGGGGCCGAGCTGGTTGCTCGCGTTCTCCGGCATGGAGCCGAAGCCCTGGTTGAGGAGGATCTGGGCGAGGGTGGCGTTGCCGTTCTGGCCGGGCGGCAGGATGTCGGAGCACTGTCCGCCGCAGTGGTCGGTGACCGCCGCGGCCTGCACGGATCCGGTGTCGGCGGCCGCCGCCGGGGAAGCCGGGGAAAGAGGCGACAAAAGACCGGCAACGAGCGCGCATAGGGAGGCGGCCTTGAGGAACTCCGGGAATCCACGAGGAGTTCTCAGTCTGTCCGGTGCGTTGCGTGAGGTGCGTGGGGTGCGCCAGGGCATGGCAGCTCCTCCTGACGGGGGTGGGCCGGATGTTACCGCCGGTATCCCCGACTTTGAAGATGAGCAAGCGTCACGTTTTTGGGATCACCGTCGACGGACAGGTGACGCACAGCGTGAACAGGTACTCAGAAGTAGTCGTAAGCCCAAGAGGAAGCACAAGAAGAAGCGCGACGAGAAGCGCGACGAGAAGCGCGACAAGAAGTCAGAGGCAGTCAGGCGTAGGCAGGAACGGTCCGTGAACGGCTCAGCAGACGACTTATGGAGGTCATCGGAAATCGGATGGAGCCGAATCGCGTGTCGATACGTCTATTCGGCGACGTCCCGACGACGACGCCGAAGTGACCGAAGTACAGGTGCAGGTGTGACGGAGGTGCAGGGCGATGGCCGGTTTCCGGAGTCTGGCAAGACAGGTGCGAGATCCCAGGTGCGACCTGGCACTGCGGCGTTATTCGCTGCGCAAGTGCCTTGAGAGGTTCGCCCCCTACGGGCATCGGGCGACGTGGGACCACTTGTGCTCGCGGGCCGGCTTCGGCCCCGAGGACCGCAACCCCGACCCGGCGCGGCTCGTGGCCGCACTGGAGGAGTTGGAAGAGGCCCGCTCCGTCTGGCTCGACTACGAGGTGCAGTTCGCGCGGCGCCGCAAGAAGGAGAAGTACGACGGGCTGCGCAGGCCGGGCAGTGTCGACGACTGGCACCGGCTGACCTGGGGCGGTTTCGGCGTCGCGTGGTGCGACGACCCGAAGGTCCATCCCCGGGAACCCCTGGCGGAGGTGCTGCGCCGGCTCATCGCCGCGCTGGAGCGCGAACCGGGCTCGACCTGCCCGGTGTGCGAGGGCGAGCGCCTCGTCTGGATGTACGACCTGGCCCATGAACCGTCCTCGGGCCCGGTCTGCACGGAGTGCGGAATCGTGGTGCCACGACCGGTGCTCACACCCGAGGCCCTGGCGGAGTCCAGGCGCGGGCGGCTGCTGGTCTCGGCCTAGCGCGGCGGGGGTGCGCCGGGGATGCCGCACCCCCCTGTTTGTGCGTCCACGGTGCTCCGGTACGGCGTGCCGGCTACGGCCGTCGGACGTCCGTGTGGATGGCGAGCTTGAACTCGGCGAGGGTGATCGCCGTGGCCCGCTTGATGTCCCCCGACCCCCGCGCGGATATCTTCAGGCCCAACGGCATGCCCTTGTGCACGAACATCTGCCACACGCAGGTGCGGTACTGACCGCCCCGGGTGCTCACACTGTCCGTCGTGCCCGTGGAGTCGTACTTCTTCTTCGTCAGGTTCAGAGGGTCGCGCACGAAGCGGGTGCGGTACTCCAGAGTCCTGGCGTCGGCCTCCCAGAACACCATCGCCGACAGCACGCCCCAGCCGTCGTGGCTGGGCCAGATCAGTCCGGAGCGCGGGTCGGGGAACTTGGCGGCGGTGCCACCGCCCTGCGCCGGGTCGTGCATCTTCCAGGGGTCGTACGACTCCTCGGTCGCCTCGTACGGGAAGCGCACCAGGTGGTAGCCGTCCGGGTCGTAGCTGATCCGCTGCGTCCCCGAGTGTGCCTTCTCCCACTTCAGCGAACAGATGACAACGCTCATCGGCGCTCCTCGCCCTAACTGTGCCCCTGCTGTGTTCTTGCCCTGCCTCGCCGGGGGACGCGCCGCGCCACCCCTCCGTGTCCATGACACGGCTGCGGTGAAAGCGGTTCCGGCGCGGGCGCTCTTACCAGTCCGAAATCCACTCGCTCCACCCCTTTCCCGTCCGGACAGTTGGGGTCGATGAGACACCCCTGAGCTGCCCAGGACCGAGGAGAGGCCGATGTCGACGCTGCGCGTCACCGCCGAAGTGCTGACGATCCACGAACACCCGAACGCCGACGCGCTCGAACTGGCCCAGGTGGGCCTGTATCGAGCCGTCGTGGCGAAGGGGGCGTACCGCACCGGTGACACCGCCGTGTACATCCCGGAGCAGTCCGTGCTCCCCACCGCGCTGATCGAGGAGTTGGGGCTCACCGGCCGGCTGGCGGGCGGCAACTCGGACCGGGTGAAGGCGGTACGGCTGCGGGGCGAGCTGTCGCAGGGCATCGTCTGCCGGCCGAGGGCCCTCGCGGACGTCGATCTCACGGCCGCCGTCACCGACGGCACGGACTTCGCGGAGCGGCTCGGCATCGTCAAATGGGTGCCGCCGATCCCGCCCACGATGAGCGGTGAGGTCGAGTCAGCGCCGGATCTGCTGCCCTGGGTTGACATCGAGAACATCCAGCGCCACCCCGGCATCTTCACGCCCGGCGAGCCGGTCGTCCTGACGGAGAAGCTGCACGGCACGGCCTGCCTGGTCACGTACCTCGCCGAGGGCGGCCGGGTCCAGGTGTCCTCGAAGGGCTTCGGGTCGAAGTCCCTGGCCCTGAAGGAGGATCCGCGCAATCTGTACTGGCGTGCCGTCCACGGTCACCGGGTGGGCGAGGTCGCGGCCCGGCTGGCCGAGCGGCTCGGCGCGCGCCGCGTCGGGATCTTCGGCGAGGTCTACGGCGCCGGGGTGCAGGACCTGACGTACGGCGCGGACGGCCGCCGCGACACCCTCGGGTACGCCGTGTTCGACGTCTCCGTGGACATCGACGGCCGGGTCCGCTGGCTGGACTCCACGGAGCTGCCCGACCTGCTCGACGGCGAACTGCCGCTGGTACCACGGCTGTACGAGGGCCCGTACGCCGTCGACCGGGTCCTGGAGGTGGCCAGTGGACGGGAGACGGTCTCCGGGCGCGCACTGCACCTGCGCGAGGGCGTCGTGATCCGGCCGGCCACCGAGCGGTACAGCCCCGTGACCGGCGGGCGGGCCGTCGCCAAGGCGGTCAGCCCGGCGTATCTGACCCGCAAGGGCGGCACGGAGTACGAGTGAGGGCCGCGCCCGGGTGACATCAGCCCCCCACGGGATCTCCGGGGGACTCGTGGGGTCCGGGGCCCGGGAGCTGCCGTGTCAGCTCCCGGGTTCCCGCTGTTCGGCCTTCCGGCGCTCGACCAGGAGGCGGGAGCCGCTCTGCCGTTCACCGAAGATGTCGTCGGGGTTGGAGAGCACACAGGTGTCCATGGACAGACAGCCGCAGCCGATGCAGTCGGTGAGATGGTCCCGCAGCCGGTTCAGCTGCCTGATCCGTTCGTCCAGCTCGGACCGCCAGGCCTCGGAGAGATGGGCCCAGTCCTCCCGGGTCGGTGTCCGTTCCTCGGGCAGTTCGGCGAGCGCCTCGCGGATCGTGGCGAGCGGGATGCCGACGCGCTGCGCGGCACGGACGAAGGCCACCCGGCGCAGAGCGTCCCGGCTGTAACGGCGCTGGTTGCCCGTGGTGCGGCGGCTGCTGATCAGCCCCTTGGACTCGTAGAAGTGCAGCGCGGAGACGGCGGCACCGCTACGGGCCGACAGCTGGCCGACGGTCAACTCGTGGATCTTCTCAGGGATCTGGGGCACCCCGCCGAGCCTACCCATACCCGAAAGGGTCACGGTCCGTTGACAGGGATCGCGCGGCCGACCATGCTAAGCAGTCGCTTAGACATCGGGACCAGGGAGGCCGAGACATGGCAGAGCCTAGGATCTTCACGTCCGCCGAGGAGCTGAAGGCGGCGGTGGGCGAGTCGCTGGGGTACAGCGACTGGCTGGAGGTCGACCAGAAGCGGATCGATCTCTTCGCCGAGGCCACCGGTGACCACCAGTGGATCCATGTGGACCCGGAGAAGGCGGCGGCCGGGCCGTTCGGGACGACCATCGCCCACGGTTATCTGACCCTGTCCCTGCTGCCGTTGTTCGTTCCGCAGGTCCTCAAGGTCGACAACGTCAAGATGGGCGTGAACTACGGCACCAACAAGGTCCGCTTCCCGGCGCCGGTCCCGGTCGGTTCCCGGCTGCGCGCCACCGCGACCCTCCAGGACGTCACGGAGGTCGGCGGGGGTGTCCAGGTCACGGCCGCGGTCGTCGTGGAACGCGAGGGCGGCGAGAAGCCGGTGTGCGCGGCCGAGTCGGTGTCCCGGTACTACTTCTGAGCTCGACAGTGGCGCGGCGTTCGCGACCGCCGCGCCACGAGCGAGTCCTACCCGGGCGCCACGGCGCGGCCGGTCTGCGGTGAGATCGCCCCCGCGCACAGACCTCGGGCGGACAGTCCCTGCGCGATGCGCGGGAGCGCCGCGCGCGCGTTCGCGGACCAGTCGTGCATGAGGATGACCTGGCCGTTCGTGAGGCGGGCCGCGGCCTGCACGATCGCGTCGGTGCTCGCGCCGTTCCAGTCCTGCGAGTCGACGTTCCAGATGATCTCGGTCAGGCCGTGCCTGGCCGCGACCGCCTTCACCGTCGCGTTGGTCTCGCCGTACGGCGGCCGGAACAGCTTCGGGGTGCCGCCTCCCGCGCTCGCGATCGTCGCCTGGGTCCGGGAGATCTCCGAGTCGATCTGCGCCTGGCTCAGCTGGGTCAGATGCGGGTGGGTGTAGCTGTGGTTGGCCACCCACATGCCGGCGGTTACCTGCGCCCGGACCAGGGCGGGGTTGGCGGCGGCGTACTGGCCCTGGTTGAACATGGTGGCCCTCAGTCCGTTCTGCCGCAGCGCGGTCAGCAGGGACTGCGTGCTGGTGGACGGACCGTCGTCGAACGTGAGCCCGACATAGCCGGTGCAGGCGGCGGCCCGCTCCGGTGCCGCCGTGGCGGCGGTGAGCGTCAGGGGTACGGCGCTCATCAGGGCCGTGGCGACGACCGCCAGCCGGTGCACCGATCGCCGCGGCGAGCGGCGCGGTCCGGTGCTCACGGGGACACCGTGATACTGGAGCTGCCGCTGCTCTGGTATCCCTCGGTGGCCATGATCATGTAGTAGCGGAAGCTGCCGAGGGGTATCCCCGCGCGGGCCCAGGCGTCGAAGTGGTTGCCGGTGGTGATGTTTCCGCCGGTCCGCTTCGACTGCCGCACGCTCCAGTACTGGTCGAAGGTGCGGGTGCCCTCGACGGAGGGGGCGTTGTACCGCGTGGTCTTGTAGATGTCGTACGTGCCGCCGTCGCTGGTGACCGTGCCCTTGTACGTGCCCGTGGGCCGGTAGGTGCCCCAGTTGTCGACGATGTAGTACTCGATGAGCGGACTGGCCGTCCAGCCGTAGAGGGTCAGATAGGCGTTGCCGGACGGACTGAAGGTGCCCGAGTAGGTGACGGTCCTGCGGGAGCCGTTGCTCCAGCCCTTGCCGGCCACGAAGTTGCCGGTGTTCCGCCAGGAGGTCCGGTAGGTGCCGCCGGAGGCCAGGGTCATGGAGACCGTGCCCGGGGCGTCGGTCCAGAACGAGTAGTAGAAGCCGTTGTTCGTGCCGGTCTGGTTGGTGGTGACGACCGTGTCCGCGCGGGCCGTGCCGGGCAGGGCCAGCGTGGTCGCCGCGGCCATGGCGGTGGCGCAGACACCGCTCATGAAGAGCCTGCGGCTGGGGGGCGGGGTGGGTGCGGATTCTGGTGCGGGTGCGGGTGCGGGTGCGTCGCTCATACGCGCGCGTCCTCCTCGGGCTCGTGGGGTTCGCCCTGTCATCCCGGGAGTGTTGGCCTGCCCCTGCCAACTGTCAATACTTTCGGCATCGAGCCCGAAACATTCGCGGTCCGCACCAGCGACAACCCGCCAAGAGCCCGGCGGAAGGGATCAAATCACCGGCCAGAGAGTTCGAATGTTTCGACGGTCGGTCCGATCGCCGAGGGTCACTTCTTCGCGCCCACCATGCGCAGGACGAGGTCCGCGTAGAGGGTGCCGACCTCGTCGGGGGTGCGGGACCCGTTGACGTTGAACCAGCGGGCCACGTCGATGCAGAGGGAGAGGATGGCGATCGACGTGCCGCGGACGTCGGGGACGTCGAAGTCGCCCGCGGCGACGCCGTCCTCGATGATGCCGCGCACGGCCGCGTCGTTCTCACGGCGCAGGGTGACGATCTCGGCGCGGGCGTCGGGCCCGAGGGCGTCGAGTTCGTACTGCACGACACGGGCGACGGTGTGCTGTCCCGCGTGCCAGCGGACGAAGGAGCGCACGGCCTCGGCCAGCCGGTCGGCCGGGCCACCCTCGGAACGGGCCGCCGTACGCAGGACGTCCAGGGCCTTCTCGTGACCGATGCGGCTGATCCGGTGGAGCAGCTCTTCCTTGGTCTTGTAGTGGATGTACAGCGCGGCGGGGCTCATCCCCGCGCGACCCGCGATGTCCCGGGTCGTCGTCGCGTGGTAGCCACGCTCGGCGAAGGCCTCCACGGCGGCCACCAGCAGCCGCCGGGCCGCGTCCGGGTTGACCTCACCCCACGGCTGCGGCTCGCCGCCCGCCGTCTCCTCCGCCGTACTCATCGCTCGTTCGCCCCTTCCGATGGCTCGGCACCACCATACCGCCGAAGGTGAGCGAGCGCTTAGAAGCCCCGCTCAGGGCCGTGCCGTACGGCAGCAGGGGTCGCGCGCCGGAGCCGCACGCCCGGCCTCGGAGCTTTTCGTCAGAGCTTTTTTCGTCAGAGCTTTTCGAAGGGGTCGTGCTCGGCGAGGAGCTTCTCCAGCCGGGCCTGGTCGACCCGGCTGACGATCCGGCCGGCCTCCTGGCGGTCGCGGATCACCTTGGCCAGGGTGAAGGACGAGGTCACGAGGTAGAGGACCGCGATGGCCAGGAAGGCGCGGACCCAGGTGTCGGCGTCGAGGTTGTAGATGCCGACGGTGGTGGCCGCCATGGCGACGGCGAAGGAGGCGACGGCCTGACCGTAGAAGGCCGCCGTGTTCTGCTGCTTGACCGGTGTCTCACTCATGGGGACATGGTTCGACGGATGTGGCCCGAACCACATCCGTCGGGATACTCAGCCTGCTGCCCTCCCGTACTCATGCCGCACCGGCGCCCGAACCGGCGCGCGCACCGGGACTCAGAAGGCCGAAACGCCCGTCAGCGCCCGCCCGATGAGCAGTTTCTGTATCTGGCTGGTGCCCTCGTAGAGCGTCATCACCCGGGCGTCGCGCAGGAGCTTTCCGGCCGGGTACTCGTCGATGTAGCCGTAACCGCCGTAGACCTGGAGGGCGTTGTTCGCGGCGCGGACGGCGGCCTCGGAGGCGAAGAGCTTGGCCTTGCTCGCCTCGGTGGCGAAGGGCTGCCCCCGGTCGACGAGATCGGCGACGCGCCAGGTCAGCAGCCGGGCCGCGTCGACGTCCACCGCGATGTCGCTGATGAGTTCCTGGACGAGCTGGTGGTGGGAGATGGGCCTGCCGAACTGCTCACGTTCGCCTGCGTAGCGGACCGCCGCGTCCAGTGCGGCCTGGGCGATGCCGACGCAGCCGGCGGCGACCGACATCCGGCCCTTGGCGAGCGCGGACATGGCGACGGTGAAACCCTTGCCCTCGGGGCCGAGCATCGCGGAGGCGGGGACGCGGACGTCCTCCAGGACCAGTTCGGCGGTGGCCTGGCCGCGCAGACCGAGCTTGCCGTGGATGGTGCGCCGGGTCAGGCCAGGGGTGTCCGTGGGGACGAGGAAGGCGGAAACGCCTTTGTGGCCGGGGGCGTCGGTGGAGCGGGCGAAGAGCAGGACGACGTCGGCCCAGGTGCCGTTGGTGATGAACATCTTGGTGCCGCTGATGACGTAGCTGTCGCCGTCGCGGACGGCCCGGGTGGCGAGGTTGCCCGCGTCGGAGCCCGTGCCGGGTTCGGTGAGACCGAAGCAGCCGACGTACTCCCCCGCCGTGAGCCCCGGCAGCCAGCGGCGTTTCTGCTCCTCGTCGCCCCAGGCCGCGATCGTCTTCGCGACCAGGCCGAGGGACACGGAGACGATGCCGCGCACGGAGGAGTCGCCGCGGCCCAGCTCCTCGGTGACCAGGCAGTACGTGAGGTGGTCGCCGCCGGAGCCGCCGTACTGCTCGTCGACGGTGAGCCCCAGGAAGCCGACCTCGCCGAGCTTCTTCACGATCGCCCGGTCGACGTTCTCGGCGCGGTCCCAGTCGATGACGTGCGGGGCGATCTCGCGCTCCACGAAGTCGCTCGCGAGCCGGCGCGCGGCGGTCTGTTCCTCGCTGAGCTCCAGGTTCACGCGACCCGCCTCTCGTCCGTTCTCCATTTAATTACCACTGCTAGTTTTATGCCGCAGCCCTACTATGTGCGCCATGGCCCGACCGCGCAAGCCCTTGTTGAGCACCGACCGCATCGTGGAGACGGCGCGGGCACTGGTGGACGCGGAGGGGCTGGCGGCGGTCTCCACGCGACGGCTCGCCGCCGAACTCGGGGTGAGCGGGCCCTCCCTCTACAACCACTTCCGCACCATGGACCAGATCCTGGAGGCGGTCGCCGACTCGGTGAGCGCGCAGGTCGATCTGTCGATGTTCCGGGACGGGCGGGACTGGCGGACCGCGCTGCACGACTGGGCGGTGTCGTACCGGGCGGCACTGCGCGACCACCCCAACATCGTGCCGATCCTCGCGCGGGGACCCGGGCGGCGGCCGGCGGGACTGCGGGTCGCGGACGTCGTGTTCGGGGCGATGGTCGAGGCGGGGTGGCCGGCGGCCCAGGCCACGTCCATCGGGGCGCTGATGCGGTACTTCATCATGGGCTCCGCGATCGGCTCGTTCGCCGGGGGCTTCGTGGACGACGAGAGCGCCTACGACCCCGCCGACTATCCGCACCTCGGCCAGGCCCACCTGCTGGCCGAGCAGCAGCAGAAGGTCGACGAGCGGGCGTTCGAGGTGGGGCTGCGGGCGCTGCTGGACGGGTTGGAGCAGCAGTACGAGCTGGTCGGGCCCCGGTAGGGCGCCGCCGACAGGGCTCCGCCGGGGGTGCGGGGCACCTCGCGCCGCGCCGCGAACGGACCGGGCCGCGGCCCCGGACCGGAGTCCGGAGCCGCGGCCGGGACTGTCGGCGCGAGGGGGGAGCCGGAGCGGGTTAGCTCTCCGCTCGTGAACTCGCCCTTCCCGCGAGGATCTTGATCGAGATCAGGGCGATCACCGAGAGCACGATGATGTACGCGGACACCGCGAGGGACGTGCCGGTGGCCTCCAGGAGGAGGACCATCAGGAACGGGGCGAGGCCGCCGCCGAGCACCGCGGCGATCTGGTAGCCGAGGGAGGCGCCCGTGTAGCGCATCTCGGGGGTGAACAGCTCGGCGAACAGGGCGGCCTGGGGGCCGTACATGATGCTGAGGAAGCAGCTGGCGACGAAGGTGCCGACGGCGAGCCACAGCAGGGAGCCGGTGTCGATGAGCAGGAACAACGGGACGGCCCACAGGGCGATGCCGGCCGCGCCGAACGCGTAGATCCGGATCCTGCCGACGCGGTCGGAGAGGGCCGCGGCGGCGGGGATCAGCACCAGCTGGGTGAGGCTGACGCACAGGGAGACCGCGAGGACGGCACTGCGTTTCATGTCGAGTTCGCGGGTGGTGTAGTCGAGGACACCGGCGATGAGGATGTAGAACGTCGCGGTGTTCACGGCGAAGGAGCCGCCGGCCAGGAAGACCGTGCCGAGATGACCGCGCAGGATCGTCCTGAGCGGGGAACTCTTCTCTCCCTTCTCCTTCTCCGCCAACTCCCGCTCCGCAGCGCGGAACGCGGGGGTCTCCTCGACGTGGCGGTGGATGTACCAGGCGAGACCGAGGACGAACAGGCCGACCAGGAAGGGCACGCGCCAGCCCCAGGCGGCGAAGGCCGAGTCGCTGGTGGCCGCGCCCACGACCAGGAACATCGTGTTGGCGCTCACCACACCGATGGGGACGCCGAGTTGGACGAAGCTGCCGTACACCCCGCGCTTGCCCTCGGGGGCGTACTCGGTGGCCAGCAGCATCGCGCCGCCCCACTGGGCGCCGACGGCCACGCCCTGGGCGACGCGGAGGAGGACGAGCAGGACCGGGGCGGCGATCCCGATCGTCTCGTACGTGGGGAGGAGGCCGATGCCGGTGGTGGCGACGCCCATCAGGGTGAGCGCCAGGACGAGCATCGGCTTGCGGCCCCGTTTGTCGCCGAGGTGACCGGCGACGACGCCGCCGAGGGGGCGGGCGAGGAAGCCGACGGCGAAGGTGGCGAACGCGGCGAGGACCCCTGCGGAGGAGCTGCCGGCCGGGAAGTACAGGTCGCCCAGGACGAGGGCGGCGGCGATGCCGAAGACGAAGTAGTCGTACCACTCCACCGCCGAGGCGAGCGCCGCGGCGGTGGCCACCTTGCGGTGGCTCTGGGGGCGGGGGGTGGTGGTGGGGACGGAAACGGGAGCGGTGTCCATGTGAGCACACTCCGGTGGGTGCGGGGACGTTCCGGGGAAGAGGAACGTACTGACCGGACGGTATGTGGGTCAACGGTCGTGCATGGATGGGTTCGGGTGGGGGGTGGGTTTTCGGGTGCGGGTGGGTGGGGGCTGGTCGCGGCGTTACCCCCCCCCCGCAAAAAATAAGGCCCCAGCCGGCCGGAAAACAACACCCCCCCCCCCGCCCCACCGGCGCCCGGGCGGCGG